>CAZDKX010000035.1:8248-17637 GCA_964505935.1 uncultured Syntrophobacteraceae bacterium
AAGGCCCAGACCAGGAACGGTTGACTCCCCAACATTTCTGCCGAACCGATAGACGTAGGCCGCATCGAAGATGAACCGGCCAATGCCGATCCCGCTTCCAAGGCTCACGCCAAAATATTCGTCCGTCGTCCCTTGTGCAGGGGCAGGATCATAGAAAAACCCGACTCGCACCGGGACGGTGTATTCCGGTTTGATAAAGAGGTACTCGGCGCCGACCCGAACCTGGGTTGTCGAATCGACATCCGCTTTGCGCACCAGGCCTTTGGTGATTGGGGATATCTTCCGGCCCTTCGCATCGGTGAGAATGAAATCCTGCCACGCAGTATGATAGGCGTCCACCGAGAGCGTCATCCGGTCCGAAAACCGGAAAGCCACGCCAAAGCCAAAGGACAGGGGCATGTCGAGCTCCTCGTCCGTGGTTTTGGAATCGAAGCCCACCGGGATTTCTCCGGAAGGCAGGACCTGCTTGTATTCCGAACTGTATTCATGTTTCAAATCAGCGGTGAAGGGCGTTTTTACGACCGCCCCCAAGGCCAGCTGCTCGTTTACATTCCACAAGAGACCGACGTTCGCGTTGAAACCGCTGAAAGCATATCGGTGCTTGGTGGTGAAGCGGTAAGTCCACGCCTGGTCTCCGTACGGCAGCTTGTGTACCAGTGTCCCTGTTTGCTCTGTGTCCCAGCCATTCCGGTAGAGGCCGTCCTGCCAAAAATTCAGGGTGAAACCGAAGGAGAGCTGGGGAACGATTTGGAGGGCATAGGCAAGGCCCCACGCGTAGAGCCCTCCGCTCGCCGAAAAGTCGAGGTTTTGGACATCCCTCCCGGAGGCAAACATAAAATCCCATTGCCTCGAGAAGTCGTAAAGATGCTGATAGTTGATGGACACGATCATGTTGCGGTTCAGGAGGGTGAATGGATAGGCGGCACTGAGATAGTTCAGACCGGCATTGGAGACATGCTGCCCTCCGGAAGATTCCGGGTGATCAGCGAACTGGTTATTCTCGGAGCGATAGAAGCCTGCCCCAACCACCGACAGCTCCGGCCGTTCCAGTTGAACCAGTCCCGCCGGGTTCCATGAAGCCGCCGTGGCATCGTCAGCTACGGCTATGAAAGCCCCGCCCATACCCAGGGCCCTTGCTCCCGAGCCGACGGGGTTGGGAGTAGAGGTTATGTCAACCGACATTGCTTGTGCGAAAACGCAATTGGTGGGAAGGGACAAAGCAATGAGCAAAACCCCGAAGAACCACAGCACGTTTTTCTTTGAGTAGCGGATCGCGCCCGTCATTCAAGCCTCCTTTGTCCATCTTCATTGTTCGCCATCCGGTAAAAACCACCCTGGTCCCCGCCCCGCACACCGCATTGAGTTCATGCCCGTTCCTCCACCCCCACCCTCGATTTTCCGTCGGTATCGCCTGCCATCGCCGTTCAACACCGAACGGTTGATGATCATGGAACCATTTTGATATTGATTACTTTCCCCACACCCGCTCTTAAGATGATTCCAGATCTTGTCCAATTACTATATCCATCTGCAGAGCAATACATGGTTATAGAGCCGGGGGCAGTTGGATTGTGTGGAAAATAGTAATATCCATTCCCATCACTCGAGACAGCAGTACCCGTATTAGTAGTAATACTGGCCCCCGAAATAAGTGAGCCATCGCTCTTTCTGGTAACATACCCTTCAACACCACTTGTAGGACATCCCATCACATGCCTCCTTATTACTTATTCCAGTCATAATCATATTTCCTCTATACAATCATGTTTTGTGTAAGCTTGACCAGGTGTTAGAGGGATTTCTCTTTCCTTCTCAATAACTGTATTACCCTTCTTCTTCTTGAATTTCATTTTATATTTATTTGACGAAGGAACTGTTTCATCGATACTAAATCTGCCCCAGCAGTCACATTCAACATAATCATTCTGGTTGGTTGACTTGTAATGGACTTTCGTTGCGAAATCCCATTCCCATTCCTCCCATTCTTCATTTGAGTCCCCGGTGCCTTCAATTACAAATATCCCTTTCAAGCTGACTGTTGATTTTTCATCCATGATGACTGCTCCTCTTGATATTGATATACTCGCTCCGATGCCTACTGCCTCCTTGACCATTGATTCATCACGGTCATCCCGCTGCCCGCAACCCCGACGGCCCCGGTCGAGCGTTTCAGCAAGGGCAGTTGCTCGTGTCCCGGTGGGACACCCGAAGACCCATGAAAAGGACCGCGGTTGACAGGCAACTGCCACTGGTAACTCGTAACTCGTAACTTTTCGAAGCAGTTGCTCATGTCCCCGTGGGACACCCAAAGGCAAACCAAAAAACTCGAGTTACACTGGGCACTCGGGACTCATTACTCGGAACTTTTCAGGGCAATCTCTTGTCAATCTCAGGTGGACAGGTGCTGGTTTGCTGGTACCGAAATGAAAATCTTCAGCCGAACCCTGGTATCATCCGGCTTTGGCCGATGCTACGTTCTCGATGATGCCATCGAATTGCCAAATGACCTCTTCTCGTTTTCCCTGATGAAAAAGGAAGACCCCCCTTTTCCAATGAGGGAAGAAGCCAAGGAAATGATGAGATAGTAATGAGAATTCGTTGTCAGGAGACTTTTCGATAGCACCAGTTTTGGATGCGGTCAAGTACATTTCGCGGACCTGTCCACGATGGGCGAGTCAGGATGGAGAACGCGTGATTCATGCATCCCCATGACCGCTCAAGAGCCCTCCTCACTCCGTGATCACTTTTTGCATGGGCTTCACCCGCTGCGGGGCTTCCTTGCCCAGCAATTCCACATCGGACATCTGCTCGCGCACGTTCTGAATGAGGCCGCGGCCCGTCTCCGTCACGTCCGAACCGAGCGCCATCCCGGTCAGGGGGTGACAGATGGTCTCTCCTTCCTCAAACACCATGACCCGCATGCCTTTCTTGACTTTCTTTTCCCGGCCCAGGTCGATGATCCCCTGGTTGCCTTTCACCGACACCACCAACCCTTCCACCAGCGGCAGTTCATCCAGGAGCTTGGTTACCAGTCCCTGGCAGAGCAGCCTCACCATCTCCGGACTCGGCTCCTCCCCGTAAACGTCTACTGCGGTAAGGATGAGGGAGGTCTCCGTATCCACGGCGCGCAGAAAGATCTCGACGGAACCCTCCTTTTCCAACACCGACCCCATGAAGACACAGCTCGCCGCCATGATCCTCCCGATGCGCACGGCGGCGCTCGGGTCGGCAAGATCACCGCCCCCCAGCCGCTGTTCCCGAAGAACCTCCTCCAGCCGCCTCCTTTCCACCATCCGAAAGCGATGGCCGCCAATCAGTTCTGTCAGCAACGTCTCTTCCACAGCGTCCGCGGCAAGCCCCGGCACACCCTTGCGCTCGAAAGGCAGGAGCGCCACCCGCAACCGCGAACCCACCTCACGCGCCTTGTTCAGTTTCTTCCGGAAGTACACCCTTTTTTCCGTCCGGTTGCCCGCAAGATCCCGGGCTTCGATCAGGAATCGGTTTTCCCCCTCATTGAGCTTTGCCAAATGGCTGAAGTAGACGTTCTTCCCGGTTTTCCGCAGGATCGACTGGCCGTTGACCGCCAGGAAGGCGATACCGCTCTCATCCCGCACCACCCCTTCCAGATAAACCTGGTCCAGGAAGGTTTCCTGGTCTTCCGAGACGTTCTTCACGTCAACGGCGGGTGGAATCGCATCCGGGAGGGCACTGCCACTGCCAAGCAGGGCCAGGTGCCAGGGATCAAGGGACGCCAGCAGGATTCGGGGAATGGCACTTTGCCCTCCGCCGAGGCGGATTTCCGCAGTGGTCTGATTCCCCGCCAGGTCCTTTGCCTGAACCACCAGCCGGTCAAGCCCCGACGTTTGCGGAACGGCATGGTCCAGTTTGAGTTCCCGGGTGGGAGCCGGCAGGATCTGCCGTCCATTGACGAGGACCTCCTGCAGACCCGATTCATCATGGACGTAGCCGCGCAGCCTCAGCCCCCGATCGCCCCATCCCCTTCCCTCCGCGGGCTCATCGATGCTCAGAATCGGCCCCTCCCAATCAGCGCGGACTATTCGCTCAGCAACCGTCTTTTTGTCGCTGAGATCCAGACTCTCAATCCGGATGACATTCCCGCCGGCTGTCAGCGGCACCTGCAGATCAAAGGGAACAACCGGCGCGGCAAGATCGATGCGAAGGGGACGGCCGTTGACCTTGAGCTCCTTGACAAAGGAGTCGTCCCGAACGACACCGCTCACCCCTACCGCGAAAGCATTGGTGAGCAGATCCGGCGAGGGCGACCGGATGTCGATCTCGGGGGGACGTGCGTCGCTTTGCTGCTGCCGGATCAGCACCTTGCGGGCACAGTCCAGGTAGAATTCGGCTTTGGCCGATTTTTCGTCCTTCAGCGACGTTTCGAATTCCCGGATGGCCTCCTCGTATCTGCCCTGATGATAGAGCACGATTCCGAGCTCCCGGTGGGGGAAGTAGTCAACGAAATGCATGCCGTAGGTCCTGGCACGGCGCTGGTCCTGACTGCGCTGCCGAAGCCCTTCCCGCAGGTCGGCTTCCGCCTGCTGCCAGAAGTGTCCATCGCCATAGGAGATGCCACGCTCGTAATAGCTCCACCACCGCCCGCGGAAAGCCCCCGAAGTGACCCCATACACCTTGCCGTCAACCGTCTCGGGCTGGCGCGGAGGTCCACTTTCACACCCCAGGCCGGCGACCCACAGCGCGACGCCCCATATCAGCACCCATCCGGCACGGGTCCTCATGCGCGGCCCCCTCGAATGCCTACCAAAGCTCTTCAACACGCCAGGTCGCCTCCAATTCGACCTCTCCCCCGGTGAGAGCGGCTTTCGAGGCCATCTCCCCTACTTCGGTCACCGTCAATTCGACCCCATTTCCCGGCGCTTCCGCCAGGCGAAACTTCATCCCCCGCGCCACCCCCACGGCACTGCCCACATTCAGCGCCAAACCATCGGACAGCACCTCCCCGATGCGCCCTCGTATGGGATAAACCGCCACGATTCGCTCCCGCAGCGTCTTTGCCAGCCCATGGAGCAGCTGCTCAGGGTCGTCACTGAATTGACAAGTCCCCGATACCGCGGCCATCACCTGAGTATTCTCCGTATCGATGGCCCTCAGGTTGATCTGGAGCTGTCCTTTGTAGCGAACCAGAGAACCGGTGATCAATACCCGCGCCGCGAGGATCCTGCCCAGGCGCAAGGCCGACTGGGGGTCGGCCAGTTGACTGCTGCTAAGCTTCAGTTCCTCGAGGAGTCGCTCCAGCAACGCCCGCTCGACAACGTGGATGCGGGTCGAGTTATCGAAATCGCGGGCAACGAGCGCCTCGAGATAGGCATCTTCGCCCTCCCTCGGGGCCGGCTGACCCTTGGCCTCAAGATTGAGGAAGAAGAGAGAAAGAGGCCGGGAGCTCCATTCATCCCTGCCGGCAGCTGCCGCAGCTCCCTCCCGGTAGCTCTTCAGGAGTTCGGTCATGAGCTGGTCGATCCGGGCCTGGTGGTGGGCAGAGGCTCTCGCCTCCACCGTTTCACGGCATTTGTGATAGAGCACGGCATTGATGGGATCTCCCGAATTGATCCCCGTGGCTTTCTGGTAGAGGTCGAGGGCCTCCCGGGGCTTGCCCTCGCGCTCGAGAGCCAGTCCTTTGGCCGTATAGGCCTGCATGAAGGTCGGATCGCTCCGCAGCGACTGGTCAAAAGCCTCGATAGCCTGAGGCACCTCGCCCCTCGCCAGGGACACCTTCCCCAGGCCATAATAGCACTCCGCCTGCTGCCAGCTTTCCAAGCCCTTGTTTTCAAGGGCTTTGCGATAGCCCATTGCGGACTCGTCGAGCTGGCCGCGACTGAGGGCCAGATGCGCCTTCACCACCCCAAGATAGGCCGCACCGGCCTCCTGCTCCTGGGCCAGCGCGAGACTCTGCTCGGCCTGCTCGATATTGCCCCGGTTCAGCTGGATGGCCGACATCCCCTGAAGATAAAGTGAGGTATGCTTCTCGAGGCTGCTGAACGCCTCCTCCGCTCTGGTAAGCTGCCCGGTGTGAATCAGACTGAACCCCTGCCTGGCCAAAGCTTCCCGCGCCGCCCGTTCACTCCGCAGCATCTCGAAGACAAAAGCGGCGACCGCAATGAGGAGCACCGCCGCAGCCGCTAAGAATATCTTCCTGCGTGAGCGGGCTTCATATCCTGGCGGTGGGTTGGCAGAAAGGGGTACCGCTTCGAAATAACAGAAGCTCGGATCACCATAGAGCACGTAGGAAGCCCACGCGAGATTCTCCTCTCCGAAGCGCCGGATCGACTTGATCCGGGCCTGCCTTAGGGCTTCGCCCACTGCTTGATTGGCAACGAGCTGACGGTAGAATTCCTCGGCAAAGGCCGCGCTCAAACGATCAAAGAGGTCCCGCGTGCCGCCGATGTAGTGCCTCACGCCTGCGGCCAGGAAAGCATTGGCCAGGCTGTAGAGCCGCTCTTCCGTCGACCACCGGTCGGTACGCCCGGACTGGCAGGCATTGGTGAAGACCAGTGATGGCAGCGAGAACTCCCTCGCCAAACCCAGGAGCCGCCCTATCTCGAATTTGCCGTCCGACAACTGCACCCCACTCTGGGAGGGATCATCCTGGACATAATCAAAATGGCCGGCGTAGTGTAACAGTTCATAGTCCGCCAGCCGGGATTTGAGGACCTCGGAGTTGACGTCGTGAGTCTGCAGGTCCGCGGAGAGCGCCGTAGCAGCGTCACTGCGGTTCAATTCCTTTTGAATCGAGATCCCTTCCGCTTTGCTTGCCGGCAGGTCACCCTTGGGATCGGCAATGATCAGCATCTTGAGCGGTCGCCGGGCGAGACTCCTGCTGCTTGCCAGGGGCTGCTGGGTGGTAAAGACGATCCTTCCCATGCTGTACCGGATACACAGGAACTCTTCCCCGGTATGCAACAATTCCCATGGAATGTAGACAAGACTGTCCTCGATCTGCAGAATGAGGTGGCGCGCGCGGGTTTCCTGCATGAACCGGTCGATGTCCTCAGGCACCAGCATCCCCTGAAGCGTCTTTCCCAGCTCTTTGAGGCGCACCAGTTTTGCCTCCGGCAACCGGCCCCGCCGGTCAACCGCCAGGAGACATTGATCAATCTCTTCCACCAAATTCCGGATCTCGGCTTCGCGATAGGGAAATTCCCGGACATGTTTGACAATCTGGGCCTGTTTGCCGTCGGGACACAGCACCAGCCTCAATCGTTCACCCAACAACGCGTAGTGGAGCCACAGGGTCTCGTCAGGGACCCCCAGGGGGCGCTTCTCACCCTCGGTGGACCTTCTCAGGTCCTCCATTTGAGCCGGGTCCCAAATGATGCGATAGACATCGACGGGGATGGATTTTCCCCGGAAGTTCTTGACCCCCACGTAGTCATAACTGATGTCGGATTCCCCTCTCACCAGGTCCACATATGCCTGGGAGACCAGGATGTCGCCCTTTCCGGCTGCCCCGCAGATCCGGGCAACCGTATTGATCATGTCGCCATAGACGTCACCTTTCTCGACGATCCCCGAACCATAATGAATGGCGATTTTGATCCAGATTTGTTCAGAGGGCTTCTTGTCCCGGTTCTCCTCCGCGAGGGTGGCTTGAATCGCACTCGCGGCCCGCGCCGCGCCCGGAGGACTCTCGAAGGTAATCATCAAGCCGTCTCCCAGCGCTCGCAGCACTTTGCCGCCGTGCTCCTCGATGATGGGCACCAGGAGATCATTGTGGCGCTGAATCATGGCCCGGCCGGTGAGGTCTCCGAAGGTTTCATAGAACTCGGTAGAAGAGGCGATATCCGTAAACATCACCGTGATCTCGCGCTGGAATCTCGCGCGGATGGTCTGCTCGATCTCGGCTCTCTTGCGCAGGAATTCCTCGATGGAGCCTTCCTGCTCCTCGATTGGGTCGGCGGGTTTCATGACCACCCCTCCTCTCAACCCCCGGCGTACAGAAATCTCTTCGGTGGGCCGGGGACTTGATTCCGGTCGACTGGGTCTCCTGACCGTCTGACAGCGACCGGACAGAATCTCAACAACGGGGACATGCAGCAAGCCAAAACGCCATCCGGCCATGCTTGGGAAAAAGGCGATTCCCTTTCAGTTCTTGCCGCGTTATCCGCAGTCAGCTCTGAAAAAACCCCTCTATAGCCACGCACCGGCTAATTCTTACGGCTGATTCTTAATGCATTGTTGGTTAAGAAAAGGTTAAGGCAATTAATAGAGCAAGCTGATACAACATGCAAGGGAAAGAAAAATCGAATTGTTATCCAAAAAATCCAATACCTTCCGAACAGCCGCGAATCCCGCCGGCTATCAGCCTCCGGTGAGCTGTTCCCGGTAGCGCACCTGGACTGCCTGCAAGGCTTCCGGCGTGTCCACTCCGGTCACTTCTTCTTCCTCAGCCAAAGTCCAGCCAACCGGCAAGCCATCACGGCCCATCAACTCCACCAGGTCTGTCAGGAAATACTCTTCGATGGTCACCCACTCCTCCCCTCGCTGCTTGCGGACGTGGTGGGGCTGGCGGGCAAGCCGATCCAGGTAATCCAGCAGGACGGCACGCCGGGCCGCATACACACCGGCATTGCAAAGGTGCAGTCTGGCCTGGACGGCGGGCGCGAAAGTGTGCCAGTATTTCCATTCGACAATGCGGAGTACGCGCTCCCCGTCCATCTCGAGCATCCCGTACTGAGCCCGGTCCAGCGGCTTGAAGGCCAGAACGGCGAGGGGTTCGGCCTCCAGCTTTCCCATGAGCCCGGCGTAAGTTGACCGACGAATCAGAGGAACATCCCCCATGGTGATGATCACTGACTCCGGCGAGCTCGCTTCAAGAAAGCCGCGGGCGGCCAACAGCGCCCCACCGGTGCCGTTGGTAAGCGGTTGAGGGATATAGGTTACGGAAAAATCCCTTGTGGCTCGCTCGATATCCGCCGCACAGTGATTGACCACGATCCCGACCGGGCCGGGGGGAAGGTTTTGCAGGACCTCCAGGAGCAGCGGGTGATCGCCATCATAGGCAGAACTTTTCGGGAGGAGCGGCAGCAGGGTTTTGTTGCCCTGGTAGCCACGCATGCGCGTGCCCTTGCCGGCCGCAAAGACAATGCTTGCCGCCTCAGAGGTGAGAAGATCTTTCGTCACTGGGGTTTCATCCTCCGCATAGACAGGACCGGGTGAAAAGCGGACCGGGTGAAAAGCGAACCGCAGAATATCGAATATTCAACCGCAGACTGATGAAGGAATGAAGCAGCAGGAAGGGAGGCGCAATCAATCCCTGTCGTCCGAAGAAATAACCAGCATGACTCCCCGGCCTAACCCAAACAACACTTCATCATTGGAAGTTTCTTGTTCGATATTGGATATTCGCTCTTAGC
>CAZDKX010000035.1:17737-23336 GCA_964505935.1 uncultured Syntrophobacteraceae bacterium
TTTCTTGTTCGATATTGGGCATTCGCTTTTTCTCCCCGCTCAGCTCAGGGCTCAGGAGGCGGCACCACGTCCTGCTGCTTCTGCCGCCAGCGCGAAACCGCCTGATTGTGTTCCGCCAGGGTCTGGGAAAACTGGTGGCTCCCATCCCGTCTGCTCACGAAATAGCGATACGGGACGTCCTCCGGGAAGAGCGCCGCCCGCAGGGACTTTGCCCCCGGATTACAGATCGGGCCGACGGGCAGGCCTCGATTCTGATAGGTATTATAGGGACTCTGGCGTTTTAGATGCGCAGTCGTGATCGGCCCGGAAAAATCAGGCAGATCATACACGGCTGTTGGATCGCTCTGCAACGGCATCTTCTCCCGCAAGCGGTTGTAGAAAACCCCGGCAATCACCGGGCGCTCAGCATCGACCACGGCCTCTTTCTCCACCATCGAGGCCATGATCACGATTTCATAGAGACTGACACCAAGGTGCGCTGTCTGTTGCTCCCAGCCTTCCGGAAGATGGCGCCAAAATTGACGGATCATCATTTTCAGCAGCGCTGCCTCATTCTGGCTACGCTGAAAGAAATAGGTTTCGGGAAAGAGAAACCCCTCCAGCCTGGTTGCCGGCAAGCCATTGTCTCTGACAAAACCGGGATCCATCGCCAGGCGCAGCACCTCTTTTTCAGATGCCAGCCCCCTTTCCTGAAAGGTTTTCGCTATTTCATACACATCAACCCCTTCCGGAAAGGTGATCCGTTCGATGCTGGCCTTACCCGCCACAACCTGGTCGAGCACCTGGCCGGGAGTCGACAGGGGCAGGAGGGCATAGTCACCCGCCTTGAGGCTCTGACCGGCCCGCCGGAACCGGCAGAGCAGGTGGAACATCCCTTCATCTGCAACCACTCCTTCCGCTGCGAGCAGCTTGGCGACCTGCGCCGCCTTCATGCCTGCAGGAACTTGCACCTGCCGGATGCCCAGCCGAGGGCTGCCCGGTGAGTGCAGGAAGATCCAGAACTCGAAGGCAGCCATCCCCAGGGCCCCACCCAGCAAGGCCAATCCCAGAACCAAAAGGATGCTTCCCCTTTTCAGGATGGTGACAATTCCCGGCATCACCGTCTCTCCCTGAGGTACCCCTCCCTTTACCACGAACGGAGGGGCCCGGCAACCATCAGGAAGCCTCCGGCTGCTTCCCGGTCTCCGCTCCCCCCCGGCCCATGGCGCTTCCCCGGAAGGTGTTGATGAGGCTCAATCATCACCAGCCAGTTGATCAAAAATGTCATGGCAGATTTTGCTTATTTCCTTGCGTAACTGATACATGCTATCATCGCTCATACTTTCGTTCCCAGGGGCCCGGCCATGGCTTGTGCGTATCCGCCCGCAATGCCCGCCTGGAGCCGTAGAGAGTCTCGAAATGGAGAGAGGATCAAGGATTCATGGAAGCGAACCGATATCGTGAAGCCGGGGTGGACCTGGACAAAGCCAACGAACTGGTGACACGGATCAAGCCGCTCGTCCGCAGTACCTTTCGCGGGGGTGTTATCACCGATATTGGTGGCTTCGGCGGCCTTTACTCGTTCAATTGTTCCGATCTGAAAAACCCGGTCCTGGTCTCGACCACCGACGGTGTCGGCACCAAGCTGAAAGTGGCAACGTGGGCCGATCGGCATGACACCGTCGGGATCGATCTGGTCGCCATGTGCGTAAACGACATCATCGTGCAGGGGGCGCGTCCTCTTTTCTTCCTTGACTACCTTGCCTTGGGCAAGATCGATCTGGACTTGGTCGAAAAACTGATCAGCGGCATTGTCGCCGGCTGCAAGGAGGCCGGCTGCTCCCTGATCGGCGGGGAAACGGCCGAAATGCCGGATTTCTATCAAGCAAATGAGTACGACATGGCCGGGTTCGCCGTGGGCCTGGTCGACAATGCCGAGATCATCGACGGCTCAACCATTCACGTTGGCGATCAGATCATTGGCCTGGCTTCGAGTGGGCTTCATGCCAATGGCTACAGTCTCGTACGGCGGATCGTTTTTGACCAGCTCAAACTCCAGCCGGACAGCCTCCTGGGTGACTGCCGGCGCACGGCTGCCGAAGAATTGCTTGAGCCCACCCGCATCTATGTCGACCCGGTTTTGAAAACGCTGAAAAAGTACCGGATCGCCGGTATGGCCCATATCACCGGCGGCGGCTTCCATGACAACATCCCGAGGATTCTGCCCCGCGCATGTCAGGCGATCATCTTCCGCAACAACTGGGAAGTCCCCCCTGTTTTTCGTTTTCTCCAGGAACGTGGCGAGATTTCAGACGAGGAGATCTACCACGTCTTCAACTGTGGGGTCGGTTTCGTGCTGGTTGTTGACCCGCAGGAATCCGGGGATATCATTGATCTGCTCAACGCCATGGGACAGCGCGCCTTCCGTATTGGCGAGATTGTCCCCAGAGCCAGGAACGACGTTCCCATTCGTATTGTGACCGCTTAGTAAAGATGGTGGTCAGTGGCTCCTTGTTTTCTCCGTAATTGTTGCAGCGCAAGCCATGGAAACCAACAAGTCAAGACTGGAAGCGGCCATTACCCTGCTCTCCCGGTACCTTCACGGCAAGGAGAGGGCCCTGAGGCTTGCACTCACCTGCTTTTTCTCGCGCGGGCATCTCCTCATCGAGGACTTCCCCGGCCTCGGCAAGACCACCCTCGCCATTGCCATCGCGAAAATCCTTGGCCTCACCTTCGGCCGGGTCCAGTGCACCAGCGACCTCCTGCCCACCGATATCACCGGTCTGTCAATCTATAACAAGGAAGTCAACGCCTTTGAGTTTCGGGCGGGGCCGATCTTCAATCACATCGTGCTGGTGGATGAGATCAATCGGGCTTCTCCCAAAACCCAGAGTGCGCTCCTTGAAGCCATGGGCGAAAAGCAGGTGACCATCGAAGGGCGAACCTATGATCTCCCCCGCCCCTTCTTTGTCATCGCCACCCAAAATCCCGCCGAATCCTTCGGCACTTTTCCCCTCCCGGAATCGCAACTCGACCGCTTCCTCATGAAGATCCGCATCGGCTATCCGGAGCGCACCGCGGAAAGGGAGATTCTGAAAGGGGGGAGCAAACGGCGGGAGATCTATCAGCTCGACCCCATCATGGGGGTCGAGGAGATCTTGAAAACCCAGGAGCTGATCAAGCGAGAAATCTTTGTATCGGACAAGATCCTCGAATACATCTTGAACGTGATTGAAGCAACGAGAAGTAACCAGTACTTCTCCGCCGGTCTTTCCACACGGGGGGCCCTCGCCCTCATCGATGCCGCCAAAGCCCATGCCTATTTTTCCGGGAAGGACTTTCTGATCCCTGAAAACGTGAAGGAAGTCGCTGAATTTGTCATCCCCCACCGCGTACTCGCCCGAGATGAGTATGATAGCATCAACAAAAGGGAGATCCTAAAATCGCTGCTCGCAGATATACCCGTACCAGTGTAATCAGGATCAACAAGCCCGGGTACCTCTATATTCTGCTGACCATCTTCATCGGATTCTCGGCGGTCAACACCGCTAATAACCTGCTCTACATTGTAACCTCGATGCTCCTGAGCTATATGCTGGTCTCCGGAATTTTTGGCCGAAAGAACCTGCGCGGCCTTGACGTTACCCTGGAGTTTCCCGAAGAACGGTTTGCCGGCTCCAGGGTCCCGGTAGGCATTAAGCTGATCAACCGGAGACGCTTCATGCCGGCGTTCCTGACCAGGGTCCTGGTCGACACGGAAGAAGTGCTTTTCCCGGTCGCAACTCCCGGATCGACTACTGTCCTGTACCACAACATGGTGTTTGACCATCGAGGCAGGCACAGGATCGCGGAGATCATGCTCGCTTCGGTCTTTCCCTTCAACTTCTTCACTCGATACCGAAGAGTCGCCCGGGACATCGACCTGATTGTCTTTCCCCGTCTGCATCCGTGCCACCAGTCTCTGCTGGCAAGCCAGACTCAATGGCGGGGAGAGGCCTCTTCAGATCACTCCGGGTATGAATCCGACCTCATCTCCATCCGGGACTACGTGTTCGGCGACCCCCTGAAGTACATCAGCTGGAAGGCCACGGCCAAAACCGGTCGGTTGAAAACCAAGGAACTCTCCACCACCGAGTCACCCACGATCATGATCGACTTCAACCGGCTGAATGAGCCCAACCTCGAACAAGCCCTCTCCTGCACCGCCTTCCTGGTCGTCAAGGCAATGCGGGCGGGGACCGCGGTGGGACTCACGATCGATGGTGACACCTATGAACCGGGTACTTCCTCCGCCCACAAGGCTTTGTTGCTAACCAGGCTGGCACTCTATGGTCAGGATTAAAACCGTCAACCGGCTCCTTGCCTACGGCTGTGTCTTGCTGGGGTTCTCCGCGGTGGTCGAACACCTGGAGCGGTATCATCTAATCGGCTTTGTCTGCCTTGCCTGCTTTGCCCTCTTCTGTGAGCACCGAAGAGTGGTCGACATCCCCAGGTGGCTGTTGAACGGGATTTCCCTTGGGATGCTCTGTCTGGCGGTCGTTCGGATCACGCCTGAGTATCTCATCGAGCCCATCCTGGATGCCCTGGTGATCCTGGCCGCGGTAAAACTTTTGGAAGAGAAGCAGATTCGAGACATGATGCAGATCTACCTCATCTGTCTTTTTCTCCTTGTGGGCTCCAGCCTGGTCTCGCTCAGCATCAGCTTCCTGCCGATCCTCTGTCTCTTCCTGATGCTGGTGACCATCGCCCTCATCCTGCTCTCCTACTTTGCCCATGATCCCGAAATGACCCTCCGCAAGACGGACCTGGGAAAGATCGTCCTTCAGTCCCTGTTGATGTTCTCTCTGTCCCTCCCGCTCAGCGTCCTGCTGTTCGTCATCCTCCCCCGCACCGCCTTTCCCTTTCTCACTTTCCTGAATCAAGCAGGATCCGCTCGCTCGGGGTTTACCGACACGATTGCCCTCGGGCAGGTGGCAGCGATCCAGGAGGACAGTGCCGCCATCTTTCGTGCTGAAATGGAGCCGCTCGACGACAACCGGTTGTTTTGGAAGGGCGTGGTGCTGGATCGGTTCGACGGCACCAGATGGACGAGCACACCAGCAGCGTCCAAGGAGGAATTCGCCCATGCCGATACCGGAGGGGGCCAAACCCTCGTGCAAACCATCTATCTTGAACCCTACGGCAACAAATACCTATTTGCCCTGGATAAACCGGTGGCATTTGCCGTCCACCGCAACTCGCACTCCCGGAAACGCATCACCCCATTCAAGACGATCATCTCCGAACGCATCCGCTACACCGCCACCTCGCTGATCACGGACAGATTTCCACCAACACGAATGGATCGTGAGCGCTATCTGGCGCTCCCTACTGACTTTGCTCCCGAGATGAGAAAGCTGGTCAAGGACCTTGTTGCCCAAAAACCTCCGGACGAGCGCATCAAGACCCTGTTTGCCTTTCTTCGACGGGGCATCTATGCCTACTCCCTGGAGGACCTTCCGGTTTCCGATACTCCCCTGGAGACTTTCCTGTTCGTCAATAAACGGGGCAACTGCGAATATTTCGCCTCCTCCCTGGCCGTGATGCTCCGGATGGCCGGCATTCCGGCCCGCCTCATCGG
>CAZDKX010000036.1:0-22742 GCA_964505935.1 uncultured Syntrophobacteraceae bacterium
TCCTCAACGTGATCCAGATGGAGACCCTGATTGCCACCAAGGCTGCCCGCTGCGTCCACGCCGCTCGGGGGAAAGCTCTCATCGACTTCTCTTTCCGGCGCACCCACGGGGTCGATGCCGGGGTCAAGGTGGCCCGCGCCAGCTACCTTGCCGGCTTCATCGGCACCAGCAACATGCTGGCCGGGAAAATTTACGGCCTTCCGGTTTTTGGCACGATGGCGCATTCCTTCGTCACCAGCTTCCGCAGCGAACTGGATTCCTTCCTGGCCTTTGCGCGAACCTTTCCCGATAATGTCGTGCTCCTCATCGACACCTATGACACCCTCTGCGGTGCCCGTAAAGCCGTCAAAGTGGCTCAAATCCTGGCGGCCGATGGGAAGAAGGTCCGTGGCGTGAGGCTCGACAGCGGGGATCTGGTGCAGCTCAGCCGCGAGGTGAGAAACATTCTGGACGATGGCGGCTTTCCCGAGGTGAAAATCATGGTGAGCGGCAGCCTGGACGAATACCGCCTGGAGAAACTGCTGGAGGCAGGGGCCGCCATCGATGTCTTTGCTGTCGGCACGCGCATGGGGGTCTCGGCGGATGCCCCTTACTTCGACATCGTCTACAAGATTGTCGAGTATGGGGGCCGGCCCTTGCTCAAGCTGAGCAGCGGCAAGAAAACGTGGGTGGGCAGGAAGCAGGTGTTCCGCTCCTATGACCGGGAAGGGAAGATGCAGGAAGACCTCCTCGGTCTGATGGAAGAATCCCACCCGGAAAGGAAACCGCTGATCGAGACGATCATTGCCAACGGCGAGCTGGTCCACCCGCCGGAATCCCTGACGCTGCTCCGCGAACGCTTCAAACAGGAATGGGAAGCCCTTCCCGAACCCTATCGCACTCTCGATGCAAAAGCGCGCTTCCCCGTCCGTATCAGCACTGCGCTCATGGATCTGGAAGAACACGCTGCTGCGGAAAAGACCCGTCAGGAAATCACCGGAGTACGCATTGAACCGGGTTGCTAAACGTTGCGACCGGACAGTGTCGCATGAGGATTGAATCTGCCGCCTACCATGTCATCTACCTAGTATTACTACCTCAAAACTACACCATCGTTTGAGCATATTTACCTATTTTCCCCCATTGTGACTTGGTTGGCCCAAAGCCTAATAGGAGATTGTCTACTCAGCATCACACAAACCCATTACAGACAGGCATGGAGCGTAAGGTTCGCTGGTTGGTGGGCAGAGCCGGGAGGGCCGGTGGCGACTTTTGGCGAGAGCATTGGTTTTCCGGTCGCGGCCTTCGAGATTGAGAGAATGGTTTGCGGCCGCCTTCCAGGATTCCCCCATTTGCGCTCATTGAGGCAGGATCGTTATCACCCGTTTGCGGTTCCCTCATCACGGGTTTTACCTCCGGGTGAGAGCCGTTCTGTTCCCATTTTAGGAAATGCCGAGGAGCGGACATCATGCGTGCTTCAGTTGGGACAGCACCAGCGAATAGTGTGAACATCGGCTCAGGGCGTCATTCCCGCATATTCCTCCCCAGAAGCCTGGGGGGACGAGCTTTGCCGGAAATGCGGAAAGAATGCCTGGATGGCCGTTTTTTCAGGCCTGACAAGTTCATCTTGGATGCTCATAGAGGTGATGTTGCACCCAGGAGTACCATAAGCAGTCTATCTGTGTCCTTTTTCCTGCCGCTGTTTTTTTCCTTTATTTGTCTGTTACCGTTTCAGGTATTGGCTTTTTCCGTCAATAATGCCCGTATCGATTTTTCCCCAACGGTCAAGAACGCGGGGACCGTGACTATCGAGGGGACGATTGATGATTTTTCTTTCGATGGTGCGCAATTCTTGACATTCAAATTTGGGTCGTTTTCAAGAACCCTTTCCACCGATGCTTTTCAGAAAGAAGGTAGACGTTATCTATACAGCAACAAGAAAACGTCAAATGGAATACTATCGTTCTCATTTAATACAAGGACGCATGTATTTTATAGTAAATTGGCAATACGTAATATTAACGCAGTATTCAATCCAGTTGAGATCAATGTGACCACCAATAATTATAACAGATGTAGTATTATTTTATTTTCTGAATACAATAATGAGTGGACATTCAATACAAATATAAACACTCAGACATTATGCAAAGGGGAAAACACCCAGCCTGTAGCTGACGCAGGGGCCGATAGAAGCGTATTTGTTGGTGATACGGTAACGTTAGATGCTACTAATTCTTTTGATGCGGATAATGATACGTTAACTTATTTATGGTCTTTTCATTCCGTACCTTCCGATAGCACTGCGGTATTGTCAGACTCAGCGTCAGTAGCTCCAATGTTTACTGCAGATCGTAATGGCATATACATAGCCCACTTAACGGTTAATGATGGTATTGGCGACAGCTTGTCTGATGAGGTTATTGTCAGAACTGTTAATGAAGGTAGATTTTTGGATTCTGCTGTCGAAGGATTACGATATGTTGCTGGAGACAGAAAAGGTACTACCGATGCATCAGGTATCTTTCTTTATCCAGAAGGCTCGATCGTTCAGTTTTATGTGGGTGAGATTTGCCTCGGATCAACTCCCGGCAAAAGTGTTGTTACCCCCGTCGACTTGGTAGCAGGCGCCGTCGATGAAAGACATCCAAGTGTTGTCAATATTGCCAGATTTCTCCAAACATTGGATGACGATGGAGACGCCAGCAACGGCATCCGTATTCCTGACGGCGTTATGAAAACTCCAGACGGCCTCACCATCGATTTCTCGCAAGCTGTTGCTGCGTTTGAGCAAGACACTTCCGTAAAAGTTATCCTGGGAAACCGTACTCTCGTTTCCGTAGAAAAAGCCCGCGAACATTTGCAGGCGACCCTCTTGTCGATGCTTTCCGGCACATACAGTGGCTCATTGCGTGGCGACTTAACGGGAACATGGTCGATTTCTACCGATGCTGCCGGCAACGTTTCCGGATCAGGATTATTGAAAAGTGGCGCAGCTTTTCCGATCTCAGGCAGCATCAAGAGCAATGGCAGTTTTAGGTTGACGGGGCATTTGGCAACATCAATCAAGGCAGAGGGTAGTATTTTGCTATCCGGAACTATGTCGGGTACATGGGGGAGGAAAGCACGAGGACAAACTGGCCAATTGTCCGGAACCAGTGCAAACTTCTGCCAGAACGGCACCTTTGCTGCCCCTTGCATTAGGTTTACAAAGATTTGGTCTGATCAATTCCCGGGTGTCGTGTCGAATTTCTATCCGGGGGGGACAGGGCACCAAGGATACCCGTACATCCTCATGGGATCGAGAAAGGATGACAAAACCTATGTCAAAGCCCAGGTCTCAGTTGCCCCTGATCTGCCAGAGATCTGGAAGAAGCTCCGTGTGAGGCTGACTAAAGACACGAGCAATCCCCCAGTACCTCTGGGGGACGGATCTGTAAGCGGTAACGTTGCCTCTGTTTGGATCACTACTCCACAACCGATAACCCCATTCTTCCTGCTTGCATGGATAGATGAGAACAACAATGGCAAGGTAGACCAAAACGAAAGATTTTATGTTAGTGATGCCCATATAAGATCAGTTTCGAGTGCGCAATACCATGACTCTCGTACCGTGTTGGAAGGCTCGTGGCTCTCGTTTGGCTGGCCTACGGCACGCTCCCTTCTGCAGAGTTTTATAAATGGCACGACTCCTTCCGGTGCTAGTAGTGCATATGCGGATATATTTGTTAATCAGCCTGATCATAATATCGGCGTGATGTTTCTTAATAGTCAAAAAGGACGTATTCCAAAATATATTTTTAAACCAGATACGGATGTTTCGAAACGCGTTGTTGACGGTCTGTTTATTGAGGATGAATTCATTCAGCAAATCGATTACATGCTAGGCAGCATCCAATGCGATGTGTTATCATATTTTTCAACTAATCCTAATGGTGTTTATAAAGGCAATTTCAAGATGGACAGTACGCCTATTAGATTCAATCGAACTGCTAATCTGTTCTATGCATTTGGAACCACTGATATCATTGTTCCCGAGGCTAGTTTTGAAATAAATAACAGCGGCATCGCTAAGATCAGCATATCTGGGTCGTTATCGGATCTTTATGATTGGAATTATGAAAAATTTGGTTTTAATGGGATTAACTTCAGTGAGATGGCCGCATCGGTTCAAGCTGGTTTTGGAACTCTGGATAGATATGGCGAGATATTTTGGCTCAAAGTCATCTTTAAAGGCACACACGAAGTGCCCTTCACTCCCAACGAGGATCAGTGTGACACTGATAATGACGGAATACCGAACGATGAAGACAATTGTCCCGACACGTACAATCCAGACCAGGCCGACCGTGACGGGGACGGGGTCGGAGATGCATGCGACGCCTTTCCCGACGATCCCAGCGAGTCCAAGGACAGCGACGGCGACGGCCTTGGTGACAACAGCGATCCCTGTCCTCACAGTGCTGACTGCGACGGGGACGGCATCCCCGACGGCGACGATCCTTGCCCTCAAAATCCCGATCCCGAATGTCGCGTGATCAATCCCGATCCGACCTTCATCCAGGCCTCCGCCAGGCTCAAAAGCACCCCGGCAAAGACGAAAGCTCAAGCTGCGGGCAGGGGGTTGGTGGCCCGGATTTCCCTTCCTTATGAGGATGCTTTGGTGCGGGGTGATGTCCCCATCTTCGGGGTTGCCTGCGGTTCCCAATTCAAGAGTTATCGTGTGGAAATTGGTGAGGGCCGGGAGCCAGCTCAATGGACGACCCTGGTTGCCTCAACAACGCCCCAGGAAACCGACCCCTCGCCGGCATCGCTCGTTCCCAGCGGGGACGAGTCCATGCGCGGCAACCTGGCGACGTGGGATACCGGCTTGAAGGAGTATGTCTATCTTCCCTCGCATCCCGCGGACCATCCCGTGGACCTCAAGGGGGTTTACACGGTGAGGCTCGTTGTCGAGGGGACCGACGGCAGCACGGCGGACGACCGAGCCATCGTGGAAGTTGCCAACGTCATTTCCAATGCGTGGGGAGGGCAGGCCACGAGCAGGGATGCGCTGATGACTCTGGCCGTCCCCGAACAGGCGCTCACGGATGCTTTCAGGTTGATTTCGGTGAAGGAAGCCGACCATGCCCCGGCCGTTGCCGGCCCGGGACGGCAGTTGGTCGGCAAGGTTTACGAAGTCCGGGAAGTCAATGAAACGTTTACCAAACCGGCAACCCTCCAATTCTCGTTGGCAGCGCCATACCCGGCTGATCTGGATCCCAACCGGGTCGGCATCTACGCCTACGATCAGGAAGGGAAGCGCTGGACGCACCTCAAATCAAACCGCCGGGAGGGTAACGATCACATGATCTTCTCCGAGGTCGCCCGGTTTGCCGCCTACTACGCTTTGATGACCAGTGATAGTCCTGAGGAAGGATCTTTGGCACAATACGAAGCGACCGACCATGATCCTGCCTCCGTGGTGAGGAGCCTCGCCAATGGCAGCGGCGGGCCTCACCTGGTGAACAATACCTTTGAGACATCACTGGGTGAATGGTCCGGTCGGGATGGCGAAATGGGGGCCCAGCTTTCCCTGGTCGAGGATGCCACTTATGATTCCACCAAAGCGCTGAGAATCGGCAACAGGATTGCTTCAGGGACTTTCGGGGTAAATATGATCGCCGCCCCTTTTGATGTGCGGGATTTTGCCATAGTCCAGTTTGACTACCGCATTCCGTTTGGGCTGAAGACCAATATCTTGGTCAAAGCAGCCGGAAGGTGGTATGAGGTGGGATTTACAGGCAAAAAGAAGGACCTGATCAATACCCGCGTCAATATTGCCCATATTGGCGATATTGATCAGGTCGTTTCCGACGATCAGTGGCACTCCGCCAGATTCAACCTGTATGACATGCTGCGGACGCAGACTGGCAATACGGTCATCCAGGAGATGATCATGGCAAACTGGGAGGTCGCCGGCTACATGAGGCTCAAGTTCGGACAGAATGACAAGGACGCGGCCTATTACGTGGACAACTTTATGATAACGCGCGATCTCTCTGCCGGTGCGGGAGCGGCGGAAAGCACAATCGTGGTGGACACCTTCAATCAGAAGAAAGATGCGAATTTATTGGGCGGTCGGGTAGCGTTATTTGGGAACTCCCCATCCGGCAAACTTCAGGCTGCCTTTAGCAGCGATGACGCTAACGGCAAAGGACATTCCCTGCAGATTGTCTATGACCTGCCGGAAGAGCAGAGCTTTGCGGGCTATATCAGTTATTTGCCCAACCTTGATTTGCGCAGCTTTCAAACGCTGAAGTTCAAGGTCAAAGGTGAGGAGCATGAGGATTTTCTGATCGGCTTGATTGACGCAAAGGGCAGAGAGTGCAAACTCCGCATAGGTCCATACCTTTCCGAGAAGATCAGTTCGAAATGGCAAGCGGTGAGCATTCCCCTGGTTGCCTTCGCAAAAGAGATCACCCTGTCGAACATCAACGGCCTGAGCTTGTGTTTTGAACAGGGGTTGCATCCTGCAGGAAACATTAATGTTGACGATCTATCATTCGACAAACAGCTTGAGCTTGCCCTTGTAAACCGCTTCGAGCATAACGACGAACGCAATCTGCTGTCCGGCTATTCCACCACCTATGCTTACGGGGATTCGGCAATAAACAGTCAACGTGCCAAAAACTCGCCGAATGGAATCCTGCGAATTTCCTACGGCGGCCGCATTGGAGAAATTTTTGGGGTTGATAGAGGATACAACTACGCCGGCTGGACTACCGACTTGAACGGAATCAATGTTTCTCCCTGCCGGAGTCTCTCCTTTCGCGTGAAGGGTGCTGACGGCGGAGAGGCCCCCAATATCTATCTCGGTGACGGCAGTTTCCGTTGGGGAGTATCGCTAAATCATTATGCCCATCTGTCGACGGATTGGCAGACGGTCTCGATTCCTTTGACGGACTTTGCCCGGTATGGCGTCGATCTGACGCACTTGACGGAGATGCAGGTAGTTTTTGAATGGAGCAAGATGTCGGGAACCATCTTTGTGGATGATGTCCAGTTTCGATAACCATCATCGATGGAAGATGAAGGCCATGGCCGTCGCCTTCCGTCGCCTGTGGCTCCTCGCTGGCCGGGGGGCATCCTGATGGGTATATGAACAAGAGAAGAGTGTTTATCTTCATCATCACCCTGCTGCTCTGCGGATGGCCTGAAACGAGGGCGGTTGCGCTCGCCTCAGATCCTGGTTTGCCGCTGCTGGTTGCCTATCAGCCCCGCTCCTACGTGCCGGAGGTGGACGTTGACGGGCCGTCCCTCGAACAGATTCGCTCGGATCTGCGTCTGCTCAGAAGCGCCGGCTTTCGCGGTCTAGTGTCCTACAGTGCCCGGGGTGCCATGGGCAAGATTCCTGAAATTGCCCGCTCCGAGGGCTTCGATGACAAGATCATGATGGGGATATGGGACCCCTCTTCGGCGGAGGAATTCCGGAACGCAGTGGATCAGGCGCCTTTTGTGGATGGCTACTGCATGGGCAACGAAGGACTGGGGATCAGGTACCGCGCGGTTGATCTGGAGCGCCACATGAGGCTGCTCCGGGAAGCTTCCGGACTGCCGGTGACTACTTCCGAACCGGTGGTCGAGTATCTGCAGGGTGAGCACTCCGCCTGGCTCTTGGAGCATTCCGACTGGCTCTTTCCCAACGTTCATCCCTACTGGGGCCAGTTGCTCGATCCTGCCAGGGCCGCGCAATGGATTATCGCTCACCATGACTACCTCCACCTTTTGACAACCAAGGCTCTTCTCATTAAGGAAGCCGGTTTCCCGACCGCCGCCGGCGAAGGTCTTGATGAGGATTCCCAGGCGCGCTTCTTTGAAGCCCTCGAAGGCGCCGGCTTAAGGTTTTTTTGTTTTGAAGCCTTTGATCAGCCGTGGAAAAGCAAACCACTCGCATCGGCGGCGATCGAGCAGCACTGGGGGCTTTTTGACAAAGAGGGAAAGCCCAAGAAGTTTGCGGTGAGCCTGATGAACGAGGGGAACTGAGATGCGGCGCACCGCGGGAATGCTGTTGCTGGCGCTGATCGTTTGGCTTCCCTGCCCCTTGGCCTGGAGCTCAGGGGGGAGCCTGGTCAGTTCGGGCGCGTTCGAGAGCGCAGGAGGCAAGGCTACCGGCTACCGGGAGTGGGTTGATCTGGAGGGGGCAAACGGATTGCTGCGGGGGGCAACGAAAGCAAGCCTGCTGAAATCGATAACCGTCTACGCTCCCGAGGTGCAGGAGAGCCACCTCATCGTGCGACAACTGAAGCTTTCGGACGTCCATGAATCGATCCTGGTCAGCGTTCCCGATGAATTCCGGGGACAAATCAAGCGGGCGACGCTGTTTTTGGAGGCACTTCCCGAGAACCTTTCCTTGTATGAATACCTCGACGGCAAATGGTATCTCCGGGAACCCGTAAACCTCATCGGCCGCACCCATGAAGCGCTTGGTGAACCGAGCCGGGTGCATCTCCAGGCTTTTCCCGTCAAACAGCTCGGCTTCTATTGCATTGGAGAGAGCCCGCCTGTCGGCAATGAAGCTCCGCCTGGGCCCGCAGGTCACATGGCACCAGGCGTACTGCCGGGTGGAAGCCTTTGGCGGGGAGTGGTCCCGCTCCTTTTCGCCACTTTCCTCACCATCACGTGCGGAGCGGTCGCCTATCTGCTGCACCGGATCGAAAAGAGCAGAGGCTGTTGAAGATGGCCTGGCCGGCTGTTGCCCTCCTGTCTCTCCAGATTGTGTTCCTCTTGCTCTTTTCGTTTTTTGCCTTTTTCAATTATCTATATGCCGTCGCCAGTCTGAAACGGCCGCGGCACCGGCGCGTAACCATATCCCAATCTCCGCCGGTTGCCGTCGTTATCGTCTCTTACAACGAAGGATTCGTGGTTGAAGACACGGTTCGCGCCTGCGAACAGCTGAGCTACCCCAACAAGATCATCATCCTGGCGGATGATTCGACGGATCCTCAGATTGTCCACGGTCTGAGGCGCCTTGCCGTCTCCAAAGGATGCCGGGAAGTCAAGGACCACGATTACGTCGAGATGATCGCCCAAGGTCCGGACGGCGGCGTTTATGAGGCCATTGAGATCTGGGAGTCGGAGAGCTTCGTGCTGTTTCATCGGCCGAGGAATGCAGGGTTCAAAGCCGGCAGCCTGCGGCGGATGGAGGGATACCTGAAGGATCGCGGCATTGAGTTGATGTATCTTCTGGACGCGGACTGGCATCCTCAGGGCGATGCCCTGGAAAGGACTCTTGAAGTCCTCGAAGCGGACCCAAAGCATGCTTTCGTGCAAACCAAGAGAGTCTCTTCCCCCGGGGGGATGAACGCCTTTCAGAAATACGTAACGATATTCGAGGAGGGTTGCTACCATGTTGACTTCGAAGGCCGCCAGGTCATGGGCCATCCCATGCTGTTCTCCGGCTGCTGTACGCTCTTCCGCATGCGGGCGGTAGCCGAAGTTGGGGGGTTTACGCCCGGTCATCTTACCGAGGACCTGGACCTCACCGATCGACTTTGGCTAAAGGGCTGGAAAGGAGTCTATCTTGGCGATGTGATAAACTATGGTGAAGTACCCTTCTCCTACGACCACTATCGGCGCCAGCAGGAACGGTGGGCGGCAGGGTCTTCTCGTGCCTGTAGAGACTACTTTTGGCCCATATTGAGGAGCAGGCAGTTTGGTCTGATCGAAAGACTCTCGGCCATACGTCAGAACGCTTATTTTACAACGACCCTGCTTACGTTTTGTGCCATCATTCTGGGTTTTGTTACCATTCTGTGGCTGATCGTTTTCTGGAATTCCTATCCGGTCGAACTCTATTTATATGTTATTGATTCGATTAGGTTGCCCCTGATCACCCTGGTCTACGCCTGCATATTATCCAATTTTGCGGAACCACTGGTAATGATTCTGATCAAGACAAAATCCTACAGAGATCTTCTGCGTTTGCCCATGATGGTGTGGTATGCGTGGAGTGTCCTGCCATCCTATGTCATGGGCAATCTAAAAGGGCTTTTCAATATTCATCTAGGGTGGTTTAGAACCCCCAAGTATGCGCGGTCCGAACTGAAGAAGCTGGCGAGAGCTCCAGCACTTATCCGATGCGTCAATATCTTCCTTTGCTTCCTGTTGATCAGTTTCTATTTTAGCCAGGGCCTGTATTTCGGATGGTTTGATGAATTCTCCCTGATCCTGCTCCCAGCTTTTTTCTTGGCCTCCACGAAGTAGCTCGTCCGCGAATACGCGAATCGACGATACAAGATCTGCCACGGCTGCCTCTCTCCCGGGGTGGGATTCATTCGCCGCATGGATACCGGATCTGGCAAGGATCCGTGGTGCACCCGCAGGACACAGGCTCATTCATTTCGGAAGGGACACGCTCAGGGGCCGTCGGCACGGCTCTCTCGGGTGCGGAGCAGGTAGCGCTCCCGGCCGGGATGCCGGCTGTCGATGAGCAGGTAAACTTGATCAATCCGGACCCCGTTGTGCCTCCGGCCCGGGGAAACATTCGGCAACGCGAGCTTACGTCCAACCAGGAAATTCCCGATACGGTCGCCCTCGCGGAAATCCTCAACGAATACCGCAACGACGACGGGAATTCTTTTCCTCTCGGCAATCTCCACGATATTCAAGCCGCGGAACTCGGGATTCATATGCTGCCATGCCGACTCCTCGCTGACGATGGGTCCGAGGTCGGCTCGCAGCAGGTGTCCGTTGCCCAGGGTACCTTCATCAGCATTGAAGTAGATCTGTCCCGGAACGCCTGCCTCAAGGCCGAGGGCTTCAATGGCCTCCCGCACGCCGGCTATCACCGGGCGCCAGTCCGTCCAGCGGGTCTGATAATACTTGGTGGCGGCTATGCCCGGATATGCGAGCACAAGCCAGAAGGCGACGGCCAAGACCTTGTTTCTATTCATCTCGAGGTTCATGGGGCGAAGCAGGCGACTGCAGGCCATTCCGGCCAGGATGGAGCCGAAGAAAAGGGTGAAGACCAGATTCTTCTCCAGCGACATATTGAATCCCCGCAGCGCATGGTAGACGGGGACCTCCAGCGTCACCGTCAAGAGGAAGAGAAGATGCGGCGTTCGAAGGTCGGAAGGCGCAGCCTTTCCTCGCCCCAGGAGACGCCCGAGGGACTCATAGACCGCCAGTGGGAAAATGGGGCCCATGATCAGCAAACCATCACGAAGTATGATGGCGGCAGGGGCTCCGCTGGTGGTCAGTCCCATCATTTCGACATGGCGAACTGCCTGGAGCACATGGTCCTTGTTGATTGACCCGTAAGCTCCGACCAAGAGCGCCAGCGGCACCAGTGCATACGGGATCAGTGCTCTTCGAGCTTTCAGCAAGCTTGCATAGAACACGTAAACTACCGCTGCCGGAAGGTACATGAAGACCATGTAGCGGGTGGCACATGCAACGGCCAGGGCGACGGCCCCCGCCAAGAGAGCGACGCGGCTGTTTCTCTCGATCCCCCGCGCCAGCTGCCAGAATCCGAAAGCAAACAGCATGAAAGCCATGGCATCGGGTGTCGCGAGATTACTGATGAATAAGGCGGGAGCACAGGTTGCAAAGAGAAAGGCGGCGAAAACCGGCGTTCGGCGAACCGACTCGCCGCTTTCACAGGGAAGGACCAAGATCTCAGCCAGTTTATAGAGAAAGGCAACGGCGAAAAGCCCGAAAACCGCGGTCACGAAGCGCAATCCGGTTATGCCAAGAAGGGGATAGAGAGCCTCGGCGAATCGAGGCCAGCAGCGATAATCGCTGGTCAGATGGGATACATTGGCACCGACAAAGGTGTAGAATGATTCATCAATGAAGGGTCCGTTGTAGTCCAGGTTGCTGAATCGCAAGAGGGCAGCCAGGACGAAAACAAAAATTAGCGCACCGTCGTCGCGGGCAGCGCTTTCGACCGCATCGTGATCATCTCGGCTGAGTCCGGTCCCGAGAGCCGCCATCGCCTCGATCCGGCGTGCGTCGTTATGCCTGGTTGCCATGAGATGAGCAGGAAACCGTCTGGTCACGGTGAATCATCCTTTCTTCCCTCCTTCGCGGGTATGATGATTCTTCCTGACTCAATACTTCAATGTTGTTTAGAAATCCATGAAAACCCACGCCAAGGGCCCAAAGGAATCCGGTTGGCACGGGCTTCAGCAAAGAGGTGGCTGGTCTTTGACCGGGAAGCATAGTAAAATCTTTGGACACTTACCTGGAGGGAGATGATCCGGACTCATGAAAGGGCGAAACATCCTTGAATTGATCGTGGCCTTGATCGGCGTGTTCCTAATTGGCGCTGCCGGTCCCGCATGGGGGGAGCCGCCCGCCGAGACGAAAGCCGGTGCCGGCGAGCAGGTTGAGGCGCCCCGGGCGGACATTGCGGTCCCGACTCTGACGACTATTCTGGAATCACTGAATGATTTGAAACGGCAGGTAAGCGAAAAGGAAGAACAGCTCCATCAGGTCAGGACGGAAGATCAGAAAGCCAGGGTCTTGAAAGAGCTGGCCGAGCTGAACACCCGGATGACGGCGCTTGCTCGTGACTTTGACCGCATCGCCACCGGGGTCAATCTGGAAACCTTCACCACCAGGCCCCAGGAACGCTTTGACTGGCGGGAGACGATCCAGGAGATCCTGGGGCCGGTGGTCAAGGAACTGAAGAGCCTCACAGCCCAACCGCGGGAAATCGAGCGTCTGCGCGGTGAGGTTGCCCACTTCGAAAACCAGATCACCGTGGCGAAAACTGCCATTGCCAATGTCCAGAGAATTCAGAGTGAGACGCGGGAAGAGGACCAGGCCCTGCGGGAGCGGCTCCTGGAAGTGGAAAAAGGGTGGCGCCAAAGGGAGCAGCAGGGGTTGGGGCAACTGGCCGTGGTGAACTACCAGCTGAACGAAGAGCTGAAGAAAAGAAAGCCCTTCCTGGAATCCTTCCAAGACCTGATGCAAACGTTCTTCAAGAGCCGAGGGCGGAACTTTCTCCTGGCCGTGGCCGCCTTGGGGCTGGTCGTGGTGCTCTGCCGCGCCCTCTATCGCCTGGTCTACCGCTTCAGCCCGGTCCACAATGCCGAGGAAAGGACCTTTTACGCGCGCCTTTCGGACCTGATCTATTATGTCTTGACCTTTGCCGCGGCAACGGGGGCCTTTCTCCTGGTGCTTTATGCGGCGGGGGACTGGGTGCTGCTCAGCATCGCCTTTCTGTTTCTGCTGGGGATGCTGTGGACGGCGCGCCAGACCTTGCCAAGATTTTGGACCGAAGCCAAATTCCTCCTGAACCTGGGGACGGTGCGGGAAGGGGAGCGCCTTGTCTATCAGGGGATTCCCTGGAAGGTGCAGGCCCTGAATTTCAACACTCAGCTGGTCAATCCGCACCTGAAAGGGGGTCTGCTCAGACTCCCCCTGAAAGACCTCATGAACCTGGCCTCACGTCCCTACGAGCCGGAGGAGCCATGGTTTCCATGCCGAGAAAAGGAGTGGGTGCTGCTCGCAGACGGGACGCTGGGCCGGGTGTTTGTGCAAACCCCGGAGATGGTGGAGCTGACCCTGCTGGGAGGAAGCCGCAAGACCTACCCGACCGCTGAATTCCTCAGACAGCACCCGAACAATATCTCTGCCGGATTCCGTCTCACTGTCCCCTTTCGCGTGGATACACGGCATCAGCAGGAAACCGTGCGCACCATTCCGGAGGTCCTGCAGGAGGCGCTGGAGCGGGAGCTCAATAAAGAGAATTTTGCCAAAGACCTGCTGGGCGTGAAGGTCGAATTCAAGGAAGCCCGCAACGATGCGCTCGAGTTTGTCATCCTGGTTGATTTTGGCGGCAGGGCAGCGCGTCATTATGACCGACTGACCAGGCTGCTGCCGACGATTGCGCTGGAGGCCTGCGACGAGCAGGGTTGGGTGATTCCCTTTCCGCAGCTCACCTACTATACCGGAACGGTTGCGGAGGACGACCAGATCGCAACCGACACCCCCAAGGAGAGGCGCCGGTGGAGCTTCTGGCGCGGACGCAAGGCGGATACGGAATAGCCGGCAATGAACCGCGGCAGGTCGAAGGACAGCTAGTCCGGGAAATGTATGAAGATAAAATTCGGCATCATGTTCAAACTGTTTCTCTGGTACCTGATTCTGGTCTCCATCTTCTACGGGACGATCCTCATTCTCTTTTTCCATATTCAACAGATCATGACCATTTCCGAGAACGTGGTGAACCGCAATTACCGAATCTCTTCGGCATCCAAGAAGATGATCGACAGTCTGCTCTGGATGGCCGAGAGTGAGAGCAAATATGACCTCTTGAAAAAGGAAGACTACAAGGAGTATTTTGTCGCAGCGCAGCGGGAGTTTGAAGGCAACCTGACGGAAATCCTGCTCCTGGAATCGGCGGGCGAGGGCGGGGATGAGCCATGGAAAAAGCTCTACCGGGATTATGTAGCCCAACTGCCGGGTTCCGGGGAAGGACCGGTGGAAGAGGAGCCGGCCAAGACTCTCTGGATCCCGGAAACGGTCATCAATGACTGGATCAGGATCATCTCCAAAGCTCGTGGGGACAATGAACAGCAGATTGAGGCGCAGATGCTGCGCCTCAATGAGCGGGGCCAGATGGCGGTCCGCTTTGGCTTTGTGGGACTCGGCTTTTCGATCCTCGTGGGGCTGCTGGGAAGCATTTTCCTGACGCACTCCATGAACCGGCCGTTGCGTGAGCTGCGTCGGGGGATCCGGGCCATCTCCCACGGGGGGCTGAGCGAGCCCATCCGTATCCAGTCGCGCGATGAATTTGGGGAGCTCGCCGGGGCCTTCAACGAAATGGCGACGCTGCTGAAACAGGAAGAACAGATGCGCTCGGACTTCATTTCCATGCTGAGCCATGAGATCCGGACACCGCTCACCTCGATCAGGGAGTCTGTGAATATGATTGCCGAGGAGTTGATGGGGCCGATCAACGAACGGCAGCAAAGGTTTCTGGAGATAGCCGGGGGTGAGATTGAACGAATTTCAGATCTTCTCAGTCACCTCATGCAGGTCTCCCGGCTCGAAGCCGGGGCCCTCAGAATCGACTCACGACCCCTCGATCCCGCTGTCTTCACGTCCAATTGCATCTATCGGGTTGGTCCCGCGGCGGAAGCCAAGGGTATCACCATCAAGTCTCAATTTGCCTCCCACCTGCCTTTGATCATGGGTGATCCGGAAAACCTCCAGCAGGTCCTTTTGAACCTCCTGGGGAATGCTATCAAGTTTTCCCCGGCGAACACAGAAGTGATCGTTGCGGTGACCCCCAGTACCCGTGAAGGTGATCACTTTCTTGAGTTTTCGGTCACCGACGAAGGGCCTGGTCTCCCGGAAGAAGAGCAGCCGCTGGTGTTTCACAAGTATTATCGAGCGACGGGAGCACGGGAGCAGGTGGACGGGGTGGGCCTGGGGCTCAGTATTTCAAAATACATCGTCGAAGCTCACGGTGGGTCGATTTGGGTCAAAAGTACGGTCGGCAAGGGAAGCACCTTCGGCTTCACCCTTCCTGCCCTGGCCGAGACTCACGAAACTGATGACACCAGCATTGCGGATTAGCATGAGGGTCCCCATTCCGCTTCTCTGCTTCAGGGAAGCATGGGGAAATGGGCATGAAGGAATGAATATGGGGTGGAGGGTGCGGTCAGGGTGGCGTCGTGGGCTGTCCCTGATGGTTGTTTTCTTTATTGGTAGTGGGCTTTCCGCGTGCGCCGGTCGGCAGCAGCCACAACCGCCGTTGGCGGCTGTACCGGTCCACGAAAGTGAACTGAGGACCTGGCAAGAGGGTTTACAGGCTTTTGAAGCGGGTGATTACGAGAAAGCGCGGGCGCTCTTCGAGGTGCTTGCCGAAAATGCCGAGCCCGAGGACTTGAGTCGGAAGGCTTTCTTTGCTCTGGCGGCGACCCGTCTGGTCCTGGCACAAACCCCGGAGGAGTTCGACCAGGCGCTGGCAACGTGGGACTGTTGGAATCAGCAATTTCCCCATGTGGCGGCGGACGAAGACCCACGCATGCTGACGCCCTTCCTGCAGCGACTCACACCTCCCGGTCTATCGGAAACCCAGGCCAGGGAAAGCCAGCAACCGGTCAAGAAAATCATCATGGGCAGTCCTGCCGCTTGCCGGGATATGCTTCAGGCAAAGGACAAGGAGATCGAACGGATCAAAGCTCGACTGGACACCAAGGAGAAGGAAGCCCGGCGGCTCAAGCACCAGATTGAAAGCCTGGAAGCGATCCATCTCAAGTTTCAGGAACGCAAGCAAGGAGTCTCCTCACCTTGAAAGAGCGGAGTTCGGACCAGACGGCAGCCTCCAAACAGGGCATCCTCATTGTGGATGATGATTCCCATATTCTGGCAGTCCTGGAAGCGCGCCTTGCTTCGGCGGGATTTCGCGTGCACACTGCCGCCAGCGGTCGGGAAGCGCTGGAAATCCTCAAGGTCCGTCCGCTGGATCTCATCATTACCGACGTCCGGATGCCGGGAATGGGAGGGATGGACTTGTTCACCGAAGTTCGCACTCTGCGCCCGGAACTCCCGGTCATTTTTCTCACCGCCTACGGTACGATTTCCGATGCCGTACGGGCTGTGAAAGCCGGGGTGGTCGACTACCTGACCAAGCCTTTCGACGGTCGCGAGCTGCTGTTCAAAGTTCAAGAACTGCTGCGCACCCGTGCTCCGCGATCAGCCCAGGAAGCGCTGCCACCTCTCAATAAAGTCCTGACCGGCGGTCGAAGCGCGCCCATGAAGGAGCTCTACGAACTGATCGAGAGGATCGCCCCGAGTGACATCAATGTGCTCATCCTGGGTGAGAGCGGTGTGGGCAAAGAGCGGGTCGCCCGCCTGATTCACGACCGGGGACCCCGACGCCCTTATCCTTTTGTCGTGGTGGATTGCGGTTCAACCCCCACCGGGCTCCTTGAAAGCGAGCTTTTCGGGCACGTGCGAGGAGCTTTTACCCATGCGATTCGCGATAAGAAGGGGCTGATTGAGGCGGCCGACCGCGGCACGCTCTTTCTTGACGAAATTGGCAACATTTCCCCTGAGATGCAGATGCGGCTGCTGCGCTTCCTCGAAGACCGCAAGATCCGCCGCATCGGCGACCTGCGTGAGATTCCCGTGGATTGCCGGGTTATTGCCGCTACCAATGTGGACTTGCCCGAGGAGGTGGAAGAGGGCAACTTCCGGGAGGACCTCTACTATCGCCTCCGGGTGGTCACTCTGAAAATCCCGCCGCTTCGGGAAAGGAAAGAAGACATTCCGCTGCTGGCCCAGCATTTTGTCGAAACGTTCTGTGAGAGCCACAAGCTGCCAACGGCGAAACTACCCCCCGAAACCGTCAAATGGCTCGCCGAATATCCCTGGCCGGGAAATGTGAGAGAGCTGAAAAATGCCCTGGAAGGAGGCGTGATTCTCTGCCGGGAGGGTATCTTGCGCCCTGGTGACCTCAGTCTCCCGAGGCTGTCTGAGATGAAGCCGAAGGCCGCGGCGGGGGGGGGCGGCGAAGCCCTCTCTCTGGATGAGAGCGAGCGCCAGGCCATCATTCGCGCGCTGCAGCAGGCAGGATGGGTGCAAAAGGATGCCGCCGAGCTGCTCGGGATCAGCCGCCGGGCCATCCATTACAAAATCAAGAAATATGGCATTGAGCTGGCCGGGAAACGTTCCGCCGGTGATGAGCCCCATGGCGATTGAGAGCACGGCGACGCGGTCATGAGCAATTGGCTGATGACGAATGACCCTGAGCTGTTGGAAAAGGGGCTGCTCGCTTTGGGGTTTCTGGCTCAGGGGTTGTTTACCGCGAGGTTTCTGGTCCAATGGATCGCGAGTGAACGAGCCGGGCGGAGTGTGGTGCCCCTCTCCTTCTGGTACTTCAGCGTGGCTGGCGGCGGGCTGCTGCTGGTGTATGCCATCCTGCGCCGGGACCCCGTCTTTATTCTGGGACAGGCCGGCGGTCTAATCATTTACCTGCGCAACCTGTACCTCATTTATAAGGAACGGGGGCGGCGTAAAGCCCCGGCGCCTGAATCATGAGCTGCCTTGTGGGAATCCCTCGGACTCGGCACAGGAACCCGTCAGGGACCGTCCTGGGTAGGGACCGGGTAATGGCGATTCCTCGCAAATACAGTATTCCCCCTCGAAAAATACACTGAACCCCTCATTTACTGTCCTCTCTGAAGCCGGTAGCAATTACGCGGAATGACCTTTAGGCTTCAAAACATACATGAAAAGGTCCGAATCCTTGTTAAGGATGGTTCTCGCAAAGACATTTGAAGCTGGCTGATCCCTGCTACAGGCACTTGGCACGAATGCTGGCGGCATTCAGAAGTGCCGGTGCCTGATCATCAGTGTGACCGTCGATCCAAACCCAGGCTTCAGTTCCAACAAGGGAGTAGGGAATGGTGTTTTCAGTATTGGTTATTGAAAAGAACGAGTTTTTCAGGAAGTCCTTTACCGGCATGCTGAGAGACTACCTTCCAAGCCTTGCCATCGAGGAAAGTGACAATGAAAGTGAGGCGAGGGAGAAGATCAAATCGAGGGTCCCGGACCTCATCTTTGTTGACATCCGCCTGCCCGGGAAGAATGGGCTCGAATTGACAAGAGAAATTAAGATAAGATATCCGGAAACCAAGATCGGCGTCTTTTCCAATCTTGATCTGCCTGAATACCGGGTGACGGCCTCGCGGTGTGGTGCCGATTATTTTCTCAACAAATCGGCGCTTTCCTGCACCGAGATTGTGGAGCTGATCGAAGACCTGACGCTCAAGAAGCCTGACTTGTGAAGTCACACGTGGTATCCGAAGACATTGCTGACATCAGCGCTCTTGCCGGAATTGAGCCGCTCAAGGAAAGCACAGCGAGGGCATGTTTTCATAATGGTTTGTGGTTCAGCACCTCCCTAATATAATCAACCTTTCCTTTCTCATGAAACGAATTCACAATCATTTCCGTTATGAGCCCAATAGAAATAAATTGTACTCCAATAAACATGAGCAATATACCTAAAAACAATAGGGGTTCCTTGGATAGAAGTAAATCGCTGAATATTTTCTTGTATGTAAGGTATAAATCTATCAAAAACCCCGTTCCGAATATCATAACACCCATACTTCCAAAGAGGTAAAGGGGGCTATGTCTGAATTTTGTCAGGAACAATATGGTGATCATGTCGAAAAATGTCCTCATATAGCGACTGAACTTATATTTTGATCTCCCAAATTGTCGTTTATGATTTTCGATTTTTACTTCCGCGATTTGATATCCCTTATCAGCCAGCAGTACCGGGATGAAGCGAAACAGGTCCCCGTACAGCACGATATGATCCAGGACCTCCCGGCGGTAAGCCTTGAAGGGACAATTGAAGTCATGGAGCTTGATGCCGGTCAGGAAAGAGGTAATGCGGTTGAAGATCTTGGAGGCTATGGCCTTATCGAACCTGCCTTTTCCGCGATACTTCCATCCGGTAACGGCATCGTAGCCTTCCTCGATTTTCGCCAGGAACTTGTGGATCTCAGCGGGGTCATCCTGCAAGTCCCCATCCATCGTAACCACAATATCACCCGTGGCATGTTCAAAGCCGGCCGAATAGGCAGCCGCCTTGCCAAAATTCTTCCTCAGGCGGACGACTTTGGTCATGAGGTCCTGGTGGACGACGTCCGTCAGGACCTGGAAGGTGTTATCCGTACTGCCGTCATCGACAAAGATGATTTCATGTTCCAGGTCTCCGAGAGCTTTCTTGAGTTGCTCGTAAAGGGGACGGACATTGGGCGCTTCATTCAACATCGGAATCACAACGGAAATCTTTCTTCCCATGGAGGTTATCCCTTTACATTGTGGGCTCTTACCGGCTCCCACCAAGAGTTTTGGAGCGGAAGCTGCTGAGGGTGATAGCCTCTCTCGCGAGGCATTCCTGCAGCTCGGCAGCCAGCAACAGGTCTCGCTCCCGCTCCCGCTGCTCCAGCAGGCGGCTGGAAGCATTTCGCAGTTCCTGGTCACAATTGCCGGGATGGACCATCCATTCGCTGATTCCCGGAGGGAGGTCCTTAAGCAATTGAAGCGCAGCAGCCGTATTCCAGAGGCCGGTAAGGGAAACCCCGAAGAAATGCCGGGGAATCCTGATGCCGACTCCCCTTATCCGCCTCATGAAGGATGTCCGCCAGGCGGCAAGGAGTTGTGCCTTCGCATGCTGGGTACAGAATGATGAAATTGACGGTGTATCCAGCAAGCGCAGGAGGCGGAAGAAGGGAGTCTCATCGAAGGGATTGCGAACCCAGGGGATGGCATACTTCTCTGCAAGTTCGATAACGACTTCGAGGACCCCGGGTATGACATGGACATGTTTATGGCTGTCGAGGTGAGTCGGTTTCAGGCCGTAGTCAAAGACTTTGCCGATCTGGCAGGTCAGCTCTTCTCGTATCGCTCCCTGGCTGATTTTGCCCTGATTGAGGGCAGCCATCAGCTTCCAGGGTGTTGGAGGCAGGCATCCACCTTCATCAACAAGTCCGGTAATCTTTCGCGGGGGCGCAAGGGAAGGTAGTCTGGTGAGTACCAGATGCACTCCGACATCCAGGCGCGGGTTGCTCCCGACCATGGCCACGGCATCGTCGAAGGCCGCGGCGTTGGCCATGAGCGTGGCGCTACGCAGGATGCCGGTCATGGAGCATTGCCGGATGGCTTCGTTGACTCCCCGCGTATAACCCAGATCATCGGCATTGATGATTAAGATTCGCCTGTCCATTTCTCCCATAAGGCCCTCATTTGCCGTGCATCAAGGAAGGTGAGTTTCGGGGATTGGCTCCGGTTCGCCCCCAAGTGCCAGTCGGGGGTCACACTGAGGAGATACGCGGCATCCTACCGCCAGTTCACCAGGAGCTTCCTCCCCCCGCTCTCGGCCAGGGCGCGATACTGGAAGCCCGGATTCCTCTCCAGAAATGCTTTCAGGTCATTTTCCTCACTGTAGAAAAACACTCGTTGAGGAGAGTTCCAGAGTTCCAGAAAGGTCGTATTGTCGAAATGAATCGGCGGCGCATCCGCAAAATATTTCGACCCGTACCAGAGGTTGCCGTCAAAGCCGTCGAGCACCGAAAGCTGTTTGCCGGTGTAAAAGTTGAGGGTCGAGCTCTTCTCGTAAATCCCATTGACGACGATGCGATCGTCGGGTTGAAAGTGAAAGTCGATCACCCGGGCGATGCTCTTGGAAGTGAGGATCGGTTCGAAAGCGACCATGGCCGCGCGGTAACAATAGAGCACGGCCACCATCATGAGCGCGAAGACTAGGGCGGTGAGGTGCCATCGTTTTCGCCATCCGGCCAGCAGCGCGGCCAGAGGTCCCAGGATCAACAGGGCGGCGGTCTGGTAAATGATCGTGGTGACATGACCAAAGGTTGCCGGGGTCATCTCCTGCAGGCGCCCGAAGGTAATGAGATAGCGGTCGGGATTCGGCACGATGGTTTGACTGAGATCCGCCCCTCCGACCGCTGCCTTGCCGACCCAGGCCAACCCCAGCAATCCGACCGCCACGACGATGCACACCCCGGCGAAGATACCCAGGCCGATCGTGCCTTTACGGTGGTCTTGCGCTCCTTGTGGGGATTCGAGCCAGGCAAGGACCTGCCCGAGCAGCAGAGCCAGGGCGGGAAGGGCCGGAAAGGTGTAGTATTCTTGAGTCGTTGAAAACGAAAAGAAGAGCATGATGAGAAAGGCCCAGACATAGAGAAAGACATTGATCTGGGCGGACGGCGTTTGCGGCCGAAAGGTTTTCGGAAAATTGCGCGCCAATCCCCACAGGAACGCCGTCCAGGGGAAAATCCAGACCAGGAGCAGGACCCAGAAAAGCCAGACGGGCATGGTTGCATAGTCTTTGGGATAGCGCAGGCCGATATAGCGCAGAAATTGTTCATTGACAAAGTAGAACCAGAAGAAACCCTCGTTCGCAAAACCAATGGCAAGGTGCCACGGGGCGGCAACGATCAGGAACACCAGGATTCCCGGCAGGATTTGCAGCCGTTTCAGGACTTCCCACCGGCCGCTCACCACCAGGTGAGCAAAAATGATGGCGCCGACGAAGATCGCCCCGATCAGCCCCTTGGTCAGAACCGCGAGCGCGGCCGCAGCGTAGATGCCCATGCAGCGAAGGTCCAGAGGTCCAATCCGCCTCCGCCCGGCTTCGGGTTCGAACACGACCTGCAGGTAGCAGTAGAAAGCGAGGGCAATGAAGAAGGTAAGGATGCCGTCGGGATGCAGGATACGCGTGAAGGCAAAGGGGCCGAGGCTGGTGATATAGACCAGGGCCGCATAGAAACCCGTTCTGCCGCCCCAAAAGCGCTTTCCCATGAAGTAGATCAGAAACGTCAGAAAGAGGTGTCCCAGCACCACGGGGAAGCGAACCGTCCATTCGGCGACCCCGAACAGGGTCACGGTGAGCGCGCCGATCCAGTACATGAAGGGTGCTTTATCGAGGTAGCGAATGCCGTTGTTGACCTTCAGCGTGATCCAGTCACCGCTCAGCGCCATCTCCCGCACGGCCTCGGCATGGACAGTATCGGTATCGTCAAGGAGGACCGGACTCGACATCGCGGTAGCATAGATCGCCGCCCACAGAAACACCAGCACGGCAAAGCCCATCACTTCATTGCGCAGCTGCATCAGGAAACCTCGATTCCTCACCCCTGCTGTTTCCGTATGTCTCACAAACCGGGACGAAAGGTGTTTCTACCAGAAGCCGCCGGGGCTTGTCAATCAAGCAACCCCTTGCC
>CAZDKX010000037.1:0-21656 GCA_964505935.1 uncultured Syntrophobacteraceae bacterium
GAAAAGCGTCGACTGCTGCCCCCGGGTCTGTTCCTGAGCGAAAGCACTCTCTACCGGTTCCTCAAACGCGAAGGGATACTCCGGGTGCATGCCGCCACCCCTGTCGATCGGCGAAAATTTGAAGTTGACTCCCCGAACCTGGCAAAGCGATGCCCTGCACGGTCCCATGGTCATAGTGGGAGATAAGCGGCGCAAGGCCTATCTCTTTTCCTTCATCGATGACATGGCCGCCTGGTTCCCCATGGCGCCTTCTTTCTGAACGAGAACCTCGACTCCTATCTTGGCGCGCTGCGCTGCGCTCTCCTGAAACGGGGACTCTCCCGGAGACTTTACGTCGACAACGGTCCCGCCTTCCGCTCCAAGCTCCTCCACGAAATCACCGCATCGCTTGGCATTGCCCTGGTGCACTCCAAACCCTTCAAACCCCAGGGCCGTGGCAAAGTGGAGCGATTCTTCCAAACGGTCCGCGCTCAGTTTCTCGCCACCTTCCAGGCAAACTCCCTCCAGGAGTTCAACGACCGGTTCGACCACTGGCTCACCACCGTCTATCACCAGCGCCCGCATGGAGCCACCGGTGAGCCCCCCTTGAAGCGCTTCGCCGATCACATGGAATGCATCCGGCCGGCCCCCCGACAACTTAGTACAGCCCCACACAAATAGGTGTCCGCTTGGCGTTCGTCGTACCAGCGAAAGTCGGTATCCAGGCAATTTATGGATTCCGGCTGGAAGCATGCCGGAATGACGGTTTGGGATAATGGCCACTTTATTCGGTAGCGTGGTACTTAGAGTGATGACCCATTATCGGGGCCCTTCTGATCGTCCATGCTTCAGGTTCCGAGGGGACTCTATTGCCCTTTGGCGGGCAACATACCGTCCCATTTTGAGAAAAACCTCGATCTGACCTTCAACTTTACCCGTTCTTTGCCATATTACCTCGACTCGATGTGCCATGTTGACCCATCGACCTCAAAAACAACCTTTCTGCATGCTCCAGCGGGAATTGCTGCCTCCAGTGTGTTACGGTGCCTGTGGTTGAAACTGGGAACACCAACTCGAAAGGGTAAGCATGTTAAAAAGCATATGGACCGGTATCAGTTCCATTTTGAGATCATGCTGCACCATGAGATCGATCTTCTTAACATCGAACAGGCCGGTGGCTGCAATGGCATTCCTGTCGAACAGCCGGTGCCATTCGCTGCGGAGCCACTCCCCATAGGGTACAGTGGTTCCGAAAGCCCGCTTCATGTCGAACAGTACTGATGTGGGCAATCGTTCAGCCATGGCCTCACGGAGGATCATCTTTCCGTAATCACCATTGCCCTTGCGCCCCGCCTTCCAAACCGGGGGGATGGAGGCAGCCAGTTCCATCATCCTCACATCAAGGAACGGAGACCGTACCTCAAGCGAGCTTGCCATGCCGCATACATCGCTGTGATCGACAAGGCTGTACTGGCAGGTAAGGTTCAGCATTTGGTAGGTCGTTGCGTTGAACAATGAGGGAGTGTTAGATTCGCAGAAGAGATCCACCATAAGTCTCGCCGGATCATGCTGTGCGGTAAGCTCGATCATTTTCTTGGTATAGACCTCTGACGCGAATCGGCGTCCACGCTGAAGATATCGGTTCGCATAAAACAAGTGGGAACCCGTCGCGTCCAACTCCTGCATCAACTCAACGAAAGCCTTCAGCTCCGAGGCCGCAGAAGAAACTGCCTCCGGTTCCTGCATGAACGGCCGTATCACAGCCCAATGGGCAGTGAACCGGTCTATGTTCTCCATAATGCTCAGGTCGTATCCACCGAACAACTCATCAGCACCGTTGCCGGTCAGTACGACGGTGACATATCTGCTTGCTTCCCTGGCGAGACGATAGTAATCGAGTGCAACCATCGTCCCTGTCGGCTCGCTATGCATGGCAACGAACTCGTGCAGGGAATTGAGGACGTCGCAGCCAATCGTATATTCATGGTGTCTGGTTTTGAAGCGGGATGCTACAGCAGCTGCTGCAGAACTTTCCAATTCGTTCTCCGGGCCAGGATGTCCGATTCGGAATGTTGGGAAATCCTTCAGTGTCCTGGCCAAAGAAGCCGTCACCGTACTCGAATCCAACCCTCCAGACAAGAAGGTCCCGACTGGTACATCGCTTCGGCTCATCAGCCTGGTAACGGTATCGAGTTCGTCGCAAATATCGCGACGGCATTTCATGATGTCGTCTGGCCCGTAGCGCTGCTCAAACCTCAGATACCAGTACCTCTTGAACCTGAGCCCCTTTTCGTCTACCTCCAAAGATGTTGCCGGAGGCAATCTTGAAATGTCCTCAAATGCCGTATGGGGGGGAGGTATGTGCACGTAGTGAAACCCATGGTGGATTCCTACCCAATCTGGTTTCCGCGAGACCCAGGGCAATTCAAGCAGCGCCGCTATTTCCGATGCAAACGCGAAGCAGCCGTCTTGATAAGTGTATACAAGCGGCTTTTCACCTATGCGGTCGCGTGCAAGAAAAAGTGAACGACCCGGCAGGTCCCAGACAGCGAACGCGAACATACCGCGCAGATCATGAAGACATGCTTCACCACAGGACTCGAACAGCCTCAGTAGGACCTCGGTGTCGCTGTTCGATGTGAATTGCTCGCCCCGGTCCTCGAGCGATTTGCGGAGAGATCGATAATTGTAAATCTCGCCATTATACACCAGAACATATCGGCCCGTTGGGCTGCGCATTGGCTGGTTTCCAGCTGCAGATCGGTCAAGGACCGACAGACGTGTAACACCAAGTGCTGCCGCGCTGTCGCAGTATACACCCTGATGGTCCGGCCCACGATGGTGCATGCTCCTCAGCATGCGACGGATCAGTATTTCCCGTTCCATCTGATCGGAAATACGACCTGAGATATCAATAATTCCGCAAATTCCACACATGGTCTGGCCCTTCTGAGTAATTTATGAATGACGCCGGTGTTTAATAACCAGATCAAGAACCATGTATTGCCGGGGATGCTCCAAGAATGGCCAGAGATGAAGACAGAAAATTCGTGGAGGGAAAAGCTGCAGAATCACATCCGATCTAGTTCACCATCCCTCAGTTTACCACCATTGGCCCTTTTGAAGGTGCACATGCGACTCACCGTACCGGCCGAATTGTCTGGAAAAATAGCCAACGCCGGAATCGGCCCGGTTGCGGCTGGCCGGCAATGATCCTGTCGTTTGGGAGCACAAGGTCGGCGAGACGCCTCCTGGCCGCAGAAATCGTAAGGTCCAGCAGTCCTTCCGGTGCTGACAACGGCATGACCGCATTGATGCATTCCAGCGCCTTCAAGACCGCAACCGCCGTTCTAGAGCGTTGAACCATATCGGCTATCCAGCCCCAGTCGATCGATGCGGCGGCCTGTTTCATGACCTGGCGTATATCCACGAGTCGGAAAAGGCGGTCGAAGTAATGATCATAGGCCGCGTGCATGAAGCTCGAGCACAGCAGATGGTCTGCTGAGAGGCTGGCCATCTCGGTTGAGCCGATGGTAATGCTCACCGGATCGCGCCAGATATCGTCAGCGACCAACCCGGGCATGCCGTGAAATGGTGAAGGATAGGCCTCCCAGTGCAACTCCACAACGGTCTGGCCGTCGCTGAAGGGCCACTCGCCCCGCGGCTCCCAGTAGCCGAGACTGCGGTCAGCCCGGAAGCCGAGCTCCTGCATGACCCCAGCAGCTTTGGTGAGCAGGTCCTTCCGGATGATGAGGTCGATGTCCCTGTAGGTGCGCAGCGCTTCCTCGGAGTAATACCGCTTCGCTACTGACGGTCCCCGCAGCAACATGGAGGCGATGCCTGCGTCAGTCAGGGCGTTGTGGACGCGCTCTGTCACTGCGGCACGCCGCAGGCTTAACGCCACCGCATTGCTCAGCACGCGGTCTGGACTGAATGCGACCGTGCCTACTGTACCCGAATCCCGGAACCATCGCGCAAGATGCGCTTCCAGTCGATGGTGCTGGAAGAGCCGCAACGCATCCTCGCCGATGCTGATACCGGCCTCTGACCGAGTCCCGTCGAGGGTGTAGCTCAGCACGGTTCCCAGGAGCTCCGCTGCACGAGAACCTATAATGGGCTTTGGAAGTTTACTTCCGGTTCTCACTGGGACCGTGTCAGGAGCGGATGGCAACGGTTTTCCACCCGTGTACTCCCGATACACATGGTCGCCCATGGCCGACGGGTCCGGGCCGGTCATGAGCTTGAAGGCGCGGACGGAATCCAGGATATTCCAGAGGATGTCCATAGACGAGCGGGGAATGGCCATCCCGGTTTCGAAAGTGTGGTTCTGCAGGACAACATTCAGTACCGCCGAAGGGTTTACGGGGACCAGACGAGGACCATCTTTTCCGATGTGTATGACCATGATAGTATCGATGACGGCTTTATCACGGATGCGGTCAGCGCCGAAGAGAGTTTCCGGATTTACCGACACCTTGCCACGGTAAGAGGCTTTTTTAAATTCGCGATTGATAAAAGAAAACTCTGGGAAGAAATCAATAGTTCGTTTTGTAAGATTCATGTGCTCCCGGACCCCCTCGACCTCCGTCCTGCCATTTTGAAAGGAGAGGACCACCAGGTCGTCAGAGAGGTAGTAGAATCCTGCGCGTGTCAGTGCAATGCAGGTCGTGGTCTTCCCGCTTCCGCTCAGACCGGCGAAGAGAATGCCATGGCCACCTTCGGTGGCCACACAGCCCGCATGGACCAAGAGCTTGCCTTGTTGTAACAGGAGATGCTTAATGAGCGGGATGAGTACAGACTGGAAATGGATGGGGGCTTCTTCCTGGGAGCGTCCCTGACAGATCAATTCAAAATCAGAGCTCCCCGGCCGGAAGAGAGTATAGGATGAAGAGCCATCATTCTTCACGAGAGCGCAGAACTCACCTCCTGGTCCGAGAAACGCGACAGGATTTTCGTTCTCCGGGAGTTGGCAATAGGTGTGGCGTACAAAATCCGGCATGGCGGACACATAGGATTCGTCCATCTCGATTCTTGCCGTCATGAAAATATTGTTGCTGCCACTTACGGTCTGTCCGAGGCTGAACGCCTTCCCCATGCTGAATGAAACTGGCTCGGGCGCGTCAGTAAGGCATATGGTCAGCCCCCCCACATTATAGAATGCGCTGTGTCTACTGTTGGTCATTGTCATGAGCACCCTTGATCAGGCAAGATGACCGATCGGTTTCTTGTTCAGGGAGTTCATCGCATGGGCAAGGCAGCCGCCGTTGCATTGGTTGGACCTGAAGAACCTGCACTGGATACACTCGGGTTTGCATCCGATCGAACGGTACGGCTTCGTGTGCTTTTCGTAGAAAGCCACCATTTCGTTGCGGTTGCTGAACTTCTCAAGCCGGGTGATCATTACTTCCGATAAGGGAAAACAATGCCAGACATCCAGATTCGTCCCGATGTCGATGATAGGGCTGCAGAGCATCCTGAAGCCATCGGAAATAGTGAACAGCCTCCCGAGTTCCGCCTCGCTGAACATGCACAGGGTCATGCCGCAGTCAAAGCCAATGAGGATGTTGTCTGCATAAAATTTCTCGGCGAGCGCCACGATGTAGCTCCCCACCTCGCGGTAACGGGATGGATGCAGAAAGTCGTTCGTTCGGCCCACAATGGGCTGGGCGATCCCTACACGGACCCGCCGTTGCAGCCCATAGCGGTCGATGGTCTCGCTGATATAGTTGAAGTCATCGTCAAAGGAAGTGATGGTGATCCCTAGCTTGCTCTTCGTATTCAAGCGCTGAAGCGTATAGGCGACCATTTCCTTTTGACGCGGCGTGTCGTTCGCTTGGAGGGACACGTTGCACAGCAGGGATATCTTCTCGTCTGGGAGCTCGGCTAGAAAATCAACTTTCTTGGCCGGCATGATTCCGTTGGTGAAAACGTGGACCCTGAACCCTCCGTCGAGGGCCTCCTGAACGATCTCTCCGAACTCAGGATGGAGCGTGGGCTCACCACCGAGAAGTTTGAGGACCATGTCGCCCGACTGTTTGAGGATATTCATGACCTTCCGCAGGTTCTCCCGGGACATAAACGGGTCCCCGCCTTCTGCCGCCTGCTTGCCGAGGCGCTGTCGGGCGAAACAGAAAGAACAGCGCCGGTTGCAGTAGCGTGATATCAAAATATTCATGAGTACTGTGCACTCCTTCGGAATGGGTATCGTGTCACCGATCGACCGTCGCTCATGTGGTGCCTGGATGCTCCTCCATCATATACGGAGGGACATTGGGCTCACTGCTCAGGAGATCCAGCCGGTGAAGGAAAGCAAGGACCGCATCCCGGTCACGGATGCCGTTCATCGCCTTTCGTGCAATGATCGCAGGTACCTTAAGCCACTTGCCGCTGTTCACGGCCTCCCGGAAGCAGACAGACATTTCCCTGACCCATGCATCTCCCCGATCCGCGATGCATGCAGGGATGCTTACCAATTCGGCGGGGCTCTGGCAGGCAGAGACGACGAAATTGCGATATGTCTTGAGGTCCTCTCCTGAATGCAGGACCACGATCTCGAAAAAGGGTCTAAGGGAGGCGTAACCTTTCATGTTAAAGGTGCGTCCTATATGCTTCAGGCGATCCGAACCATCGGATCCGCTTGGAAGCCATCCGTCATCTCCAGCTTCCAGGAATGTCTTGAAGTGCAGTACCCCAAGCGCGACCAGCTTCTCAACCGTACCGCAATCGGAAAAGGCCTGCATGGGCCCGGTGATCTTCAGCCGCGATGCGCCCATGAGCTGCAGCTGTCCAAGCATACGCTGGGCCTGCGGGGTGCACGGTTGCTCTGCGACAATTATCTCGACATCGGCTCCGGCGGATTCCTTGAGATCCTGCCCTCCTCCGATCCGGGCAACTGCATCCGGAAGTCCTGTCCCTCCGGCAGCGCCCCCTTTACAGAGGTTTAGCACAAGCTTCTTTCCGGCCGGGGTTGGAGCATGCTTCACCCAGGGCGCCAGGGGCAACAACGCGCGGATCGATAAATTAAACTGGCGGGAGAGCACGCCGGAGAAGGTGTTCGCCAGCTTCATTTCAAAACGATCCATCCATTTGCTGGCATACACCTCATATGGCGGGGTCGGGTTGAACTCATAACCATATTCCGCCGCCTGCCTTCTGAGCTGGGTTCCATTCAGCAGGCACAACTCGTTGATGAATATGCGGACCGGGCGCTCGCCAAGAACGAATTCGATTCCCTGCAGGAAACTCAGCAGCGTCTCATTTGGTAGACCGCATATGAGGTACAGATTGAAGTTCGGATTCACTCTACGGAGGCTTGCCAGGCCCTCCTGGAACCGCTTCATATGGAAGGAGCGGTGTATCGCTTTCTGGGTGGCAGAATTGATGCTTTGGAGACCAACGTCGAGGATAGTGAATTCCGAAAGATACGATGCGATCCGGTCATTGATGTGCTGGGCATAGGTCTCGAGGGATATTTGCAGCTTGTATTGCCTGCTCAGGTCCTTGAACAAGTCTGCGATCCCCTTGATCCGCTCCGGTTTGCTGTTGCACAGGATGGGGTCCATGAGGTGGAAGTAGGTCGCGCCGCGGGCCGCCATGAAATGTGCCTCGGCAGAGAGCCGTTCGAGCGACGCCATACGCACCTTCGTGATTCGTGATCCTTCGAAGCAGAAACTGCAGCGGTAGGGGCATCCCCGGGTGCCTTCGAGCATCACGCCGAGCTTGTTCTTCGTCCCAACAGGAACCAGCCCCGCCAGAATGGGGGAGGGAAGCTGATCGAGGTCATCGATGATCCTGGCCGGACCCGAAGAGACGACGGCCCCGTTTTCGCGGTATCGCAATCCTGACACCTTCCTGGGTGCGAGAAGCTTCCGGCTGGAACGATCCCAGTATGCGAGAAACTGCAGGAAGGGCACCTCGCCCTCTCCCTCCAGGATGTAATCGATATCCGGGTAGATAGCCATCAGGTCATCGATCGAGCCGGACACTTCCTGGCCGCCGAGTAGGGTGATCATGCGGGGGTGCTTGACCTTGATCTCCTTAATGACCTGCACGACGGTCGCAATGTTCCAGATATTGGCAGTGAAGCCGATAATCTCCGGAGACCACCGCTCGATCGCCGCAGTGAGCCACTTCCAGTCTTCACCCAGATCCAGTTCGATATAGCGGACATCGTTTTTTTCGTTCACATCATCGGTAAGGGCTGTCGTAAGCGACAGGATGCGGACTGCCATAGAATAATAACCGTGTATGTTAAAAGCTACCAAGAGTATGCGTATCTGCTCATTACCTTGGGACCATGCAAGATCGTCCTGAGCAAGTTCCAGGTAACGATAGTCCCTGTTTGGATCTATCTCGTTGTGAATGGTGAGGTGCATGATGGCCTTTCTGGTCGTTCAGGAAAGGAACTTAAAAGAGATTGTAAGACACCTGAATCCATACCAAGAGATCACGTCATTGCAAGATCGAAGTGCATCAAGCTGATCAGGCGCGTTTATGCAGCGCAGCATCAGGTGTCGGCCGGACCGGCGGGCTACCCGTTCGCCACGTCAGGACCAGTCAGCTGTTTCCTGGTGAGCGCGAGACGGATTTCCCGGTAGGTCGTTCCGGAAAAGAGTCGCAGTAGTTCACGGAACATTATGGCCGGTGTTTCAGCGATAAAGAAGAGATTCCTTTTTCTACAAATGAAGTGACGAAAGTTGTTGCCGCCGAACAGGAACGTGCTGTACGCAGGGAACCGCGACCGGACCCGGTCTGGAAGCTTCCGGGAAAAATGCTGTTCAGGATGAGATTCCAGCCCAAACAGGGCGTCAGTATAGGATAGCGTGAACAGGAACATGTTTGTCAGGCCGTTCTCGCGGCACCAGGAGGCAACAAATTGCCAGCATATGCTCGTATCGCACATCATCAAGGCGATATCAAGCACGCGTGCGTATCCCTGGAGCTCATGGTGTACAAAGGCGTGCATCACGAGCTCGAGCAATTCGTGGTCCGGAGGCAGCCCAAAAATATCTCCCTCCCGGGTCGTGATCCGCATCCGCGATCCGAGGAGCACATCCGAGCCCATGGCATCGCGGTATCGTTTGGCCGTAAGCAGAGAAAGATGTATCTCGATCTCTACGCCTTCAATAAAGTAGAGGACTTGCGTGCGAAGGAGGCTGGCAGGTTCGTATCCATGGGTGCGCATGATCTGTACGATCTGCTGGTGGCTGGTCGCATCAACGAGAATGTCCAGGTCTCTCATGGGACGGAGCCCCGCGTCGGGATACAGTGCAAAGGCCAGCGTAAGCCCGCGCAGGACTACAGAACGCACCCCTGCCTGTTCGAAGGCCGAGAACAGTCGGACGGCGACGCGCAATTTATGAATATTATTAAAGAGTGTCTGTAGCCGGAGCTTCTTCCATCGGTCCAGCACGGCAGGGGGCAGAGGCTGTCCGGAGAACAGGCAGTCTCCGAACGGCCCGATCTGATTGGCCGTAATGAGCCAGTTTAGTCTCTGCCAGTCCAGGCCATCCGGAGCGCTAATCGGAACGGGCGTTATCCTGGTCCGAACAAAGCTGCTCATGGCGATCTGCAGGAACTGCTCTTCCAGCGGCAGGCTGTTCAGGAGTGGATGCGCAGTCAGCATGGCCGGGTCAGTTCTCATAAAGACGTCCTGAGCGCCCCAATTTGGTCGAAGCGGGAGTCAAGAGTTCTCTTCCATCTCGCACGAACCGATAACGCGCGTATGCGAACCTCGCGCGCGAGAGTAGCCGCAGAAAAGCCGGCAACCGCCGATGCATACCCTGCACAGATCCGGTCGGGCGCATCCTCATCGTAGGACAGCATGCACGCGGCCACCTGCGCCAGATTGCCAAGGCGCCACTTTGTCTTGAAGGAACGAACCAGTTTGACCTGTTCATAATCTATCAACATGATCTGGAACGATCCGTCTTCCAATCGTCGGACGAGGAAATTGCCGTCATTCAAGTCCTTTGATCGAACACCTTCATTATGCAACAAGGCCACAAAGCGCCCGACTGCGTTGTTCAGCAGAGCCAAAACGTCTATATCAGTTGGGCCGTTCCGGAAAACATCCAGAGCGAATGCCCGCAGAGACTGCATGTGTTCCATCCACTCTGTCGCAAAGAGCGATCCGGATGCCCATCCCAACCGGTTTCTGTGTACGATGGCACCATAAGGGCGCGGGACGGGGATTCCCATGCCGGCCAGTCTCCTGGCCACGCAAAGGCTTCTGGTGCCGCTCGAAAACCCGAGGGCATCGCGGAGTGAGCTCGGAAATCCGTGGGTCTTATAGATCTTGACGAAAAGCGGAAAAGGAGCGCAGCCGCGTGTGGCGCATTTCAGGATGATCTTGAATTTATCCTGCCGCAGGATCGAACAACCGGCGTGATCGTAAAAAAACGACCTGAGGATGCTGTGGGGGTTGCTGTCGAACATCGCCAACTTCCTTTCATACAGCAGGGCATCAGTCCAGTGTCCTTTGGTCTTCCCTTGTACTGGAAGAAATGGCACCAATTGGGCTAACGCGACATGATCTGGCGTTGACATGTGAGGAAACGGACATGCTGTATACCCTGACGTACCGAAAGAAGAGCGATAACGCAGAACTCTCCCGCAATTTGCTGAGAGGCTTCTCTTACACGCCAGAAAAGCTCTTGTCAACAAGGAAGAATATGAACCTGGAACTCCGATATAGGGAATTGTGCGAGCGGTGGTTCGCTCAGTGGAGATGATCGGTGGCCGGCAGGAGGAGTCAGGCCGGTGTACCGGGTGTAGATCTGGGAGCAGGAGATCTTGAGCTCGTTCTCGGCGTCGTGGACTGGCACCCCGGCGAGGATGAACACCTCATGAGAAATGAACAAATATGACGGTCATAGACGTATCCACCCTATTGGGCGGTAAACCCATTCCAATGTCTGGAACATTTTTTACTGGATATACAGAGCTGTTGTCCCTGGCCATCGAGTACTATAAGCAGGTATTCCAGATTCTTATATCGGAGTTCCAGAATATGAACAGTCTGTCAAGGTATGATAGAGCAGAAGAAAGCAGGCTGAGAAGCGGATAGCCCAGCTCCTCAGCCAACCTTTTGGGATCATCGAAGAAATTTTGAGCTAATACGTGTAATAATAGACAATACTCGCTGCAGATTCAATCGGCGGATACTTCGTGAAGCTCGGTGCCGTGTATTGCATCTTCATGCCATCACCTCCTTATAGTGGAATAAGCAACCCTTCCGAGAGCAGGTTGCTGATGAATACCTTGACATCGGTTATGGCATTCTCCTCGGTCGTCTCATACTGTTCCAAGATGGAACGGACGGTCTCGTCGACAGTCTTCCCATCGTTCACGGCCAGCCAGATAAGCCTGCCAATGTTGTTGAACGTGAAATACTCGCCCGACTGAAGGTTCAGGACCACGAGCTCGTTGTTTACGTCCCGCCAGGAATAGTTTTCCGGCGCCTTGTAAGTGTTCGTTGCGGCAATCTCCATTCCCTGTGCTATCCTTTCTTTGCGGCCAACTATGCGTTGTCCTGCCGGGATGAATTCCCGCGGCTTAAGCCATCCTTGCCGAGAATGGAATCGTCGAATTCCGGGCCGACCCAGTAACGAACCGAACCGTCGGCGTTCATCCCCATGTCGAGGGTGTACAGCGCTATTGCATTGGGGCGCTCGTAGAACGGTTTCCCGTCTAACGTCAACCAGCTGTGAGCCTTCATCTTTTCAGGCGAACCAAGGCCTCGTCCTCCCACGTTGATCACCAAGGGAAGACCCTGCCAGCGAAAAAGCGTTGCGAGGGCGACCGAGCGATAGAAGCAATAATGTCCGCTCCTGCTGGTCAGAATGGCTATGATGCGATCCGCAAAGCGTACCTGCTGTTCGATGCTATGATCACCAACTGTCCGCTCAGGAACCACGGGAGGGAGCCTGAGCGGTTTTTCGCTCAGGTTCTTCCGAACATTCCGGCATCCGATGAGCAGAGCTATAACGCGAAGCGTAAAAGGTAAACGCCACATGGCATTCGTCCCAAAGCCACGGACTACGTCTAGCTTAATTAGGTTGTTCAAGTGTAAAAGCGTAAAACCGGTCTCTCAGTAACTTCTCAATAAGCGTGAGTATGAGAACTCTTCTGCAACCTCTGGATTCCCGCCAGAAGCACACGGGAATGACGACCTGAAACTCCCATGGCCCCTTGTGCACCTGAAGCTATTAAGAAGTCACGCCTCTTATCTCTCATTCATGTCGGAGTGTCAAATCATTTTTACAGCAGTACAGCAGCAATTCCGGCACCCCCAAAAAGGGCTTTGGATCACGGCTTAAGATCTGAGTCTTCGTAAACATCAACCATGCTGCAGAACCGACAGTTCGATGAAAAATGGTGCCAAGGAGTTTGCTCTTTCCTGGTTGACGGGCCAAAATGCAGTAGCACCGCGATTGGAAAGACACCAAACCTCGCTGCGATGTGAAGACCGCAAAAAAGGGTGCCCAAACGGCCCGTGGGAGTTTCCGAGAGCCATCCGGCCATCCCCAGAAAGTGATTAAGAATCTGATTGTGGGACTAAAATATGGTTTTATTAAAATGGGTTATATTCTTGGGAGAGCTCTCGCCTGAATGGTTTTGAGACCAAGCTTGCGGTAGGCTTGAAGCCGTCGATGAGCTCATGGCGGTTGGGCTCAAGTCCCTTCACCACCGCAACCGGAAGGATTTGCCCGAACTGATGCATGGTCTCCAACACCAAGGCCTCACTGCCCGCATGATGAGACGAAATCGCCTATCGCTTTCGCCCAGTGCATCCAAGCTCTCATTTTCCATCATCGCTCCCTCTTCGCCCCACGAGGAGCCTGCCCGGGGCGGCCCGCCTCAGTCCATCACATCTTGACCAGGGTTGATGGGATCGGGTTTTCCACCTTCTGTGGACCCAGAACCATTGTTCGGGGTTTTCGCGCACGTACCTCTCAATCAGCCGGTTGAACCGGGCCGTGTTCTCTTTGATATCCCTTGTCGTGTCACCCGTCTTCACGATGGGAATTTCGGGATCGATGATCAGTTCATACCGCCCGTCCGGCCTGCGGACATTATATACGGAAAGGACCGGCAGGCCCGTCCGCAGGGCCAGCATCGCCAGGGCTTTGTTCGTGCCCGCCGGTTCATTGAAAAACGGAACAAAGACTGCGTCATGCCAGTTCGTGTTCTGGTCGATGAGGAGCGCAACAATTTCCCCCTGCCGGAGCAGTCGCAGCACTTCCCGGACTGATCCCCGTTTGGGTATAGTTTTGTTGCCCGTTTGGCAGCGCATCTTGTCGATCAAACGGTTAAGAAAGGGATTGTCGAGAGGGCGCACCACGATATTGAAGGGCATATAGTGCATGGAAAATCCCACGGCCATGAGCTCCCAGTTGCCGAAATGGGTCGTCATCACAAGGAAGCCCTTGCTCTTTTTCAGGACGGCCTGAAGATGTTCGCCTCCCCGGAACGTGGCGAACTGGTCCAGATTGTCTTTGTTCAGAGTGCGGACGTAGGGAATCTCGAGCACGACCCGGGCCAGGTGGTCGAACACCTTGCGGCAAATTTCTTCCCGTTGCACTGAGTCCAGTTCGTTCCCGAAAGCCAACTCCAGGTTTTCCATAGCAATCTTACGGTGGTGTTGGTCCAACCGATACCAAATCCACCCCAAGACCGACGCTATTTTGCGGTTAGTTTCGCGGGGCATGGGAGCCATCCGGTCCAGAAGCCATTCGACCAGGCATTCGATAAAATTTCTTTCTGAGTGTACTTTCAATCCTGATCTCCTACCTCTCCATCCAAAACATCCACATGCAGCTTTATGCCGCCCAAGGCTTCATTCTGGTTCCATCTGAGAGAATTGCAGATAATAAAGACGGGTAATACTCCCCATTCTTCTGCAACAAGTCTTCGTGGCATCCCCGCTCCACGATCCCCCCATCAGCCAAGGCCGCAATCAGATCGGCATGCATGATGGTGGAAAGGCCATGGGCGATGACCACTGTGGTGCGCTCTGCCATGAGGTTTTCCAGGGCTTTTTGTACTTCCAGCTCCGATTCGCTGTCAAGGGATGAGGTGGCTTCATCGAGAATGAGAATGGGCGCATTCTTGAGCAGGGCTCGCGCGATGCACAGCCTTTGCCGTTCGCCTCCCGAAAGAAGTGTTCCCCGCTCCCCCACGATGCTTTCAAACCCCCGGGGCATCTTCATGATGAAGTCGTATGCATTGGCCGCTTTGGCTGCGGCCGCTCCCTGCTTTAGCGTGTTGTTGATATTGCTCAACTCTTTCACCGGTTCGTAAAGCAGATGTAGGGCTGCCATGAAAGAGAAAAAACTTCCCGGTGTGGAAACCCCCGCAATCACGCTATAGCCCCCATACCAGATGATGAAAACGATTCCCAGTTCTCCCAGAAGCTCAACTATATGGGAAGAAATTGCCCGCACGGAAACGGACTTCATCTTGTAGTGCAGGAACTTTTGGTTTTCTCCGGCAAAGCGTTCTTTCTCGTAGTCCACCATGCCGAAGGCTTTCACAATGCGCGCGCCTCCCAGCGTTTCGTGGATGATGATCGAGAGATCCCCGATGGATTCCTGGCTCTTGCGGCTCAAGCGGCGCAGCATACGCCCGAATTTGACGATGGGGTAGAACGCGAAAGGCAAAATGCTGATGGCCATCATGCCATCATGGTCAATCAGTTTGCGCATTCACATCCTCAGAGAAATAGGAGCCACAAATATAGGTCGGAAATTCCTCTGAGACCAATAACAACTTTGCAGCGCCACGCCTTTCTATTTTGATCCCCGATGATGATGCTGGTAGATTGCTCCTGCAAAGGGAATGAAAGCCAGGAGATTACGCGATAGGGTAAGATAGTAGGAGCTGTCTCATGCATAGATTATCGCCTGAAAACCATAAGCTTTCGTCTAAGCGGTTCTCCTGCAAAGGGCACAGCCTGGAACATTGAGCGGGTCAGCCGCACACCTTTTGGCGAGGCCTTGTTGGCCTTGCTTCTCAGCAAGTTCTTCAGGAATATGGAGAATATTTTTGAACTGGAAGATAGGCAAGAGGTGCCCTTCGGCGTTCTCCAGTCCGCGCTCCAACCCTATTTCCCTGATTGGAGGAGGAATCTCACGCTACCCGGCCAGATCTTTCGCGAAGGGACCCATATCTTCAAAGTGTCAATGGGAAGGGTGAAGTTTCGAATCGCAATTCCTGCCAAGCTGACTTTGGATAGTCTGGCATCCGCCATCCTCAATGCGGTCAGGTTTGACCACGACCATCTTTATGAGTTCTCATACAGGAATCGATTTGGGGCAGGGGACAGGCTTTATCACCCTTACATGGAAGAGGGACCGTGGGCGACAGAACGGTTGGTGGGCGAACTCCCCCTGGAAGTCGAGCAGACGATGACCTTCCTTTTTGATTTTGGCGACAAGTGGGAGTTTCAAGTCAGCTTGGAACAGATTGATCCTAATATGGTCCTCGAACTGGCTAGCCTCCTTGAAATACACGGCGAACCACCGGAGCAGTATCCAATGTGGAATGGAGATGAATAGGGTGCACTCTTTTTGCAGATCATTGAATCTTCAAAGGTCCTGGAGATGAAAAAGAGTATCGCGAACACTGGACTGGATGAACCGGGAATTCCGACCGTTCAAAAGAAGTCGCATCTTGGAGATCTTTTGTTGGCCAAATTTGGGAGGAAAATCTCGGGTGGTTTCGATGACCTCAAGAAATTTCACCTGGTAGATCGGTTGGAAAAGCCAGTATTGAACTTCCACTTCTACGGCAACAAAAGAACCATCATCGAAATGCACGATTTTATCGCCCAGTTTCCTTACTCCTTTGTGATCCGCACCAAAAAGGGGCTGGATTTATGGAGTCTCCCAGAAAAAGGGGTCCGAATCGCGGATGTGTACATTTCACGATTCCCAAAACTGATAGAGTTCATCAAACACCATGAAGATTTGATCTCCAGTGACTTATGGGGGCTGATCTATGGCTATCCGTTAGCCGAGGTCCATCAGTTCGCATATGACTGGGAAGCCTGGGCTCAATCGAAAAAGCTGAAGCCGCCGAAATGACTGACTGGTAGTGCACGATCTGCGCAAGAACTCAGATTTGACCGTGTGGTGGGAAAAGGCTCAAAAGCCCCGGGGAAATAAGGCCAAAAGCAGTCCACACCTCATTCTGGGGCCAGGCCCCCGATTCAACGGGAGAGAAACTGGCCACCAAAGTTACGTGGAGCAGCTGAGTTCAGAGAAACTGCCTGAGTCGGTCCCGCAGCCGAAATAAGAGGTCAAATTCCTTTTTGCCTGGAAGAACATTCACAGGAATTGACAGGAGAAAATGCTTATGAAAGTCCTTAACCTTCAGGAGGTCTTCGAGAAGGTAATCGGGATACTTCGGGTCTGAAAAGGAGGGAATCCATGGGAAACCCATTCGTGCACGTTGAGTTGCATACGCAGAATCCCGAGAGAGCCAAGAAGTTTTACAGGGAATTTGTTTGACTGGCAACTCGAAGACGTGCCCAACATGAACTACACCATCATCAAGGTGGGCGAGGGAACTGGTGGAGGCATGATGAAAAGCCCTATGCCGGATGCGCTGCCTCAATGGGTGCCCTAAGTCCTCAAGCAGACTGGCGGTCTGCACTGGCAGAGGCGAAGGCCAGCATGGAAAGAGTGACTCGATACGGAGATTGATTTAGCTGCCCTGGTCCCCTTTGGGCCACCGGAGCCCTTTGATAGAAGTCTGAATGTGTTAAAAAGGATATCCACTTTATGACCAAATGAAATGAACGATCATTGATTTTCTGTTAGACTGTCTGACACACTTGTTCATGCTTGCTGTTGTGTCCAGAAGCGTCGATTGACTTTCTACCAGTTACTTTATGAAGGATGGGGGATGCTGCTGTCCGTTTGGCATTTCTGGGTTGTTGTCGCAATCATTCTTTTCTTACTTGAAATTTTCACTCCAGGGTTCGTTCTGGCATCTTTTGGCATCGGCTGCCTTTTCTCAGCACTTGTTGCGCTGGCCGACCTTGACGTGAGGATGCAGATCGTCGGCTTCATTGTGGGAACGCTACTGGCTTTCTTCGGAGTCCGGCCTCTTTTCACGAAATACTGCTACCAAGCATCGGCTGGGATTAAGACCAACGTTGACGCGCTCATTGGGAAGACGGGCCGTGTTACAGAGGAAATCAACCAGGATCGTGGCTCTGGACGAGCGCTGGTGGGAGGTGATGACTGGAAAGCTGTCTCATTGAATGGCGGAATCATCGGCAAGGGCACAGCAGTTGAGGTAGTTCGAGTCGAAGGGATCACCTTGTTCGTGAAATCCATGTAAAAATCTGAAAGGAAAAGAGCCATGGGCATATTGATCATTCTGGGCGTTCTTGCGCTGTTTGTCATCTTTTTCGCCATCAAAGGCTTCGTGATCATTCAGCAGAGTGAGACGATGGTAATCGAGCGGCTTGGCAGATATCACCGCACTCTTCCCTCCGGAATCAATATTTTGTGGCCTCTCTTCGATCAGCCTCGTCAAATTGAGTGGCGCTATGTTCAAACCGATTCGAGCGGGAAGTCGATAGTTCGTAAACAAAGCGTGAGAAGGATCGATCTTCGCGAGACCGTCTATGACTTCCCGAAGCAGAGCGTCATCACAAAAGACAATGTGGTCACTGAAATTAACGCTCTCCTCTACTTTCAAATTATCGATCCGGTGAGGGCGGTCTATGAAATCGCAAACCTTCCCGATGCCATAGAGAAGCTCACTCAAACTACGCTTCGAAACGTTATCGGCGAGCTTGATCTTGATGAGACACTCTCCTCCAGGGACACCATCAACAGTCGGCTTCGGGCCATCCTCGACGATGCCACGGAGAAATGGGGGGTAAAGGTGAACCGTGTCGAACTTCAAGACATAAGCCCTCCTCCCGAGATCCGGGTGGCAATGGAAAAGCAGATGAAAGCCGAGCGCGACAGAAGAGCGGCCATACTGGAGGCGGAAGGGCTCAAGCAGGCGAGTATTCTTGAAGCGGAAGGCGCAAAATCGGCTGAGATCAACAGGGCCGAGGGTGCCAGACAGGCTAGGATTCTCGTTGCGGAAGGCGAAGCTCAAGCAAGGGTCAAGGTGGCCGAGGCCGAGGCTGCGGCAATAAAAATGATCACCGGGGCGATTGGGGCAACCAAGGGCGATCCGACCAACTACCTTATAGCTGTGAGATACATCGAGGCGCTCAAGGAGATGGTATCCGGGCAGAGTAACAAAGTGGTCTATATGCCCTATGAAGCAACCGCGATTCTGGGCTCCATCGGCGGCATAAAGGATATGCTCGACGTAATCAGGCCGGTTCGAGATGCATCCGTATCAACTCCGCCCTCTTCCCGCGTTGATGGCCCGGCTACCCATAAAGACGTGTCCAGTAAGGACAAGGCAATCTTGCTGACCGAGAAGGATGATGCAAAGGACGGAAGCTCATAGCCAAGGTGCCATCCTGGACTACCAACCTCTCAAAATTTTTCTGAATCTGACCATTTAGACTCGCATCTTTCGTCGGGGTGCGGCATAGCGTGTGACTCATCTTCACCGGTATATGCAAAAAGATGGTTTAATATTAAATGGATATACATGACAATACCGTCATGGCAGTACAAATCGACGGTCTGTTCATCGGGCGATGACCTCTACAACGATAGTTCGCTTGATCGCCCACTTCAGGTCGGGAATGAAGCGCCGGAAGAATTCATTCCAGGCCGCTCTATCATTATCCAGACACCGGTGGACGAGTGCTTCGTTCGAGAGGTGAAGGAGAGAAGCTGGGTTGCGGTGCATAAGACGACCTACTGAGCCAATCAAGTCACAGCCGAAAGCCAACCAGCATAGGATTTACTCATTTGGCAAGGGTAGCTGACCATATCAGAGGAATCGCACCTGCTCAAGCAAATAGATCTTCGTTGAAAACCGAATCTTCCATAGAAGGCAAGTTCTTAACTTCTTACTGCGGAAACCGCCTAACGGGTGGTCTCCTGGCTGGAGGTCTTCTTGGGTTTCATCTACAGCAACCGGTAGACCTGACAGGTTGTATTTCAAAGCTGAACTGAGGGAAAAGTCCCAGCAAAAGACCGGATCCATCAAACTGTGACACCTCTTTTGACTGATATTTTAATCACCTGTGGAGTCTTGTCGGGTGGAACAAGCCGCAACAGCTTGCCAGACGCTGGGACCTGACCGGAAGAACCTCAAATAGAACATATAATCTGGGAACGTTGTGAGGATTCTTAGCGCTTCACTTCTCAACGTGGAGGGGGGATCGAATGATTGATTGGTTACCGAGGCCTTTTGCATTTCGCATCCGGACAGGCGAGCTATCCGGGCCACCCATGGGTGCATCAGCGGAACTTGACATGCGTCATGCCTGCGCCACCGCGCTCGGGCGGCAGGCTGAGAGGCAGGGCGTTTTGTTTCAGCCAGTCGGAAGCGGCGCTGGTGGTGGTCAAACCGCTCGACAAACCATAGGCTACCACCCCGGAGGTGATGGCCGCAGCTTGGGAAGAGCCATCGCCGAGAACAATGAGGTCCGCGCCATAGGCGGATTGGATGCCGACGGCCGGCGCGGTCACGTCCAAGCCTTTGCCTGAGTTGGAGAAGTATGCCTGTTGATAGTCAGCATCTACGCCCCCAACGGAGATCACGGCACTGATCGCCGCTGGGTAGGCCAGTTGATTGCTGGTGTGGTCGTTGCCGGCTGCAGCGACCACCACCGCACCGTTGCTTTCGGCGTAAGCCACGGCGTCGCGCACGACGATGGCGTCACCATAGGACCCCAAGCTGATGTTGATGACCTGTGCGCCGGCGTCCACGGCGCTCACAATCCCTTCGGCAAGGATGAAGCTGTTGCTCTCGCCCCGGCTGTCTGCGATGCGCACGTCGAGTATATGGCTGGCAGGCGCAACTCCAGAAGCTTGTTCGTCCTGCCCACCGATAAGGCTGGCCACTGCGGTGCCGTGGCCAGCGAATGGTTGGCCGTCATTCACCAAATCCAAATGGGTGATTTGGCCCTTACCGAAGGTCGGATGATTTTCTACGCCTGTGTCGAGAACAGCCACGGTGATTTCCGTCCCCCATGTCGAGCGGTTGCTGTCAGCGCCGATGGCTTGCAGGAAAGCATCTCCGCCGAATGGGGCGGCGCCGCTGACGTTGGGCCGTGATCCAGAATTCGGCCAGTCGGGGACCTTGGCGATAAAGTTTGCGTCAATAGCTTCGTAGACGTCCGCGTCGCCCTCAATCATCGCACGCAACTCCTCCAGGTCGTCGAAGCCAACGCGAACAGCCATCAAGCCATCCAGCCTGCCGAGTATCTTGAGTCCACTGTGGGCAGCACGACTCAGGAAACCGCGCAGCGCTTCGGGCGACTTGAATTTTAGCAGAAGCTCGTTCCGGATCGCGCCGAAGCTGTTCAAGCGGCGGTCTAGCAGTTTCGACAGGCGATCAACATCGTGCAGGGGTAGCTCGCGGTAGTGCGATGGCGACGGCTCGGGAGCGACCATGGGCTCAGGTGCTATATAGGAGGGACGGTGTGGCGGAGATGTCGTGGAGGTTGCGGTAGTCCCAGACCGGGAATCGATCAATGGCTTGCGCGGGGCCTCCCTGTCTCCATGCCCGGCAAGCCAGGCAATCAGCGCCAGGGCAACGCCACCAACTAACCAACGCGAAAATCGGGACGGGTTCATGATTCCATCCGCAGCAAGTCTAAACCGGGTAAGCTTGCAAGCAAGCCATAAGTCTGGGTCATTCCTGTACGCGACAGACGCCACGATGGCGTCCCGGGGCCGCGGGCACCGTATCGCCCGTCAGATAATTGCTTTACGCAGTTTTGGCTAACACCCCCCGTGGTTTGTGTCAAGGGCATCGTGAATTATCCTGGACCTCAATAAGCCTCCGCGCCCTTTCACGCGCCATGAAAAAGAGCAGGACAGGCCCAACTCCCGCCAGCTGCCTGTGTCCCATGGCCGCTTTCGTATGGGCACTGACGAAATAGTCATCATGCAGCGCATCATCGAGGGTCCGTCGTTGGACGGTTTTCGGCAGTCTGCCTTCAGGGAAAAGCATCCCGGGTCTCCTCCCGGGTGCTCGTGCCAACCCCCTTTTGGGTTAGGGTCGCATATGATAATCTGTACCACCGGCGATTTCACGGTTCAAACCTGCTGGGATTCGGACCGGCTTGACTTGGGACGGGCCGGGATTACCCCTGCCCCGAAGTATCTTTGCACTGGCGCCGCCAAACAAACAGCGCTTCTGAACTGGGCACATGAGCGCAGCTGCCTCCGGTACGAACCGGAGATCTGCAGACAGTGGGGCATCAAGCCTCGCCGCCAGGAAGGGTGACCCGTGAGCTGTAAGGTCCTCAGTCGTGAGATGCTGTATCGGCCAATTGATGTAGCTGTCGAAGGTCCTGCTCTTGATTTCTACTGTGCGAAAAAGGTCGCCGAGGCTCGGGCTCGCCAGCTGAGCGATGAACCCATGCTTCTGGCATGGTATGATCGCCGGGCGGAAGCGTTTTCACCCAGGGTTGAGTGAAGCAGCCAAGACAAGCCAGGTTGGTTGGTATACGCAGAATCGAGAGGTGGAAAGATCGTCATCTCCATTAACCACGAAGAATTCGTTTTCGT
>CAZDKX010000038.1:0-11290 GCA_964505935.1 uncultured Syntrophobacteraceae bacterium
TTGGCCTCGGCAGCCCTGCTTTCGCCCAGGTAGGCAAGGCCGAGCCGCATCCAGATGTCGGCGTATCCGGGGTGTTCGGTGAGAATATCCCGGTAGACCTTGACGGCCTCGTCCCACATTTCGAGATTGGAGAGGGCGATGGCCAACTTGATTTTAACCGAGACCATCGACGGATGCAGCTCCGACAAGAAACGGAAGACTTTTACGGCCTCTTCATGTTGCCCCAGATTATTCAGACAGGTCCCGATGAACTGATGTAGATCGACCTGGTCCGCCGCCAGGCCTTCCGCCTTCCTGAAATTCCACAGAGCATCCCGGTAGTTGCCCATGCCGAACTGGGCAAAGCCGAGGTTGCGATAGGCATATCCACAGTAAACAGTCGCCAAGTTGTGGTAGAGGCTGCTGGCGGAGGTTTTCTCCAGGAGGATGTCCTCAAAGACTTCAATGGCATCTTTGTAGAGGTGGCGGTTATAACAGGCCATGGCTTTGTCGAACTTCTTGCCGGTCGAAAGAGCGAACCACTTCTTAAGAACGCGCCACATCTTTTTCCCTTCTACACGCTTCTGAGCGGGTCATCGGGCACCTTTCCCGGAAAGGATCGCCAAAGCCGTCTTGCAGAGTATTTTCAGATCCAGCAGCAGCGACCAATGATCAATGTAATGGAGGTCAAGGCGCATCCATTCGTCGAATTTTATTTCATTGCGGCCGCTGATCTGCCACAGGCAGGTGATGCCGGGTTTAATGGAAAGCCGCTTACGCTGAGCGTCTCCATATTGTGACACTTCCCCGGGCAGAGGAGGCCGAGGCCCGACCAGGCTCATGTCCCCCATCAGCACATTGAATAACTGGGGGAGTTCATCCAGACTGGTCCTCCTCAAAAATCCTCCGATGCGCGTCAATCTCGGGTCATTTTTCACCTTGAACACCGGGCCATCCATCTCGTTCAGATGCTGAAGCGACTGGCGCAGGGTTTCCGCATCCTTGACCATGCTACGAAACTTGAAGACCCGAAATGTCCGTCCGTTTCTTCCCACCCGAGTTTGCGAAAAGATGGCCGGACCGGGCGATTCCAGGCGGATGATCAGGGGCAGGATGATCCACAACGGCAAAAGGAGGACAATCGCCAGCAAGGACACCACCATATCCAGGGCCCTTTTGATGAACAGCTTTTCCGGGCTATGATAGGCGGACTTGAAGACCAGGAGTGACAGAATATCATACTTTTCAAAAAACAGATCCTTCTGCTCTCTGATGAGCTGCAGGCTGAAAACGAAATCAACGCCGATAATTCCGCACAAGCGCGCGATATGCTGTAATTTTGCGGTATCGATGGTCGCTCCGGCAAGAAAGACGCAGTCCACGACCTCTTTCTTTAAAACCTCCGCAATATCATCCACTCTGCCCAGCACCTTATGGCCCGCCTTGGCTGTCCCAACCTCACTTTCCGTTTCGGTCAGAAACCCGATAATCCGGATATGCCATTCAGGATGGAGGGAAAAGACTTGCGCCGCCTGGATCGCTTTTTCATCAGCCCCCAGAATGAGGACGCAGGTCCGCCATTGCTCATCCCTGCCACTGCTCTTGAGGCGCCTGACGATCACCAGTCTGTCGACCATGAGCAGGCCCCAGATGAGAACCAGGGATGCGGCAAGCAGTGAGTGGCGGTCGAGAGTGTCGACGGTGCAGCGGGCAACGGAAAACAGCAGCACCGCCATGATCAGCACGGGCTTTGCCGTTTCCTGCAGCATCCTCTTGAAATTGGAAACCTTCGTAAGGCGGTAGCTGTCGCTCAGCTTCAAACCGATGACCGGCAGCAGCAGAAACATCAACAGGAGCTCCCGGGTTTGTTCACAGACGGTCAGGAAGGAGATGGCCCCCGCGGCGGGACCGGGCATGGCCATACCGCCCGCAGCCATGCCGGGCATCCAGGTCACGGTGCAGGCAAGGGCCAGATAACTGAGGACGACGGCAAGATAATCCAGGAGCACCAGGCCTGATGATATGTATTTTTCTTTTTCGCGAATCATCCGCAGACCCAACCCGCCTGACCGGGCTCAGTTCGCTTCATCTTCCAAATGCCAAAACCCGTCTCAAATTCTTCCCATTCATTCAGAACCTCTACCGTATTCTATCGGCAGCGCGAGCATTTTACCTGAGTTCTATACTCGATAAGGATGAGAATCTTCATTTTGCTCGGGCTATATTTGTTGGGTTTCGTTGCCACTCAACCCAACCTACAGTTCAGCTCGCTTTACTGGGAATTAAGGATTCAAACCTTAGGAAGTATAGTTTTGAAACGAGCCCACTCGGATCCAGTTGCTCGCGATAGTCTTTTGCGTTACCATCCTGCCTGCCTGGAGCGTTGAATGCCAGGCGAGGTTTCCACAACAGTCGGGCCACGACCGCCCATTCCTGGAATCATCAGAGGATCACAAGCGCATGAGCAATGAACCCAATAAAATCATCTATTCGATGATTGGTGTCAGCAAGTATTACGACAAACGCCCCATCCTCAAAGACATCTATCTTTCCTACTTCTATGGCGCCAAGATCGGTGTCCTGGGCCTCAATGGGTCAGGGAAGAGTTCGCTGCTGCGCATTCTCGCCGGAGTTGACAAGGACTTCAACGGCGAGACCGTCGTGGCTTCGGGGCACACCATCGGTTTTCTCGAACAGGAACCCGCCTTGGATGAAAGCAAGACCGTGCGCGAAGTGGTCGAGGAGGGGGTCCAGAGCGTTGTCGATTTGCTGAACGAATTCAACCGCATCAACGAGGCCTTTGCGGAACCGATGGCTGACGATGAGATGGACCGGCTCATTGCCCGCCAGGGGGAAGTCCAGGAAAAGCTCGACGCTCTCGATGCCTGGGACCTGGATGCACGCCTGGAAATGGCCATGGAGGCCCTCCGGTGCCCCCCCGGCGACACCCCGGTAAAACCCCTCTCCGGAGGCGAAAAGCGGCGCGTGGCCCTCTGCCGCCTACTGCTGCAGGCGCCTGACATTTTGCTCCTGGATGAGCCGACCAACCACCTCGATGCTGAATCGGTCGCCTGGCTTGAACACCATCTGCAGCGCTATCCCGGCACGGTGATTGCCGTTACCCACGACCGCTATTTCCTCGATAACGTCGCAGGCTGGATCCTCGAGCTGGACCGGGGCCAGGGGATTCCGTGGAAAGGCAATTACTCATCCTGGCTTGAACAAAAGCGGGCCCGGTTGAAGCAGGAGGAAAAGAGCGAGAGCGAACGGCAGAAAACCCTGGAGCGCGAGCTCGAGTGGATCAGGATGTCGCCCAGGGGGCGGCACGCCAAGGCTAAAGCCCGCATCAACGCCTATGAAACACTGCTACGCAAGGACCATGAAAAACAGGCCCAGGAGCTCGAAATCTACATTCCGCCAGGACCGCGGCTGGGGAAGGTGGTGATCGAGGCCGATCAGGTGAGGAAGGCCTACGATGATCGTCTCCTGATCGAGGGCATGACCTTCTCGCTGCCCCCCGGCGGCATCATCGGCATCATCGGCCCCAACGGCGCCGGAAAGACCACGCTGTTCCGGATGATCACCGGTGAGGAACAGCCCGATTCCGGTACCATCAGGCTGGGAGATACCGTGAGGCTCGCCTATGTCGAACAGAGCCGCGCCGTGCTCGATCCGGAAAAGACCGTCTGGGAGGCCATCTCCGACGGTAAGGCAACCATCGAATTGGGGAGCCGATCGGTGAATTCCCGGGCCTACGCCGCCCGCTTCAACTTCTCGGGGACCGACCAGCAGAAGAAAGTCGGGGTCCTCTCTGGAGGGGAACGCAACCGCGTCCACCTCGCCCGGATGCTGAAGGAGGGCGCCAATGTGATCCTGCTCGATGAGCCCACCAACGACCTGGACGTGAACACCATGCGCGCCCTCGAAGACGCCCTGGAAAACTTTGCCGGCTGCGCCCTGGTGATCAGCCACGACCGCTGGTTCCTCGACCGGATCGCCACGCACATCCTGGCGTTCGAAGGGGAAAGCACGGTGGTCTGGTTTGACGGCAATTATTCCGAATACGAGGCCGATCGCAAAGCCCGCCTCGGCGCCGCAGCCGACCAGCCGCACCGCATCAAATATCGGCAGTTGACAAGAGCATAGCTCGGTAAGAAAGGAGATGTTTGTTCAATGAAGGTTTTCCTGGCATTTCTGTCCCTGCTCTGGATTGCACTCGGGGTGATGCTGATCCTATACACCGAAGGGGTCAGAAGGACTTTCAGGGGCCTTTTCGCCAAAGCCAACATCCGACTGCTGGCGGGGGCGCCTTTGGCCATCGGCCTGCTCCTGATCCTGGCTTCCTTTTCTCAGGGACCCATGTTCCCGCTGATCTTCATCCTGGGTCTGCTGGCCGTTATCAAGGGGCTTTATCTGCTCCTGGGACCGCCGTCGCAAATCCAGCGTCTCCTGGAGTGGTGGTTCGACCGGGCCGGTGAAACCACCATCAGAATGTGGGGAATCATCACCCTGGTTTTGGGAATCGCCGTCTTTTCCTATATCCTGCGAATTTGAAGGGCACCCTGAACCAGCGTTTGAGCATGCTTGAGGGCAGAGTCATGAGCATTCCGGCCCTGGCAGGGACCCTTGCCCGGGCCGGGGTCAGTCCGTTGAGAGAAGTAGCATTTCAACGATCTCCAGCGCTTATGCGTATTTCCCCGCGACAAAATCGCTCAGCTGATTGAGCAGACTCACTTGCTCCGAAATGATGGCTTTGACGACGTCACCAATGGAGATTACGCCAACCAGTTGTTTGCCGTCGAAGACCGGCAAGTGGCGAATGCGTTTGCCGGTTATGAGCACCATGCATTCTTCAGCAGTATTTTCGGGTTTTACGCTGTAGAGCTTCTTTACGGGAGTCATGATTTCTTCTACGGCCGTCTCCTGCGATGCCTTGCCAATGAGAATGACCTTACGGGCGTAGTCCCTTTCTGTCATGATCCCTTTTACTTTTCCATCGTCGCCCATGACCATGAGTGAACCGATCCCTTGTTCCCCCATGATTTTCAATGCGTCAAAGACGGTCGATTTGGGTGAGACTGACCAGACTTCCTTGCCTTTCTCATTGAGAATCTCTTTTACAGTCTTCATAGCTCACCTCCCTGTTAAGAGTTCCAGTAGGGGTCCACAACAAACATATAAGGACATTTATAACTAAAGCATATCCATCGACACGTCATTCGACAACTGTATTTCGGCAGAGCCTCAACGGTCTTTGAGGATTCTGCGGCTCAACTCCGCACAAACGAGGCTCCGAACTCCGGTCGTCATTCCCGCATGCTTCCGGCGGGAATCCAGAATGTGCAAATCTCTTGGATTCCCGCTTACAGATTGCGGGAATGACGAGCGAGCATAATCGACACTTTGTTCTGCTGGGCTGTACTGGGCTGCTTGCGGTTATTGCTGGGGCTTCTGCTTCCCCGGAATTTTGCGTCCGCTGAAGTCCTGAATCGAGGCTTGTTTCGTATAGCCGGATGGGAGGTCGAAGGTGCCCGCCGGAGCCGTCCCTTCCTTGATCTCCAGCAACTCCCGCGAAGTCTTCATATTCACGTTCTTCATCATGGTCATGCTGGTGATGGTGAGGACCGGAACGCCCTTGATTTTCTTCATCTCCTCCGTCATTGCCTGGGAGGTCATGCCCATCCCGGGCTGCCCGGCCACGGCGGTCGTGGATAGCTTCTCGTAGAAATCGGCATATGGCATCTTGATGTCTTCACTGGCCCAGATCTCGGAATTGATCGGCATCATCCCCATATCCATTTCCTGGAGATACTTCCTGCAGTTCCAGTTGCTGATTTTCCTGGTTTCCGAGGTGGGGGTGACCTTCACCTTCATCTCGCCTGGCATCCCCGGTATGGCTTGCTGAGTGCCATCGGAACCCACCACCATCTCCGTGTAGCTCTTCTTGACATGGTTGATCTGGTAGATCACCAGCTTGCCGTCAACCACCATGGCAATGGTTGAGGCATCGCCGTGGTCGGTTCTCATTTTGTCCTTGGTAAGCCAGACGGTGCTCGTCTTATCCTGTGGGGGCTGACTCTGCCCCATGATCGTCACGCCGTCCGTATGGGTTTTTTCCCTCATGAAGACGTCGGCACCCACCCAGGCCGGCGCCAGCAAAACCGCCATCACCACTGCTATCAGACAGAACTGCCATAGCTTGTCTTTCATACCCACTCCTCTAACTCATCGGAAGCTGCATTTTCAGGGACACCCCATATCTTACCCTCGGTCATTGCTGGCGGATGGCCGTTTCTCAACCTCCAGCATCGCTTCGAATACAATGCCGGGGCCAAAAGATCAAGTTCATTTGCACGGGTGATGAAAAGGCGGAGTTGACGGCGGCCTCCTCAACCACCGACAATGGAGCACCGGATCTTGGACGTGCACGAAACCCAACTCATGGGAGAACTTCCCGAGAAAAAGCAGAAATTACCATGTCGAAACTTGTCAATCAAAGCGTTCCGGGAACCTTTGTCAGGATGGCTGTGCCAATGCTTGCCGGAACGTTTGCCATCAACATGTACAACCTCACGAACGCCTGGTTCGTCTCCAAGCTCGGGACCGAGGCGCTTGCAGCCATCTCCTTCACTTTTCCCGTCGTGATGTTCCTCATGTTCGTAACCCGGGGGCTTGGCAGCGGCGCCATGACGCTCGTGGCTCACGCCATAGGGGGAACGGACCACAGGAAAGCCGCAACCCTCACGACTCACGCGCTCATTCTCGCCATCCTCTTTGCCGCCGGAATGTCCCTCCTGGGGATGCTCACCATTATCCCGCTGTTTTCCGGGCTGGGGGCCTCCGGCGAGGTGCTCGACCTGACCGCCCGCTATATGAAGCTATGGTATTTGGGCGCGATTGTCATGGTCCTGCAGATGGTCACCTCGGACATCATCATCAGCACCGGCAACACCAAGACCGTGAGTTTCCTCATGGTCAGCAGCACGGCGCTGAACGTGCTCCTGGACGCAGGCTTCATTTTCGGGATGTTCGGCATGCCCAGGATGGGTATCGTCGGTGCCGCCCTGGCGACCATTCTCTCCCAGGCAGCAGTCTTGGCGGTTGCTCTCTTCATCGTGTTCAAGAAGATGGAGCTGATCGACACCGCCACCCTGACCCCTGCATCGCTCGTTCATTCATGGCGTAAAATTCTGGAGCTCAGCATCCCTGGTGCGCTGGGCATGGTCCTGACGCCGATATCGGCCGCTGTCATCACCAGACTGGTCGCTGGCTACGGCCATGCGGCGGTCGCCGCGATGGGGGTGGCCAGCCGGATCGAAATGTTCGCCTTCATGGTGCCAATGACCGTCGGCATGTCGCTCATTCCTTTTGTCGCACAGAATTACGGCGCCGGGAGGATGGACCGGATCAGGGAGGCAAGAAAGGGGACCATGACCTTTGCGGTTCTCTACGGCGTCCTCATCGGTCTCTTGTTTATCCTGTTCGCAGAACCCATGGCCAGGATCTTCTCGAAGGAAAGGGCCGTGATCGACGTCCTGTGTTCCTACATCACCATTACCTGCATGGGATACGGGATGCTGGAGGTTCACCGCTACGCCGGCTTTACAATGACCGGCGCGCAAAAGCCCCTCCAGGCCTCCCTGTGCAGCATCGTACGCGTCGTGGTCCTCCTGATCCCTCTTTCCTTCGCGGGGAGCGTTTTCTTCAACCTCGAGGGGATCTTCTGGGGCAGACTTCTGACCGATATTCTGGCCGGGCTGGTGGGCATCTGGTGGACCGGGAAACTGTTGTCGTCGGACTAGCTGATGGGACGAAGGAGGCCCGACCTGAACCCTCTCCTCAGTACAACACCACAGAATAGAGTGACCATTATCACGAAACGTCATTTCCGCATGTTTCTGGCGGGAATCCAGGTTCTGAAGTCCGTTGGACCCCCGCCTAAAGCCTGCGGGGGTGACGACTGGCCACCGATAGACACGCTCTCAGAGGTCAAGGAGCGTGGTGCTGATGAGTTCGTCCCGGAAACTCCGCATCACCTCAATCCGACCAAAAGCGCCTCCTGCCTGCGAGGGCGGAGCGGGCGCCACGGGCTGGAAAACAATCTGGTCCCGGCGGGCCATGGGAAAGCGGAGGTCGAGGCAAATAGCCCCATCTTGCTGGTCTGTCCGGGTTGACGAAACACCGGATGCGGCAGTGCCCTCATAGGGCAGCAGCAACCACAGCACCGTAGCCGGCAGCGCCGTTTGCCAGCGGCAGCGGAAGTGGGGTGCCGGCCTATCCTCACCGTTCAGGGACACCCACCCGCACGGCGGGTCCGGACTGCCGCCATGACACTCGACTGCCAGCCGGACAGGCCCCGGCAGGGCCACCACTTCAAAACCGGGGCCTCCCTCCTGCACGCACCTCAAAGTGTTGGTTGCATGGTCGTGGTCCACCCTGCCAGGATGGAATTGCCAGCAGGTGGAGACTTCGCCTTGGGCGACGGCTGAGACCCAATCCCACACCACCCAGTATTCGCCGTTCACGAACAGCACCGTCCGCGAAAACATGCCGGGGTCCTCCCCGGCATGCCCGGGGCGTCTGGAAATCCCCACCGCCGCTTCGATCAACCCCCCAGCAAAAATAAAGAGGCAACTGTCCTCAGACTGTTGCTTTTTCCTGCGATAGTCCTGAGCGACTTCGCGCTCCTCTTCGTCGATCACCAGGACATTGTGAGCGGCAGCCGACCGATACCAGCAAGTCAGGGGTCCAGGGGCATAGGCGGTGATACCGGGATCGACCAGCCGGGGAATGCCGAGAGCGGTCACCTCCAAAGACAAGCGATCGTCATGAACGTGTGCCGTTCCAGGGGGGCCGGCACGAAACAGGAGGAAGTTCCCGCGCGGCCCATATCCTGACCTCATGACCGCAAGCCCCGCATCGGGGAAAAGCCGCGATCGTTCGGGGGGAGGCGCCCCGACCCGCCCCCGCGTGCCAAGCCATAGCACGTCCGAACGCCCGAAAATTTCACCGGCCTTGTGCAGCAGCACCGTGTAGTCGCCCGCGGCGCCGCCCGAGTCGTTGATCGAGGGCCAGGTGAAATCCGGCCGACAGAGGGCCGCCAGATATGGCGTCGCCCGTTCAAGGTTAACATCCACAAGGTCAGAGAGGGGCAGTCCGGCAGCCTGCGCCGCCTCCTTGACCTCGAGCAGGGCTTGCAGGCAGATGGCGTGATAAAGCGGAGAGAGCTCGGAATGAACACCGTCGGGCAAGAACTGCCCGCGACATTCCGTCTCGAGGCGCGACCGGCCCTCAGCCGCCCAGAGTGGGGCTTCGTAGAAACCGGGGCAGCAGATTCCCGCCAGGGTGAGGGCAGCCGCTTCGACCATGCGCCAGTTGCCGGGATGTCCCCGGTGGTCAATCAGGCTGCGGGCATGTTCCCAGAAGGAGCGGAGCATGAGTCGCCTGGTCGCCTCGCTGAACGCCCTGGAGGGCCAGACGACGCCGGCCACCCAGAGCCATTCGCGCAACCGCCAGGCCGTCGAGAGCGTCTCCCAGGCCGGACCGGCGCCGCCATTGGACCCAAGCGGCACGGGATTGGCGGCAATCCAGCCGGCAATCAGCCGATCCAGCGCTTCGGCATAGCGCTCGTCGCCGGTCCTGGCGAATGCGGCGACCAGTTCCCGCAAAAAATGATGGCGATTCAAGAAATGCGTCCATTCGTGGGCGCCCAGCGGATTGAAGCCCCAGGCAACGGGTTCGGAAAGGTGCTGCCCCATGATCTGCCCCGCAAGAATGGCTTCGGCATCGCCGTACGGGAAGGGATGGGGTGGCGGGACCCGCATGGCAAGGTTGCCTGGCTGATAGGGAGCCAGCATAAAGGCTGCCGGATGCTCCGCGTTGAGCATCTTCACCAACCCCCGTTCGGTCAATCTTGGGCCCAAGGGGACCTCGCGCCGCTCACCCTCGAGGGGACCCAGAGCAACCCTGATTTCCCGTGGAGCCTGCTGCCCCTTTTCCCTGCCGAAGACGAGCTCGATACGGCGCACATCGGTCCAGCCGCGAGGGGTTCCGTAGAAGCCAAAGCTTTCGCACGGGAAAAGCACCCGCACCCATTGATCCGGCGGCAGCACTTCCCGGCCGCCCGAAAATGAGACGGGCGGAAGGCCGGAGAGGCTCGATTCGGTGCCGTGATCGAGGGTCATCCCGACCAGGAGGGGGGCTTCCGATAGATTGCGCACGATTAGAGACAGGCTGTTGAAACGGGACAGGCCCTTGGCTGGGCAGGGCAGGCTGATGCGGAGCGAGTCGGCGCCCATCGCCGTGACCGAGCCCTGGGACATCGGCAAGTGCGCAATGCGGGCCATTTCGTGGGGGGAGAAAAGCGCTGCTCTTGTCCGCACCCGATCCAGCAATAACTCGTCCGGCGAGAAATGGGGATTTTTCATGGCGACCCCTATGAAGCCTTCAATAAAAGCTTTTTCAAAAGCGAAATACCACTATATTCTTTTAGACGAAGCTTGCGAGAAAGTTCCGATCCTGAAACCATCCGCCTGCATCAGCGTGAGGACTGACCAGTGATCGTCTATCTGGCCCGCCATGGGGAAACCGTTGCCAACCGGGAAAAGGTGGTTCTGGGGTGCGGCGATTCGCCGCTCACGCCTTCGGGGATCGAAACCGTGGAGGGACTGGCCGCACAGCTTTGCGGGCGACAGATCCGCTGCTTGTTCTCTTCGCCCCTGGGACGGGCTCTGGCCAGCGCCCGGCTGATGGCTGAAAGACTTGAAGCGGCCGTGATTCCCAGCGACGCACTGGCAGAGCTCTCCTGCGGGCAATGGGAAGGCAAACGCCGACAGCAGGTCCTTCCGGGGGGAGGCGATCTTCGCACGACTTGGAATGAGGCCCCTCCCGGCGGGGAGAGTTGCCGGGAGGCCGAGACGCGGGTAGCGGCGTTCATCCATTGGCTTCAAGCTCGCCCGGATTTGAGCCCACTGCTGGTGGTCGGTCACAGCGTGGTCAACCGGGTCTTCCTGAGAGTCTGGCTCAACCTTGACCCGCATGTGGCCTTAGCCATCCACCAGCCCAGTGATCTCATCTACATCCTCGGACAAAGCGTCCCCCTCTGCTGGTTCAACGCCGCCGGCGATTCGGGTGTCGAAGTGTTCACCGACGGTGGGTCGCGCAGATTCACAGGCGACAGGAAGCCTTTAACAGAGCAAGTTGTCAGAGCAGGCACAAACATCACATGGACAACAAGCCATCGCGAATGATGAAATCCTTTCCCTCCTTCGATATTCCGCGGTTTCTTGTTCGATATTCGATATTCGCTTTT
>CAZDKX010000038.1:11390-21557 GCA_964505935.1 uncultured Syntrophobacteraceae bacterium
TTTCCTTCAGGCCCGCAGTAGCATGAAACGCCATAGAAAGCGCCTCCTCCTCATGACTCCTCCGTTCTACCGGCTGTTCAAGGATACCTATGCCCTCGTCAAGCACCCACTCTCGCTCGGCTATCTTGCCGCCGCCGTGAGGTCGGCAACCGACTGGGAGGTGCTGGCGTACAACGCGGATTTTGCTCCGGTCAGCGAGCCCTTTGAGGTCCTTTATCTGACCGGGCGAGGGTTCCGGGACTATCTCGACACTCTGGCCGATCCTTGGGCGGCGATCTGGCAGGAGGTTCAGTCCGTGATCGCGGCTTGGGCCCCGTCAATCGTCGGGATTTCGTGTACCTCGCCGACCTTTGCGTCAGCTGCCGTGACCGCCTCCCTCGTCCGCGCCATCGACCCCGAAATCACGATCATCGCCGGGGGCCCCCACCCTACGGTTACCGGTCCCCAGGTTCTCGAGAGCCCCCAGTTCGACCTGTGCGTCCTCGGCGAAGGCGATCGCACCCTCGTGAATCTCCTCCGGGCCCTGGAAAGCGGGGGCGACCCGGCCGCCGTCAGGGGTATCCTGTACCGGAGCAGGCATGGCATCACGGCAACGCCTCGCGAAGATCCCATCGCCCATCTGGATTCCCTCGGTTTTCCGCATGCATCTGCCGGCGCTGTCCTTCATGATTACGACCGCTATCCCCTGCAGGCTTTTCAAGCGGTCATGGCCACGCGGGGCTGCCGGAACCGGTGTTTCTTCTGCGGTTCCCGCGAGATTTGGAGTAGCGGGGTGCGGTTCCGGTCGCCGGAAAACGTCGTTGAGGAAATCAGGAGACTGCAGCAGCGAGGGCTAAACTTCATTCATTTCGATGACGACACCTTCGGCGTCACCTCGGAATATCTGTGCGCCCTCACCAGTGCCCTCGAACACCAGTGTCCGGGGCTGCGCTGGAGTTGTGAAACGCACGTTCGGCTGATCACCCGGGAGCATCTGGCCGCCATGAAAGCCGCCGGCTGCACCGCTATTCAGGTCGGCATTGAATCGGGCAACAATCACCTCTTGAAGCTGATGCGCAAAGGCTTCACCATCGAAGAAGCCCGGTCGGCCTGCCAACTGGTTCGGGAATACGGCATCGACCTCGAGACCTTCTTCATGGTCGGGTTTCCTCAGGAGACGGAAGCAAGCATCGGCGACACGCTCGAGGCCATCACCCAAATCGCTTCCAGCAAGGTGATCTACAGCATTTTCACCCCCTATCCTGGGACGGAAGCCTTCGCCTTCTGCCGGGAACAGGGCCTGATTGGCGTCGATTTTGATCTTTCGCGGCATTGCCACCAAAGTCCGGAGAATGCCTTTTGCACCGCGCTGACACCAGAGCGCTTCCGGAGCCTGGCTGCCGAGGTCGAACGCCTGGTGTCCGCCAAGAACCGGGCCAGCCGCAAGCAGGCGCTGGGGGATTCTCAGGAAACCCCATGAACAGCCCCCGACAAATGCGCTTCCAGGTCATCGATGAGGCGTCGCCCGATGGCGTACTTGTCGAAGGTGAAGTACCCAGGCGTGCGCTGCCTCGCCAGCAGCTCACGGATCATCGTCTCGGGACGGCCCAGCAGGACCTCGTCTTCTCCGACAATCCGCACGCCATTCGATGAGGTCCCTCCGGCGCGGCGTTCCTGTTCGCCGCTTGGATGGCGTTCGGGGATGATCAGGGCGCGAACTCCGGTCATGAGCACTTCGTTGACCGTGTTGTACCCGGCGCGGCAGATGACCAGCTCGGCTGCATTCATGAGGTCGACCAGGTGGGGAATGAAAGGCAGGAGCAACGCCCCCCTGGAAGCGGCGGCCACCCTCAGTTTCCGGAGGGTTTCTTCGTCCAGATAGGGGTCGGCGACGATCACGATTTGATGGTCAACGGTGAGGCGCGCCTGCGCGACAGCCTCGAGCAGGCGCTGGGTCAACGCGAGCACCGGTCCATGACGGCACAGGCTGAGGAGGATGACCTTTCTGTCAACCAGGCCGAAGCGTTGCCGCACCTCGCGGGGATCGGCCAGCTCCTGGCGTGTCCGTGCCGTGATGCGCCCGAGGTAGTGAATTTTCCCCTCTAACCCGGCTTCGTTGCCGCAATATTCCTTGTGCACATCGACCGTCGCCCGCTCTTCCAGAACATAGACCAGCTCATACAGGTGCGCGATACTCATCGGTGCCGGAAGATCGCCTGCCTTGCCCGGGTAGACCTGGACCTGGGGAACGGGGTTGATGATTCCCCGCGACAGGTGAACCGGCAGGAACTCCTTCGCCTTGCTCGGCCGTTGCCGCCTTTCGAGCAGCAGAGGGACGATTTCGTTTCTCAGCCCGCCCATATTGTGTTCAACCATGAAGACATCCGGCGCAAGAAAATCAAGGGCACTCCGGATGAGCTGTCGGCGATAGGCAAAGACCTCGTCCACGGTTGACCTGGTCAGATAGCGCGGCTTCATGGCCTGTTCGGGAGAGTCTACGAGAAGCTTGACCGTGGGCAGGCGGATCACTTCAATGCCTGCTTCGAGGAAGATCTGTGGCACGGAGGTGCCGGAAAGCACCAGGAAATCGATAGCCGGCCGCCAATGACGCATGCCGGTGATCACGGCCAGAGTGCGGAAAGCATGGCCCAGGCCGATGGCATTGTGCGTATAGACGAGGATGCGTTTGATGAGATCAGACACGCAAGCTACCCTGAGAGGGGAATCGGCCTCCCGAGGCCCCTCCTTTATTGTGATTGCCTTTACCCGAAGGGGAAGATAGATTCTCTCCCTGGTGGACAGGCTCTTGCTGTCCCTGCTTTCCCCGTAATTATTTGAGTCAAAAGGTTCTGTCAACGCTTTCCCGGTGACGGTTGAAGATTCTTTCCCCGGCTTATGGCAGGTCAGTTCCGGCAGTGGATGCGCTTTCAACTAACGCGATGAAGAAGTTCTTTGAGGACCGCCTCAGGGTCTACGCCCATGAGCTCGGCCCCTTTCTCTGGGCAGCCGCCCTCTTCGTGGCCGTTTTTTTCATCACGGCGATTTTTCGCAACTATGTCGACACGACCTTTCTCAAGCGCTACGGGGTCGAGGAAATCCCTTTGATGCTGGTCATCAACGGCTTTCTCACGATTGTCGTCCTTGGCGTGATGAACCGGCTGGGGGAACGATTTTTGGATCACCAGCTGCTCGTCGGCTTTCTGGCTGGCTACGGGGTGTTGACCGCCATCCTTTGCCACCTCGTGGACCGGGATATCACCATCGCCTACGCGTTCCTCTTTCAAATGCTCCACCTGCTCGATTCCATCTTCCTCGTCTACCTCTGGAACATTGCCTGTGATCTCTTCGATGCCCGTCAGGGCAAACGGATCTTCCCCTTGCTTACTGCCTGCCAGGTATTGGGGACCACCATCGGCAACTTCTCCACCGGCTGGCTCGCTCAAGCCGTCGGCCAGCATCTCCCGCTGATGGTCTTTTCCCCTTCCTGCCTCGCCATCGCCGTCGCCCTTGCCCAGTCCGCGGCAGCCATGATGCCCCGTCCCCGGCAGCAGACGGTGGAACTGCGCACCAAACGGAAGAAGCCATCTGAAATTCCGGCAATTCTGAAAAAGTACCCACTGGTCCGCTACTTGTGTATCCTTGGGCTGATTCCCAACATGCTTCTGCCCATCTTCGCCTATCAGTTCAATGTGATTGCCGACAGCACTTTTGCTTCGGAACAGTCCCTCATCACTTTCCTGAGCTATTTCCGGGGCGGGATGACGCTGGTGGTGTTCTTCTCGCTGTTGCTCATGCCCCGCGTCTATGACCGGCTTGGCATGGTCAACGCTTCGCTGGTTTATCCCGTGAATTTCAGCCTGGTTTTCGGCGCGCTCACGTTCTGCTTCAACATCTACACTGCAGCCCTGGGCCAGTTTTCCATCCGGCTGGTGCAGCAGGCGGTGGCCGGACCGGTGGGAAAGGTCCTCTTCAACACCGTCCCCCGTGAAATCGCCCTGTGGAGCCGCGTTTTTGTGCGGGGGACCGTCGTCAAGATCGGCATGATCGCCGGTTCACTCTTGATGCTCAGCCTGAAGCCGTTGTTCGCCCCCCGCTGGCTCGCCCCTCTGGCCTTGGGAATTGCTCTTTGCTGGGTTGCGGAAGTGCTCCTCTTCCGGCGGCGTTTCCGCATCTGCCTGAAGCAGGCGATCAGCGGCGAGGGCGTCGACGTCGACCGCCTCGATCTGGCAGCCATCGCCACCGAGGCGCTTCACACCGAAACGGTACCGCATACCGTCAGAGAAAACCTCGAAGGAGAGCCGAACGGGACGGTGGCCCAGCCGACCCTGCCGGCGGCAGCGGCCTTGAAGCTCCTCGACAGTCCCGACGCGCTGACCCGCGCCGAAGCGGCGGCGGCGCTGGGTAAAACCCGTGATCCCGCGGCGATGAGACGGTTGATCCGGCTGCTCGATGACCGGGAAGTGGTCCGTAAAGCCGCCTCGGACGCCCTGATCAGCTATGGCGAAGCCCTGCTCCCTTTTCTCGAAGTAGTGCTCGAACGCAGCCCGCCGCGGGTGCAGCAGAGTCTCCTCGAAGTGCTGAGAATGTCGAACCTGAAGGAATTTGATGTCTGGCCTTTTGTGGGCCAGCAACTGGGGGCTGCCTACGAGCTTCTGCATGCCCTCAGGGTGCTGGGGGAGGTACACGACGGACGGAGCATGAGCCTGCTCAAAACCCACCTGCAGGAAGAGCATCATGCCATGCTCAGCCTGGTTTTCCACGCCCTCTGGGTCCATCATGCCGATATGGGACTGGTGTACGAAGCATTGCGGTCGGCGGGAGCGGCCGCCGCCGTCGAACTGGTGGAAGCGACGCTTGACCGCGAGCTCTCAAAATATGTCATTCCGTTGATCGACAATATCCCTCCCGGCGAGAAGGTCAGACTTGGGCAGAGAATCCTGCCGGTGATGCGAGCCTCCTCCCCCGAGCGCGTTCTGGCGCGGCTGGCGGGGAGCCGTGACCGTACCACCAGGATGCTGACCGCCTACGCCATGGGCGAACATTTTCCTGATGCCGTCTTCATTCCCGCCCTGGAGGAGTTGCTGGATGATGAGGAAAGGGATGTGCGCACGATTGCGGCTTATGCGCTCAAACGCTGTCAGAATGAGGAGGCCGGCATGCCTGAGGTGATCGAGCTGATCAACCAGCTGCACAATTTCATTCTCTTCGATGGGATGGGGATCAAGGAGCTGCGGGCCATCGCCTCCATCGTGCTACAGGAGACCTTCCAGCCCGGCGAGATCCTCATGCGCGAAGGGGAAGACAATTCTTCCCTCTATCTGCTGGTCAAGGGACAGGTCAAGCTGTACCAGAACTACGGCCATTCCGGGGAAAAGCTCCAAAGCACCCTTGGCGCCGGCGCTTTCATGGGCGAGCTGAGGCTGTTTACGGAACTCCCTCCAGCCGCCACCTGCATTGCTACCGAAGCGACGACCGTACTCATCATTCACAAGCATCAGTTTCGCGAGATCATGAGAATCTACCCGCAGATCGGCATCAATCTCTCCCTGTTTTTCGCTCTCCGGCTCGCCGCCGCTGAGATGAAGCCGGACTACCCGTGAACTTTCTTCCCGACTAAGGTTGCCGGCTGGTATAGGGTCCTCCGGATGAAGTGAACCAGTGAACTCAATAAGGTGCGAGGTATTAGCCATGCAAACGGATTCAGCTGATTTTACCGTGAAAGACATCCTGGCCCTGGAGGTCGCCCCGGCCCTGGGATGTACCGAACCGGTCGCCATTGCCCTGAGCTCCGCGGCGGCGGCTTCGCTCTTGCCTGATGCTGACATCACCTCCATCACCCTGTGGGTCGATCCCAACATCTACAAAAATGGGATTGCCGTTCTCATCCCCGGTACCAGCGGTCTGTGCGGGCTGGATGTTGCTGCGGCCCTGGGGGCCTTTGGCGGCGACCCGAAGCTTCGTCTGGAAGTGCTCCGGCCGCTCACCGAGGCCGTTGCAGAGCGGGCGAAGCGCTTCACCGAAGAGAACCCGGTGAACGTCAATATTGTCACGGACCAAAAGGGCCTTTTCATTCGCACGGTGGTGAGCACTCAAACGGATCAGGCCGAATGTACCATCAGAAATCATCATCAGCATATCGTCTCTTTGACGTTGAACGGCGAAGAGCTGACCGGGCATCCGCTGTTGTCCGGCGTGGAAAGCGGCGGCCGGAGAGTCGACCTCGAGCAGGTTGAAAGCTGGCTCAGGCATCTTTCCCTGCAGCGACTCGTCGAACTCCTGGATGAGCTGGATGCCGAGGACCTGGCATTCCTGGAGGAAGGAACCCAAACGAATGTGCGCCTGGCCGAGTACGGTCTGAAGTTCGGGTCCGGTTTGGGGATCGGGAAGACGTTTGAGAGACTGGTACGGCAGCGGCTGATCCGGAGCGACATGATTGTGGCAGCGAGGACGCTCACTTCCGCAGCTTCGGATGCCAGAATGGCCGGAGTTCCCCTCCCGGCGATGAGTTCCGCCGGCAGCGGCAACCATGGCCTGACGGCAACCCTGCCCATCTGGGCGGTCAAGGACTACCTCGAATGCGACCGGAAGACGGTGCTGGAGGCTATTGGCCTGAGCCATTTCCTGACGGCTTATGTGAAAGCGCACACCGGCAGATTGTCGGCGGTATGCGGCTGCTCGATCGCGGCGGGCGCCGGGGCGGCCGCCGGGATAACCTACCTGCTGGGCGGTGACCTGCATCATATGGCCGGAGCCATCACGAACCTGGTGGAAGACCTCGCCGGCGTCATCTGCGACGGCGCCAAACCGGGATGCTCCCTGAAACTGGCCACCGCCGCGGGCACCGCCGTGCAGGCAGCCCTTTTTGCCGTCCATGGCGTTCGGGTCCAGGCGACCGACGGCATCATCGGTTTTTCGCCCGAACAGACCATGCGCAACGTCGGTGAGCTGAGTACCCAGGGGATGATCGAAACGGATCGCACCATCCTCAAGATCATGCTGAACAAGAAATTTAACCAACTTTGATCAGAATCCCCCCTGCCCCCCTTTAGCAAAGCGGGAAATCATCCGCTGAGTTGACGCGCATGCGGGAGCGCAGGAGAGCCTTCTTCAGCAGTAAGCCAGCACCTTTTTCACATAGTGGCGGGTGTGTCGGTAAGGCGGGACGCCGTCATGGCGCTTAACCGCTTCCGGACCCACATTGTAGGCCGCCAGAGCCAGCTCCACCCGCCCGTCAAAGCGTTCCAGGAGAGACTTCAGATAACGGCTGCCTCCATCGATATTCTGCTGGACGTCGAACCGGTTCCGGACTTTCAAAGCCCTTGCCGTGGAAGGCATCAGCTGCATCAGACCGCCGGCCCCTTCCTTGGAAACGGCGGCGGCGTTGAAATTGGATTCAACCTTGATGACCGCGGCGATGAGATCGGGAGAGAGGTCATACTTGCGCGCTGCTTCCTCAATGGCTTCCTGGATTTTGGCCGGGACCTTCAGGGTGATGTTTTTACCTGCTCTTGCCTCCTCAGAACGAGCGGCCGCTTCCCGCCCCATTGTCAAATCTGGCCCGGAAGCGCCAATTACCTGACGAGCACCGCCACTCGAGTCGCCTCCTGCGTTGGAAGCCCTTGTCGCAATGTCCTCGGCTGCCTTGCCGGATTCTTGACGCTCTTCAGGACGCCAATAGCCAAAACTCAGCACGGTTCCAAGCCGGCGAAAAAATCCGGCAATGGTATTGCTGGATGGTTCTTCAGCGGCTGCTTTTGGTGCCACCGGCGGAGGGGCCTTGGATGGCGGACTTTGCGGAGAGAACAGTCGCCCGAAAAACCCCTTGATTTCGCGCATAACCTGGGCAAGGTCACCCGTTAACTCAGGCGGCAAAGAGCCTTCACCGGCGGGCTGGACCGGCGTCTTCCCCCCTTCAACCACGGCAGGGCCGCCCTCCGGCGCTGTCAAGGCACTTTGCTCCGGATGGAAAAAGACGGCATTATGCTGATAGACACCCGCAGCCTTGCCGCAATCCATGACTTCCAACACCGGGGCATCTGAACAACAGGAGGAGCACACCGGCCCGGACAGTGCCTCTGGAAATGTCGAAAACTGGTTAGCCGGTGACCTCTCGGTCTTGAGGAGAGCGCTGAAAGCGTCCCCACTCTCGCCGGCCTTCTCCCGCCTTTCCGCTGGCAGATCATTTTGTACCAGCTTGCTCGAAACGCCTGCAGCTTTCATGATTTCACCCTGTTCTCTGGTATCTCCTCTTTGCCAGGACTTCCTGCACCGGCAAAAGGGATTCTCAAGAAGGAGAAGCTTTTCGCTCTGTAATAATCTCTGCAGTAGGTAAGCAAATCGGATGCCATTGATTGTGGGCAAAGCGGGGAGCGAGTTCAGGGCCCATTCCGCACGCTTGGGTTTCGCCAACTTGTTTCTGCGCTCACCCCAGCACCTCGCGAACCACCTTGAGCATCTGTTGGATGTCGTAAGGCTTGTTGATGAAGGCCTGAGCCCCGCTCGTCATCGCCTGCTCGATTTCCCCTGCGACCGCATAACCACTGGCGATGACGATCTTGGCTTCAGGGTTTACCGCAAGCAACTCCCGCAGACATTGCCTTCCTCCCATGTGAGGCATGATCAGGTCGAGGAGGACCAGATCAATGCGGTCTTTTTCCTTGCCATAGATTTGCACGGCACTCTCACCATCCGGGGCGGTGATGACGGTGTACCCAAACATTTCCAGACTCTTTTTTCCTAAGTCACGCAACGCCTCATCGTCGTCCACAAGCAGGAGGGTCTCGCTCCCCCGGGGTGACGCCTTTGCCTCCGCGACCATGCTGGGAGCTTCCTCGAGTTTTTCGCTTGCGGGAAAGTAGATCTTGAAGGCTGTTCCCGCACCAGGGGCGCTGCTGCAGAGGACAGTCCCCCCGTGGTTCTTGACAATGCCGTAGACCATGGCGAGGCCCAGGCCCGTACCCTTGCCGACTTCCTTGGTGGTGAAAAAGGGATCGAAAATATGTTCCAGCATCGGCTTTTCAATGCCTGTACCGGTGTCGCTGACGGTGAGGAGCACATAACTCCCGGGGATCAACTCCGGCTGACTGCCGCAATCTTCCTCGGTCACGATGATATTTTGCGTTTCAATGGTAAGCGTACCCCCTTGCGGCATGGCATCGCGGGCATTGACGGCAAGATTCATCATGATCTGTTCAACCTGCGAGGGGTCGGCCTTGATCCGATGAAGGTTGCCCATGAGATGCAGTTCGATCCTGATCATCTTGGGAATCGTCCGCTCCAGCAACAGCCTGACCTCGTTGACCGTCCGGTTGAGGTCCAGAGGCTGAAGCTTGGATTCCACTTTGCGACTGAAGGCGAGAAGCTGGCGGGTGAGCTCGCCTCCTCGTCTCGCTGCCCGGCTGATCTCCATCAGGATCTCATGTTCGGATTCCTTCTCTCTCTTAGTCAGTAGCAGCAATTCCGCATAGCCCTGGACAGCCTGAAGGAGATTGTTGAAATCATGAGCAATGCCTCCGGCCAACGTCCCGACGGCTTCCATCTTATGGGCTTGGCGAAGCTGGGCTTCGAGCCTCTTCGTTTCCGTCATGTCAATGACGATGCCTCGCAGCCCCACCGACTTGCCGTCAACAACCTTGGCGGCAGAATGCATGATGGCGGGAAAGGTGCTCCCGTCTTTTCGCAGCAGCTGGTATTCGGTGAGTCCGATCTGCTCGCCGCTCATGATTCTGCCGGCGTTCTTCAACGCTCTGGCGCGGTCTTCGGGAGCGACCAGCTCAAAGCCATTGAGGCCGTGATCGAAGTCCTCCTGATCATAGCCAAAATGATCAAAGGCGTTCCGGTTGACAAAGGTCAGCCTCCCGTCGGCGTCCATTTCATAAATCGTTTCAGGCAGCAATTCGGCCAGTTTCCGGAACCTTTCCTGACTTTCCGTCAGGGCTTGCTGCGCGCGCTTGCGGGCCGTGATATCCAGCGCGGTAAACGTGACCCCGGCGGAAGCATCCATGGAATCAAGAGGGGTTGAACTCAACAGCACGTCGATGGGGCTGCCGTCTCTCTTCTTCCAAAGCGTCTCGATGGTCCCCGTCCCCCTCTCTTTGATCTGCGCGTATTTGACTCTGCCTACCCGCTCGAATTCTTCCTCGCTTGCATAGAGTTTTCTCGCACTCTCTCCTACCAGTTCCTCCCTCG
>CAZDKX010000039.1:0-4688 GCA_964505935.1 uncultured Syntrophobacteraceae bacterium
ACCGCTCCGAAGATGAGGAACTGGTTGCCATCGTGGAGACCGATGCCTGTGGGGTGGACGCTTTCCAGGTGCTCTTGGGTTGTACGCTGGGCAAAGGCAACCTCCTCTTCCGAGACTATGGGAAACAGGTCTTCACCGTCATTCCGGCAAGCTTTCAGCCGGAATCCAGTACTGCCAACCGATTAAGGAAAGCTGGATTCCGGATCAAGTCCGGAATGACGGCTTGGGAGTTCTGCCAGCTTTCACGTCAACCCGCGATGAGCGATTTTTAAAAGATGCAAGTCTCCTCGCTGGTATACCACGCTGAGCCCACCAGGGCCAAACTCTCCGGACCGTGTTTCTCGTTGAGGAGAGCAAGCTGCGCCGCGGAATGGTCCAGGGCTTCTTTCCACGAGGCCTCCTCCAAGGCGCCCTGACGCTGCATCAGGAGACGAGACAGACGCTCGCGGTGCTGATCGAACAATTTGAGCTCGTTTCGGACCTTTTTCGAAGCACGAAGAACGCGAAGGGTACGAACCGCCAACCCAACTGCGCGCTACCCCGACAGCCTTCGCTACCATCGATCAGAGCATGCAGGGGTTGCTCGACCGCCTCGATTCTCCGACTCAACAGCGTTTGTAAGGATAGGGAATAACGCTGACATGGGTTGTGTGCCCCATCGTTTGGGAATCGCAACGGGTCTTTCGGCAACCGCTCGGGGGCTTGGTCGGGAGTTCAGTGGGGCTCCGGCCGGCGCCTTTTCACTTCGCTGCGCAGCGCCAAGGCGGGCGTCATGCTCCACATCAAGAGAGAAGAGAACAAATCAGGAACTGGAAACAGTACGCAGCACGCGATATTCAAGAGAGCTCTGAATTGCTTGAGGTGGCTAACTTACTGAATGTGAAAGGAATTCAAAAGATTGACTGTCTGCACATCGCTTGTGCTATTCTTTCCAAGTGCGAATACTTCCTCACTGCCGACGACGGGATTTTGAAGTGCGGAAAGGGGATAGACCGTATTGAGATCGACGATCCATTCGGCTTTATAAAGGAAGTTTTATCATGATGACCGACACAGAAATCAGATCGAAGGGGCTTGAGATCCTTGCAAAGCATCTTGGCGATGTAGAAGCAGAGCGCTTCATTGCTCTTATTCAGAGAGAACCGTTTGATTATACGAAGTGGCGGCAGGGCATGGATGAAGACTTGTCCATGGAAGAAATCAGGGGGAAGGCCATGGCCATGAGAATGAAACAGACCGAACAATAGAATCCAGCGGACGGCCAATCTGCAGGAGCGTGAGAGTCGTTACTGGTCTTCTTCGTGCTTAGTGAGCCTCAGGCCGCCGCTGATTTTTTGCGTTGGCCAAAGGAGTAAACGGGAACATGAACACCAACCGGAATCGCGTGTGCCCAGTTGAAAGAGCAGGCAGCCTGGACAGTATCTTCAGACGGTGGCTCCAGGATCCACTAAAGATATTGGCCCCATACATCCAAGAAGGAATGGTTGCCCTGGATGTCGGCTGTGGCCCAGGCTTCTTCACCTTACCTATGGCGCAACTTGTTGGCAGTACCGGTCAAGTCATTGGTGTTGACCTTCAGGAAGGAATGCTGGAGAAGATCCGGCGCAAAATTGGAAAGACAAAATTCGAGGGCCGGATCGCCTTGCACAAGTGCGAAAGGAACAGCATAGGTTTTGTCGAGCAAGTGGACTTTGTGCTTCTGTTCTATATGGTCCACGAGGTTACGAATAAGGAACAGTTTTTCAACGAGATTGCAGGTATCTTGAAGTCCACGGGAAAGGTTCTCGTTGTGGAGCCACTATTCCATGTCTCGAAGTCAGCTTTTGAGAGCACTCTCAGAACTGCCGAAGAAGCAGGCTTCAAGCGTTCATGCGGACCACATATATTGCTCAGCAAGACGGCGATACTGCAGAAAGGCCAACCTGCCATTCAAGCGGAGCGCAAACACGGAAGCACTCGCTCGAGGCCAGAATGTCAAGCCTTTCGTGAACATCGCCAGAGTGGCGCGGCGCAAGCTCAGGCAGATCGAGATCGCGGGCCGACTTGAGGACCTGAAGGTGCCCACCTGGCAATCGCCTCGAAGCACTGACTGGTGATCGTTCAGGCCAATACAGCATCCGCATCAACGATCAGTGGCGCGTGTGCTTCCGCTGGACCAATGCCGGTGCGGAAGATGTGGAAATCGTTGATTGCCACTGAGGAGAATCCATTATGAGCAAACTCAAACCCATCACTCCCGGTGAGATACTCTCCGAGGAATTCCTGATACCCATGGGGCCTAGCCAATCCCGACTGGCCGGGGAAGTCGGTGTTCCCACGCAGCGTATCAGTGAGATTGTCGCGGGTAAGCGCGCGATCACAGCTGATACCGATTTGCGGTTGTGTCGTTTCTTTGGTCTTTCCAGCGGGTATTGGTTGCGAGCTCAAGCTGCCAATGACACCGAGGTTGCAGAGCGGACCCTTGCTCCATTGCTGGAGAAGATCAAACCTTGGTCTGCGTATGCGGCCCAACCAATAAGGATTGAGACCACTCCAGGCTTTATCGGGGTCGTTTCGATCCATTGTTCAAGAAGCCCGGAGCGGCATGCTGACAACGTATAGGGTATTGCTTCGAAGTTGAGGAGGTTGCGAGGGGCGGGACCGTTGCCTTGCCAACCACGCTCTGCTCTTGTGATGCTGACAGGTCCGGCAATGGCGATTGCCGCAGGAACGGTTGACGGAGTGGGATTCCCCGCATTGCTCACAACGGTAGAGCGCACTGCCGCAAGCTTCAGTGCGGCAGTCACAGACGGCCTGCATCGCTTTTCGATGCTCAAGGGGAATGGCCTCACCATAGTGCTCCAGATAGTCGGGAGCGATGGTGCGGAAGACCTGGTTGATCTCGTCCATGTTACAGGCTCTCCATCACCTGGTTGATCAACTGGCAGGTATCTTCCTGGCCTTTCCGAGTGAGATGGAGGTAGACCATCGTGGTTTCGAGCTGGGTGTGGCCCATGTAACTTTGGATGACCCGCAGGTTGACGCCGGCTTCGAGCAGATGAGTTGCATATTGGCGCACGGTGCGAACGGAGACGCTCTTCTTGCGGATGCCGGCCTCAGACTTGGCGCTGCGAAAGGCACCCTGAACACTGCTTTTTGCCATAGGCGTTGTGCACTCTTTTGCCCCCTTGCCGTTGCGCCCAAGTGCCGGGAACAGCGGACTATTTGAGGAGATGATGGACAAGGCTAAGGGCGAGAAGAATGTCCTGGTGAATGGCAATACGAAGCTTCGGCTTCAGGTTGTTAAGTTCTTGACCTTTGTGTTCGCCTTCTCGATCATTTCGCCATTGACTGCCTCCGGTGTCGGTGGAGAGAATCCGGCTCCCGCTGCGGTCCCCACCGATTACTCCCAAACGCAGAATTGGCTGGCCCTCCCGACGGGTTCACAACCAGTGGATGTCTTCTTCGTATATCCGACCACGTACAGCTACGACAGCAAATCACAGCCTCCTTTGACTTCAACTTGGAGTCCAGGATGGAACCAGTCACTGCCTCAGGCCTACATTGATCCTGTCATCAAATGGCAAGTCGAATCCAAGATCGGGGTCTTTGCGAAGGCCGGCACCAACGTCTACATTCCCTACTACCAGCAGTCCTCGGGGCTCGACGTACTGAACTCTGTCTTGTGGCAAAACACCCCGCAACTTGCCGGCATCGCAAACCAAGCGTTACAAGTGGCCTATACTGATGTATCAAACGCCTTCGATTACTACATGGCTCACTACAATAGAGCTGCAAATGGACAGCCGCGTCCGTTCATCCTGGCTGGTCATAGTCAGGGAGCAAACATGGTACTCTATTTGTTGGAAAACAAGTTTGGAGACCCGGCCTTGCGGAAACTTCTGGTGGCTGCCTATGTGATCGGTTGGTCCGTGACCTCGGACGATATGAACAGTTTTCCCAACTCGTTGGCGCTTGTCGGCATTTGCCGTGACAAGGCTCAGACCGGCTGCATTGTCACCTATAACACTCAGCAAACTCCGGGGGATTGGTCGCTGGTTCCAGCCAGTTCATTGGGGAAGATCGAATTGGTGAGAAAGAACGCTTACAGCGTGAACCCGTTGACCTGGGTTGCCACTGACCCTGGCACCATCGAGTCGACGGCCACACCCCCGACGGCGAATTTGGGGGCAATCTTTTACAAGGGTTCGTTGCCAGGGGCAGACCCCGCAATTTTCCAGCCGCAGCCGGACGGCAGCTACACCTACGAGGTGAACCATTACATTGGAGCACAAAGCAACAATGGAGCATTGGTGATCGACCCGGCCGCGCTTCCTGCTCCGGCGAACTACCAGAACTTTTTCGCGCCCTACAATACGTTGCCGGGTTGGTATCACGGCTACGACTACACATTTTTCTACCGCAATATCGAACAGAACGTCATCGATCGGATCAAGGCTTACAAGCCGCAACATTGAGGCAGGTTGACGCCGGGGGTACATTTCTTAAGACTTCTCGGTTTAGTCGAGTTTTGGTTTCTTTGATGTGCCGTTTGCTGCTGGCCCCGTTTACCGATCCGAGGTGCTCCGTCGGCTTGTCCGCTGGCTCAGAGCCTAACCGGCCAATAAACCCGACGAGCAACCACGCGGCGAGTTTGCTGGTTCTATTCGGTAGTCCGTGGTCGTGGTTGCTCACGGGTTATCGGCACC
>CAZDKX010000039.1:4788-21540 GCA_964505935.1 uncultured Syntrophobacteraceae bacterium
CCGGTGGCTGCAAGCTCATGCCATCGGGTCAGGTCCGCATTCCCCCAATATGATTCGGGCAAGGAGTCGCATTGCCTCGTCCTCTGAGAGTAACTTGACAAGCGATGCAACCTGGGATTGCCCAACTCTGCCAATTTTGCCGGGTCTGCGGTGAGAATCAGAGCTTCTTATTGCAGAAACGAGGAGATTTGTTTAACGTGACGAAGAGTTAGAGTGCCCGACAGCCAACGCATGGCCGCCCCTGGTAAGGTCCGGGCATCAGCATGGCATTTCCGGCCCCCTTTTTTCGAGGGGTACCATCACGTTCAGGATACGCCACGTGGCTACAGAGCTGCCCCCAGCTCCTTCCCGCACCGCCGTGATGAGTAGAAACTGCAGAATCATTGATGGGGCTCGTCTCAGGAAAACACTGTGCCTCCCTGGTGGGAGTCTATGAAGATCGATGACATAGTGGATGCAATCCACAAGAGTCTTGTGCGGATCAGTGACCATGCAGACGAAGAGGCTGAAGCCGATGAGCTTACCTTTGACGAGATCTATTTCTCGGTTTTGCATGGAGAGATCATTGAAGACTATCCGGATGACAAGCCGTACCCGAGCTGTTTGCTATACGGCATGAGTTTCAGTGGTGATCCTGTCCCTTCTGTTGGGGTTATAATGAAGAAAACCAATGGGCGGTACTGGTTACCTTGTATCGGCCTGATCCGGATCGATGGATTAATGGGCGTGAGAGGAAAAGAACATGATGCCGTTTGAAAAATGTCCCGTCTGTGATGGTGAGATGGTGGCAAAGGAAGTGGAGAAATTGCTTCGCGGCGGCGTCAATACCGCTGTCCTAAGGGTTCCTGCCGAAGTGTGCCTGCGCTGTGGTGAACGACTGTATTCACAAGATGTGGTCCGATGTTTCGAACGAATCAGAGCGAAGCTGAAGCGTAACGATACTAACGATTTCCAGCCCATGGGACAGGCCTTCGAGGTCACAGACTGCAACTTTGAAAGCGTCGCATAGTCCAGAATATGATTACCGGCTGGCCGCCCCTTCTGCCCCAAACCAATCATTCGAACAGCCGCCGGACCGCATCGGAGGTATCGCCTGAAGTCTCCGGCCGGCACCTTTTCACTTCGCTGGGCAGCGGCCGGTGGCTTTGCCAGGAAGGCATCGTAACTCCTTCCGGCACTTCCTCGGCTGAAAAAAGCTTCAAGCGGCCGGCCCGATTTGGTTGACGGCCTACGGGGTTGGAGGCTTCATGCGGCGCACTTTCTCCACGCTTTCCGCCACGTCCCTGGTTCCCCTGGGTTCCGTGCTGTGCACGTAGCGTCCCTGCCTGCCGCTGATGCGGTTGCGCGAGCGGCGCCCGGAACCGCGTCGAAAGGTGCGGTCCTTGTGGGTCGCCAGCCGTTTGGCCTTGAAGGTGGCGTCGATTTCGAAGACCCGTTCCAGGACGTTTTGCGGCGGGGTTTCTGGGGGAGCGTCCTGGTCCCGCGGGGGTTTGGGGGGCTGCTCATGGTCGTGATCGTGGTCATGAGGGTGGTCGTGCTCCTCGGGCGGCGGCGGTGGGGGCCCAGCTTCCTATCCTCCTGGCCCAGAATGGCCGCAAACGGAAAGACAGGTGACAGAGTGACACTTTTCATCGATGAATTCTCATCAGGATGCTTCTTTCTCGTCGATCACAGATAGTTCCGGGCAAGGCTGTAAAACGGTCTGAAGGAGGAAGCATAATACAGACCATGGAAATAGAACAAGTAGCCGACGGCAATATCCTCGTAAAAGGGATGGCCCTCAACCAGGCAGGATGATTCCTGGTTGACAAGCAGCATGACACCGGGGTAAATATTCACATAAAGGTATCCTCAATGAAGCCAGGAAGGCTTTGGTGGAGATGATTTCCACTGGTCTTGCGGGCTTTTTTCATGCTTCCAAAACCGCTTGGCCAGACAACGTGCAAGAGGCTTCCGCTTGTTCCTCCAACCCTGCATGCGGAGATTTCCCGTGAATGCGGCACAGGCCTTGAGAGCCATCCGCTTCGATGAAGTGAGGTACATTCAACAGCAAGTGACGGTGGATTTCGACAGCCTCTTGCAGGTTCCCCTGTATTATCGTCACGGGAGCGAAAAGCATTTCATCCGCGAAACCCTGGGACGTTTTCAAATGCACTCGGACAACCTACCCGGCGGCTTCCTGGTCAAAACCGCAGGGGATGAGGTGTTTTTCCTCTATCTGCAACGATGGGGGCAGGGAAGGAGTCTCAACGAATGCTGTTGGATCGACTCATTCCTTTCCAGGGGAAGTCCCACTGCCTTCCCTGTTTCCATTTGCTCAACGGAACGGATACCGGCCAAAGCCTACACTGACAGAGCGCCTCGCCGATTTTGGAGGGAGTGCTTTGCCGGCAAACCTTTTGCTCGAGATCCACAGTACCCTATGCAGGAAAGGAGGAATTGAGATGGGCAGGCAGGTTTCCGAAGGGGAGAGCCATCATCATCATGGGGCAGCCGATCATTGTCACGATCATGATAGCGGGACGGTCAAGGCCTTGCCCCTTTCGGCAAAAGAAAGACTGATCATCCGCATCGATCGTTCCGTGCAACATAACAGTGAGCATGCCGATTTCTATGGGGAGTTGGCCGACGCTGCTGTCGCGTTGGGAGGAGAGGAGGCCGCCCGGCAGATCCGAGCAGCCATAACCTGCATAACTCGTCAGAACGAACACCTGAAAAAAGCTCTGGCGGTTCTGCAATCCCTGTGAAAGGGTTCGGCGGGTCGGTCGGGGATGATCGGATCTACTGTTCCGGCGACCGCGTGGCCCTGGTCGGCAGACCCCGGTCGACTCTCTCATTTCGGTACGGTGGTGACGATTGTCCGGACATCGATGCTTTGCGTGAGCAGACCGTTCCGGACAAGGAAATCCTGGGTCTTTTCCAGGTCGGCGAGGTCGGCAGCGGTGATCGTCGGGTTGAAATCGTACCAGGGATACATCTTCTGAACGTCTTCAAGGGAAATGCCGGTTTCCTCAGCTGCCAGCTGATAGACATCCTCCGGGTGTTCCTTCATATAACGCAAGCTTTCATTGTGAACCTTCAGGTACCGCTCGACCAAGTCGGGATGCCGGGTCAGAAACTTGTTGCTCACCGCAATGACGATGGTCGCACTGAGCAGCCCTTCTCCCGTGGTGATGATATGGGCGCCGTTTTCCAACGCTTTGGGGACGGCCGGCCCGGCCACCAGGGCCGCATCAACGCTGCCGGAAAGCATCGCCGAAACGGCCTGAGCAATACCGAGATTGACGAAGGCTACCTCTTCCCCTTTCAGACCCTGTTTTGCAAGCGCCGCCAAGAGCAGCTGATGGAGGATCGTCCCTTTCGGGCCGCCGACCTTCTTGCCCTTGAGGTCCGCCACCGTCTGAATCCGACGGTCGGCGGCAACGACCGTGAAGGCCTTGGGAGCACGACTGTAGATGCCGATGATCTTGAGGTCAACACCGTTGGCGGCGGCCAGAATGGCTGACGTACCGCCCAGGGCATTACAGAAGTCCAGCGACCCGGCGGCGAGGGCTTCCGTCATTTTGGGGCCCTCGATGATTTCGGGAAAGGCAACTTCGATCTGGTCCTTGCCGAATTCCTTTGCGAACAGTTCCAGCTTCTTTTCGACAATGGAAGGGACATTCAACGGCAGTTTCACATAAGAGATGTTAATCGTGTCAACCGCCGTCCCGGCTGCTCTGCCCGCCGCATGAAACCCCAATGACCATGCGACCGCCGCCACACCTGCCAAAAACCAGACCAGTTGCTTCTTCATCTCCAATCACCTCTTCTCAGTGGGATTCACCCGTTATTGCCTGCAACAGGCTTTCCCGCAGCCGAAAGAAAGCCTCACTGCCAACCATGCGCGGATAGGGGAACGGGACCGGATAATCGCGGATGATCCTGCCGCGATCCATAACCAGGACCCGCTGTCCCATGATCAGCGCCTCATCCACATCATGGGTCACAAACAGCATGGTTTTCCTGTGTTCCTGAAAGATACGGAGTAATTCCTGCTGAAGATTGCGTCTGGTGAACGCATCGAGCGCGCTCAACGGCTCATCCATCAGGATGATGTCGGAATTGTAACAAAGCGCCCGTCCCAGCGCGACCCGCTGCGCCATGCCACTGGAAATCTGGGCGGGATAGGCGTGCCTGAAAGGAGCGAGGCCCAGGATTTCCAGGTAATGATCCACTTTCTGCTGCCTGTCGTTACCGTCTCCTCCGGATGGCATGGCCAGGGCCATATTCTGTTCCACCATGAGCCACGGCATGAGTCGGGGTTCTTGAAATACCATTCCTACCCTGGCATCCGCAGGCGTAAAAATGATCTCGCCGTCCGAGCAACTCTCCAGCCCGGCAATAATTCTCAGTAAGGTTGTCTTGCCGCAACCGCTTTTCCCGACGATGGTGACGAAGCTGCCTTCGGCAATGGCGAGTTCGATGTCCACCAGCGCCCGGACCCTCTGCTGTCGAAGCTGATACTCCTTACAGAGCCCCTTTAGCACTAAAACTGTCATGGCTTGCCTTCACTCCGTTCCACGGCAGGAGCAAGTTGGAAAGCTTGAGAAACGCATGGTCGATGAGATAGCCGATGGAGCCGATGACAAGGATGCCGACGATCACGATATCGGGGCGGGATAGCTGTTCCGCCTCAATGATCATGTAGCCGACCCCGGCGGAAGCCGCAATCAGCTCGGCTCCAATCAGGGCGCGCCAGCTGTAGCCGAGCCCCAGTCTGATCCCGAGGATGATGGAGGGAAGAGCCGCCGGGAGAATAATCCGATGGAACTTCTCCATGCGGGAAAGACCGAAAATCTGCCCTACTTCGATCAGTTTGGGGTCGCAGGTCACAATGCCTGCAAGCGTGTTCAGAAAGACCGGAAAGAACGCCGCCAGCACGATGATGGCCAACTTCGAGGCCTCGCCGATCCCCAGCCAGAGGATGAAAATCGGGATGCAGGAAATGGGGGGGATATGACGGATGAAATGCAGAAGCGGATCGGAATAGGACGCGAGCCAGCGGTTGGTTCCCAGCAGTACCGCAAGCGGAAAAGCGAGCAGGAAGGTGAGGCCGAATCCCGCCATGATGCGGTAGAGGCTTGTGGTCAGATGCTTGAGGAGAATGCCTTTCTGTACCAGAACCACCGTCGTGTGCAGGATGCTCGCCGGCGACGGGACGAGATAGCTGTTGACCATCTGCAGGGCGGAAGCCACCAGCCACCAGCCGATAAGGAGGAGGGGCAGCAATGAGCCTTTGAGAGCGGTCAGCGGAATTCTCCCTGTCTGAATGGAGCACCTCTTGCCCGGGCGGCACCGGCGAGGGCGCTTCAGAAAACAAAAAAGCCAGCAAGGATCGACGGGGTTGGCACCCGTCAAAGCCTTCCTGGCCCGGTTGAATCGTTATGCGAATGTTTGCCGGCCTGCAATTTCTTATTGCAGGGTCTGCTCGTCACCTCACGGGAGGGTTACCACGCCGGGCCGTCCCTGTCAATGTGGACTCATCGCCGAGTGCTGTAAAATGAAATGCCATGAGGGCGAAGCTCTTCCCTCGAAAAGCGCCCGCCTTCAAGCGTCAGTCAGAAAGCGTGTGTGGACAGTCATTGACAAAAAGACCTCACATGAGTTATTAGATAATTCAATATTCGACTATTCTTGATCAAGCAGCAGTATGAAACTGCTGACCCGGCATCATTTTCATTTCAATTGAGCGAAGCCAGGAAGGCTTTGACGGGTGGGAGCGCCTGTCCGGTCCGAATGGCTTTCTTGCGTCTTCGGCCAAAATTCCACTTTCTTGACCATGGGGCCCGGTTTGGTTCTCTTCTGGAACACATCCCGAAGGGGTGATAGGGGAGATGAGCTTGTCTGAGAAGGAGGAGATCAAGATGTGTGAAGCGAATGCTTACCTGATCAGAGGCGGCGAGGAGGAACTGGTGATGAGTGCTGTCGACATTCTGCGGCCGGAAGACGGTTGCGTTTACCTCCGGGACGTCTTTGGGGAACAGCGCTGGCTCAAGGCGCGCATCAAGGAAATGAATCTGGTAAACCACCGTATTCTCTTTGAGGAAATCATCGGTACCACAGAATGAGGCGGTGATGCGGGTAGCAGTAATCGACGGTCAAGGCGCGGGGATTGGCTCGGCCATCATTCGAAAAATCCGACAGCTCTGCGGAAATGAGGTCGAGATTTGGGCATTGGGCACCAACGACATCGCCACTTCCCAGATGATGAAGGCCGGTGCCAACCGGGGAGCGACGGGGGAAAATGCCATTTGCGATTGTGTGGGTCAGGTGGATGTCATTCTCGGTTCCCTTTCGATCTTGATCAGTCACAGCATGATGGGCGAAATCACGCCGGCCATGGCGGTGGCCGTGGGGGCCTCTGAGGCCGCCAAAATCCTCCTGCCCATTGTTTCGGAACCGGTAGCCGTAGTCGGCGCCATCGGCGCCCCCCTGCCCCGGTTGGTGGAGCGCCTGGTCAGCGACCATCTCGCAGCCAACCTTAAGGATGGAAGACACAAATTACCGGCTCGGGGTATCGCCGCTCCCCCGCCTGCGCCCTGATACGCCCGGTGGAGAGCTGCGGCCTGGCAAGGAGTCATGAATAGCGTAACACCGCCAGACAGCGGTAGCCGGACAAGCACCCGCGATGGGGAGATTGGGCTCAAACGGTGGTGCAAAGGACTTCGAGCTGATAAATCGACGCAAGCCGGTAGGCGGGTTCGGGCAGCAGACCTCTCCGGAAAAGGTGCTCCTTGATGAGGTGGACCGCTCTTCGCAAGGCTCTGCGCATGATTGGCGACATGCCAAAACCTTCCGTCAGGCCCGGTTCCATCAATAGCAGCAAAAGATCGGCCGGGAAGAAGCCGCTGAGCTTCATCCCTGCCAGCGTCTGAGCAAGCAGCCTCATGGAGACGGAGTCTGCGGCAAGCCAGGAGACGTTATGCTCGAAGGTCTCCATATCCCAACAGTGGATCATGCCGGCAACACCCCCCAGGTCCAGCCCGCCAACGACTACAACGAAATCCATCTCGCACAGATACGCTCCAGTGTAGTGGAGATTCTCGCCCACGCAGGAAAGTTCGACCGCTTCACCCAAGGGTTCCTGGCACAGGGCATCGATCAGGTAACAACCGATTCCCAGGTCCCCTCTGAAGATGTTGCCAAACCCCACAATCGATGTCTTCTTCACAGCTTCTCCCGAGAGCGACGATTCAGTCTGCGGCAATCAGGATTCGGTTTGAAGCGTCGTGGCATGGTTTGCCGGGCTGAGAGTGCCCCTCTGTTCGGGGGCCCCAGCCTGCGACGTGGTTGTCGAAGACAGCCAGGGGAAATCGGTCTGCAGGTGGTTCCTGACGTAGTCTGCCACCGAATCTTCCAGAGATTGGAAACACAATGGGCAGCCCGTGCGCCTCAGACGATCCATACTCGCCTGGGTGAAATACTGATACCTTTCGCGCAGGTGCTCCGGCATGGGGAGGTACTCGATCATTACCGGCAGTTTCATGGCGGCGAAGAGCGCTCGCGCAAGGCAGTTCCAGGAATGTGACCGGCCCGTGCCCAGGTTGAAGAGGCCGTTCACTGCGGGGTGGGTCAAGAGCCACCACATGACCTCAACACAGTCTTTCACGTAGATGAAATCGCGCCGCGGTTCGCCGTCGGCATAGTCTGGGCGGCCGGAACGGAAAAGCGATATCTGCCCTTCTTCCCTGATTTGGTGAAAGGCTTTGAACACGACGCTCGCCATCTCTCCCTTGTGGTATTCGTTCGGACCGAAAACGTTGAAGAACTTGAGACCCGCCATTTGTTTGAGAAGGCCGGAGCGCTCGGCAAATTGGTCGAAGAGGTGCTTCGAAAAGCCGTACATGTTTAAAGGCGTGAGTCGGGAAAGGTCGGCGTCGTCGCTAAACCCGGCTTCGCCGTTGCCATAGGTTGCCGCGCTGCTGGCATAAAGGAAGCGAATGCCACGCGCCGCCGCCCATTCGGCAAGGCTCCGGGTGAAGCGGTAGTTGTTGGCCATGAGGTAGTCGGCGTTCCGTTCGGTGGTGGAAGAACAGGCCCCCATGTGAACGACGGCCTCGGGGGTAAAGCGCAGGGTGTCCGTGGTGATTTGTTGGAGAAAGTCATTTTTGTGAACACAGTCCGTGTAGCGTAAGCTGACTAGATTTCGCCACTTTTCCCCCGTTCCCAGCGAGTCGACCACGAGAATGTCGTCAATTCCTTCCCGGTTCAGCTTCCAGATGAAGGCACTACCGATAAACCCGGCGCCACCGGTGACAATAACCCGCTTCATGAGTGTCACGTTGTCCCTTCCGTGGCATGGGCTTGCTGTTCGGAAAGCCGTCGCCGTTACGCCCATGCCACGGATTGGGGAAACCCTTGAGGGGGACGTGTATGCTAAATCTTGAGCTTGGCGCCACCCGCCTTCAAGGCCCTTACGGCCGCGCTGCGGTCGTGGTAGTGGGTATGCAGCAGTTCGTGCGACTTGTGGCCGCAGGGGCCGTCGGCGAGGAAACCCTGTCTTTTATCATAAAGCTTCCGCACCCAGGGATTATCCTGTGATTTTCTGATGCCATACTTTGCGTCGGTTTCGTAGGTAGCCTTTTGCCTCAAGCCCGCAAAGTCGAGGGTTGCGGCCAGGGCTTCCTTCGTCATGTTGAACCCGAACAGGACATATCCTGCTGCCAGGCCGGCCGCCTTCAAGAAACCACGTCGGGTGATCTGAGCCGCTTTCTTCATGAATCTCCTCCTCTTATCCTGTCTTCCTCATGGTGAAACGCTTGTTTACCGAGGCCATCGTTCGCTTGAACAGGGAGGCCTGCCGAATGCCTGGGTCCAGCGGTTGCCCGCCGCCGTTCACGCACCCGCCGGGGCAGGTCATGATTTCGATAAAGTGGTACGGGGATTTGCCCGCCCTGACTTCGTCGCAAAGCTTGGCGGCGTTGGTGAGTCCGCTCGACACGGCAACCTTGACCGTGCCAAACTTGGGCACCTGGACGTCGGCGCTCTTGATTCCTTCATGGGTCCGCACCACCCTGATGTCGGGCGCAGCCAGCTTTTCTTTAGAGAGGACTTCATAGGCGAGGCGCAGTGCCGCTTCCATCACGCCGCCGCTGGTTCCGAAAATGGTCGCGGCCCCGGTGGACATTCCCAGCACCGGTTCGGCATGAGAATCCGTGAGGTTTTTGAAGTCGATTCCGGCCTGCTTGATCATATAGGCGAGCTCCCGGGTGGTGATGGTGGCGTCGATATCGCGCACGCCGCTGGCGGCCATCTCCGGCCGCAGCCCCTCGTATTTCTTGGCAATGCATGGCATGATCGAAACGGTGTACATCTTCTTGAGCGGGGTTTTGGTGATTTGCGCTCCATAGGTCTTCGCGAGCGCCCCGAGCATGCCGATGGGCGACTTGCAGGTGGAAACATGGGGCAGGAGATCCGGATAAAAGCTTTCCACAAATTTCATCCAGCCCGGACAGCACGAAGTGAATTGGGGCAGAGGCGTCTCCTTATTCGGTTTGGCGATACGTTGGATGAGTTCGGTGCCTTCTTCCATGATGGTCACGTCGGCCGTGTATTCATTGTCCCAGATGTATTTGAAGCCGAGTCTTCGCAAAGCCGTATGCATTTTTCCACCCACATAGGTGCCGGTGGGATAGCCGAAACACTCGCCCAGTGCGTACCGCACCGCCGGGGCCGGCATGGAGACCACGGCCGTTTCCTTGTCCTTCAGTTTTGCAAGGATCTCATTCACATAGCTCACGTTTTCGTAGATGGCGCCGTAGGGACAATTGATCAGACACTGGCCGCAGTTGACACAGGCGGCAGGGTTCACCACTTGGCGGACGCCGGATTCATCCTTGGCCTGGATCGCCCCGGTGGCGCAGTGATGGTCACATTCCCCGCACGCCTGACATTTCTCCGCATCCACCTCCACGAACAAGATGGTATCGGGATCGACTCCGGTGGGCGCTTTGTCCTGGTACAACACCTTCTCCATTTCTCTCATTGCTTCCTCCTGTTGGCATGATCGCTCTCCAGCTGATACAGACTCGACGACCCCGAGGGTCGGAACACCACGTGAAAATGAGCTGCAACTTATTTATGCTTATAAATACATAGAAGACTGCATGGTCTGAAGAACTCGTAAAGCCGCGTCCTGCCTTGGATGCTTCCCCTTTGAGCGACGTGGTCAACGGTTGACGACGGTAAACAGGTTGATCTCGTCCAGGTACTGATTCATCCGGGTTAGGAATTCCGCCGGTGAAATGACCCGCAGAGAGCGCAGAAACGAGGTGATCATCCGGGTGAAGAAGACTTCCAGAAGGTTCAGCCAGAGGCCATCGCTGCGCAGTTCATCAAGGTCGAAACGATTGGGGTAGTTGATAAGGACTTTCATATTGCTTCGGGAGGATGCGGCGGTGTCGGTGCCTGGGATGATCCTGATCCTCCAATTGAGGGGATAATACCCGTCAACGATTCGGAAGAACTCCCCCAGCCGGGGGGCGGTGCTCTTGGGGTGGACCAGGGCGATGATGCGGCCGTCGGTGAGGTCGATTCCCGCCATGAGGACAACTGTTCCCAGAGGTTTTCGCTGGTGGTCTTGGAGCGATAGCGGGAGGGAATACGGTTCGGGAGCGAGGGCGGCAACAATGGTGGCGGGCGGAGACGAAAATCCGTTTCCGCCCGGGCCCGTTGAAACCTTCCGGGCGGCGGGGAATGCCGCACGGTTTTCCTCGAAAAGTTCAACCTCCTTGAAAACCGTCAGCACCGAAGCCATCCCTTCCCTCGCTTCCAGGGGCTCCCCGTCGAAATAATAGGCGACATTGTGGGGGATGTGGGAAGCTTCCTTGATGATCCTGCGGATGATGTATTTGGAGGCGTGTTCAAGGCACCCATGGCCGGCCTGGCGGGCCTGTTTCCTGACGTGCGCGGTGAGCTGACTGAGAGTCCAGATCTCTGCCGGATACCCGTGGTCGCTCGGTCTCGAACAGGCGAGTTGCATGACCCATGCTCGGCCTTCGGGGGGCACCGAACGAGGCCGACCCGGGCGGGTGAGGTCCTGAATCGCCGTTTCGATGCCTCCCGACAGCGCTTTGTCGATACAAAGCTGAACCGTCGGCCGGCTCACCCCTTCCTTGCGGGCAATGGCCTTGATGGGCTCCCCGCGCATATATCGGAGAAGCACTCGGGCGCGAACGATGGCGGACCGGGAACCGTTTGAAGATGACGTAATCCTCTGCAGGCGCTGCACCTGCTCTTCACTCAGAACAATCGCCTCACGCTGTCTGGCAGCCGGCATACCAATCTCTCCTGTTACCTTGGCACCAAACCATAGTTCGTGCCCATCCGGAAAGTGCCCCAAAATCTCCCCCCCCTCGATGGGGGAGGCTGGATGGGGGTGGAAAAGTATTTGATTTCAAGTAGTTGATCAACCCCCTCCCCTTGCCCCTCACACCAAGGGAGGGGTTTCCGGATGAACGCTAGCTGGCAATATTTCCCACAGCCTTCCCTCCCGCCTGGTTGGTCCTGGCTTCCAGGTTGGGTTGCACCGTGGAACCATCATCGGCTGCGCCCTTTACCGGGCGTGCCAAATAAAAAAAGGCCAGCATGGCTGCTGGCCTTCGTGACCAAACTCACGGTCAAAATTCAACTATTGTCTCGGGTGGTGTTGTGCAAAAGCCCTTTAAAGCATTACGGGGAGTTTCGGCCTCCCATTCGCAGCTGATCTATAAACCACATGCCATGGTTGTGTCAATGGAATAAACGCAATGGGCAGTACAGCATCACAGAATAAAGTGACCATCACCACAGAACGTCAACCGGCAAGCTTTTGGCCGGAATCCAGAAAAAAGCCTGGATACCGGCTTTCGCCGGAACCTCCTGCAAGAGTCCCTCAGGGCGTCATTCCGGCAGGGTTTTTGGGCCGGAATCCAAACTTTAAGGTTCCTCTATCCCGGCTGGAAGCACGCCGGGGTGACGGAATTTGAGACTACTGCAAGAGGATAGCCGGTATGACGAAGCGAAGGCGGTCACTTATTTCGGTTGAGGTTTTCTTGGAGCCCTGTTCCCTTCGTTCATCGAGGTTGACGGTGGACCTTTCTTCTGATAACAGACGCCGTAGCTTGATGCGATCGCCATGCAATATGAAATTGCATGGCTTAAGTTAAGGTCTTTTATCAGCTCCAATCAAGCCAGGAAGGCTTTGACGGGTGGCATGCCGATCGGTCTTTGCTGGCTGTTTTTTTCTTGAAGAACCGCCCCGGGCCGGTGTTAACGGTTTGTACCGCAGAGCCGCCCCTCGCAAACATCGTCGAATGCTCATTGTTGAAACAGACCGCAGTTGCTAGGAGCGCGGAAACACGCGTGGGGAGAGCCGGATGATGCTTCGCATTGCCGTTATCGATGGCCAGGGGGGCTGTGTGGGTGCCACCATCATCAAGAGAATCAGGCGCGCTTATGGTGAAAAGGTGCAGATCTGGGCACTGGGCACCAATGCGGCCGCAACGTCACAAATGTTGAAAGTCCACGCGAACCGCGGGGCTTCGGGGGAGAGCGCCATCTGCCATTGTGCACACCGGGTTGATGTCATTGTCGGTTCGCTTTCCCTCCTGATCTGCAACGCCATGATGGGAGAGGTCACCGCGGCTATGGTCCAGGCCATCGGTGAGGCGAGGGCCACCAAAATTCTGCTGCCCATCACGGAAGAACCGGTCGCCATCGTGGGGCTGGTGGCCGAACCTCTCCCACACATGGTCGATCGTCTGCTCAGTGACTACCTCAGTCCGCTGCTCTCGGAACGGACCATCTGGCAGCAGGGGAAACGTGGTCGGGATGATTCCCTGGTGTCGGTCGAGATGAAGCCTCAGCTTACCCCGGGGGCAACTGGGGAAGAAGGCAGGTGAAGGTGGTGCCCTCGCCGGGTTGGCTTTGGACCTGGATGGTGCCACCCAGTCGATCCAGGATTTCCTTGACGATGGCAAGGCCGAGGCCGGTGCCTTCTTCGGCCAGCTTTTTGGCGTTCGCGGCCCGGAAGAATTCCCTGAAAAGGTTGGCGAGGTCGTCCTCGGAGATGCCGATCCCGGTATCCGAGACCACCAGGCGCACCCGGTCGGGACCTTCGACGCCCAGTTCGACCTTCACTCGTCCCCCGGGCAACGTGTATTTGATCGCGTTGCTGATGAGATTCATCAGGAGATCTTCCATCAGCCCCTCATGGGCCGATACCTTGGGCAGGGGTTGCGCGATGTCGAAGGTGATTTCGAGGCCTTTCCGGAGCGACTGGTCCTGAAAGAGCGGGATGAGCTGCTGCAGGACCGTTTCCGGAGCGACCGGCCGCAGCCGTTCCCGGCCCATTTCCGTGCGTTCCCGGCCGATTTTGAGCAAATCGCCGATGAGCTCCGCCATAGTCAGGATGCGGTGTTCACAGCGCGTCAGGGTTTCTTCCTGCCGTTCGGTAACCGGACCGAGATAGCCCTTCCGCGCCAGGCTCACCATGCTGAGGATGGCATTGAGCGGTGAGCGGAGGTTGTGGGTGACCTTGGCCATGAACCAGGATTTCGTGAGATCCCACTTGACCCGTTCGATGGCCATGCCGGTCAAGTCGCTCATGAGGCTGAAGAAATCCACATCCTCCTTCTGAAAACGGTAATGTTCCCGGCCATAAACACAGTAGACTCCCAGCACGCGGTTGCTGCCCCGCAAGGGGAGGCAGAGCATCGAGGCAATGCCTTCCTTGGCGATGTTTTCCGGGTATTGGAAGTGGTCTTTTTCGTCGATACTGCCGATCACCCAAGGGCTGCCCTCGACGATCCGCCGGTTGATGGGACTCCTTTCCAGGTCGAGCTTGCCCATAGCCAGATAGTCTTCACTGAGACCGTACGTGCTGACGAACTCCAGATACCGCTTCTGGTCATCCAGGAGTTTGATGGAACAGGCCTTGACGCCCATGATGGCGGCGGCCTGGCGGGTGGCGGTATCCATGAGGCGGTGGAGTTCGGTGATGGCCTCCATTTCCTTGACCATCTCGTAAAGGGCGGTCAATTTCGCGTTACTGGCATCGAGTTCTTTGGAGATTCGCAGGATTTCCCGGGCCTTGCTCTGAAGGCTGGCTCTCACCGAAGTAACGGCAAAAGCGGCAAACATGACGGCAAAAGCAAAAGCCAGCAGCCGTGCCCCCATCCAGAAAGGGTCCTGAATGCCCGGCAGGATCGGAGTCGGGTCTTGCGGAAAAACGGAAAGCGAAGGTGCCGCTGCTCCCGTAATAAACGTCTCGAGGCCCACCGCCAGGACCATGCAGAGGCCATAGAGCAGTGAAACGGAGCGCGGAAGCAGGATCCCGGCCAGGACCACGTGGAGCATGACCAGGATCAGGAGGGGACTGCCGATGCCCCCGGTAAGATGAATGGCAAGGAAGAGCGCCGTCAGGTCGAGGGAAATCTGGAGATGCGCAAAAATGCTGTGATGTTTGAGTTTTTCCGGTCCGAGGGAGGACAGCCGGTGTGAGGCAAAGAAGAAAAGGGTGTTGTAGAGCAGGACGCAACCGCTGATCACCGCAAGCGGCAGGAGGGAAGGATGAAGACCCGCGAGTTGGCCCAGCAGGCAGGCTGCCAGGGAGCCGCCGGCAACCGCCCAGCGGAGCCTGATGAACCAGAAGACGCGTTCTTCCAGTTCCTTCCGGAAAAAGACCTGCTCCCTAATGAGGCCATACAGGACTGCCATGACGGTTTCTCGCCAATGCGGCAACGGGGGTCGTCGAGATAAAAGGCTGGTGGGCTACAACGCAAGAAGCCGCGCCCAGCCCACCCTTGGATCTTTCGGCACAACACTGGCTGCTGGGGCTTTGCCAGCTATCTTAGCAGGGACTCCACAGCACCGAGGATTTTTTCGGGATCGACGGGTTTTTCAAGGATTTTCGCCGCCGGCCAGTCTTCACGGAGGGCATTTTGGAATTTCTCCGGGCCGAGTTTGGCCATTTCGTGAGGGAACCCGGTGACCATGACGATGGGGATGTTCTGGTATTCAGGTTGGTTCTTGAGGTGGAAGGCCAGGTCGAAACCTTCGGTGAGGGTGGTCATCATCACATCAAGGACCAGCGCATCCGGCTTCTGCTTCTGGATCTCATCGAAGCCTGCCTGGCCGTCATAAGCATACCTGACCTGGTAGTTCCTGCTTTCAAAGACCGTTTTCATGGCATCCACAAAGTCGCGGTCATCTTCTACTATCAATATATTACGACCAGCAGCCATAGGTGTCTCCTCCATGGTTTTGTTTGCCGAGTAGTTCCTGCCAACGCAACGCTTTCACCGACGCCCACATCCGATGAAGGCCGGTGTGAGATTATGCGGCTCTTCATCGGGTCCTTTGTGAAGTCTTGATACAACGTCCCCAAATTCCGTCCTTCGTTTCACCTCCTTTCCGCGGGTCACATCGACCGAAGCAGGACAAGGCAATAAAAAAGGCCAAAGACGGCTCATTTCCGTCCCTGGCCTTCGTGGCCCCAATAACGCTCGATAGATTCCATAACCCTGGATCACCGTGCTCGACTTCACTGCCAAGCAGGTTCATTCTAGAGGGAATGGTCTGTTTGTCAAATCGTTTTTGGGCAGGCTGTTGCGCTTTCAGGAGGCCCTTCCCGCTGAATCACCCTTCCGATCTTTGCGCCTGAGGCTGTGGCCGGCGTGGGTGCCCACCGTTCGACCCAGGGAGCGGACCATGGCCTCGACACAGGAACGGTACCGCTGGGGCTCTTCTCTCAGGCAAATCTTATCCGGGTAGATCAGGTAATGTTCCCGATACTCCACGGGGGTGAGATTCGGCATGAGGACGTTGGCACCGCACCGGAGGGCCTTCTGCCGCCCCTCGGGATCGATGGTGCCGGTGGCGGTGGTGGCCGGCATATGGGCGTTTCGCGTGACGATCCTGGTCAGGGCGGTTACCCGCAGCACCATCTCGATGCTGCCGTTGGCACTTCCCCGCAGCGGCGTGTCGGGATGGGAAATATAGGGGCCCAGCCCAATCATATCGAGATCGAGATCCTGGAATTTGAGAATATCGTCCGCCAGGCTCTCGATGGTCTGGCCGGGCAGTCCCACCATGTTGCCGGACCCGACCTGGTAGCCAAGTTCCTGCAACCATTCGAGACATCGGAACCGCTGGCGGTACTGCGAATCCGGTTTCAGCACTTTGAACAGGACGGGATCGGTCGTTTCAAACCGCAAAAGATAGCGATCCACTCCGGCTTCCTGAAGTTGACGATAGTCATCGCGCGTTCGTTCACCGATCGAGAGCGTGATCGCCAAACCGAACTGCTCCTTGATTTTTCGCACCAGGGTACAGAGTTCATGGATGGGGTAGCGCGGATCTTCTCCCGACTGCATAACCAGCGTCTGAAAGCCAAGCTCTTTGGCTTCGAGGGCTTGGGCGAAGATCTCTGCGACGGTCATGCGATAGCGCACCGCCCTCTTGTTGCTTCGGCGCAGCCCGCAATATCGGCAATCCCGCCGGCAATGGTTCGAGAACTCGATCAACCCCCGCAGATGGATTTCATCACCGGCATACTCCCTTCTGACCTGGTCCGCCTGCTTGAAAAGATCCTCGATGACGGTTTCATCCTGCTCTTTCAGAAGATTTATAATCTGTTGCCTGGTCAACATGGATGATCTTGCTCCCAATCAGGAATCGCTCCAGTGAGCCGTTGCCCAAAAAACCATCTTGTTTCATCACGAAACGCAC
>CAZDKX010000040.1:0-21348 GCA_964505935.1 uncultured Syntrophobacteraceae bacterium
CGTTTTCGGTCGATTTCGGCATCGGGTAGCCCAGATCGATGAGCCCCCGTTGCATGGCAGCCACACCTTCGTTGGATTCTCCGAAACGGATCGGCGGTGAATTGTTCACAGCTTTCTCCAGGCGGGGACTGCCGGCAAGCTGAGTCGAGGTAAGCGGCATGGCTAGCTCCTCCCACGGGCCCGCGCTGTCAAAACGCAGCCTCTTTGTTGTTCATCAGCACCTCCGCAGGGTTCAGGCGAACCGCCGTGGAGGTTTAACGTAACGGTGCCCAGCACCCTGTCGGCAACGTCTCAACCCTGCACGTCCGATCCGTCACCACGGCCACTCACCTTCATCCTTAACCACCACACCACCGCCCGCATTGCAACTGCCCGCACGCTGTCCCTGCCGGCACCGGCGATACCGTCACAATCAAACGGGCAGACACGAAACGCGACCCTGAGTGGCAGGAACGACCTGAGACGGCTGAAAATGACTGCGAGCGCTTTATGGCCAGCCGCGCTGCTCGCGGCCCGGTGATAAGAAGTTGCCTTCTGACGCTTTTCGGGTAGCACGCGACGTAGATTCTGTCAAGGCTGTTCTGGGGCCGATGCAAACCACCTGCTTGATGTCAACCTCCGGCAACTGAAAGTGCCGGTCGGACCGTTACCTCTCTGACCGGCCACGACATGGACGAGGCCGAAAGCAATGATTTCCATTTCATGCTGTCACTCCTTCATCGTCGTTTACTCAATTTTCCCATTGTCTCGGTCCAGTCCTCGACATACGATCGCTACTGACGAATGTTTGGACATTCTTTGAAGCAATTGTTACGATCCTCTGGCAGGAAGAGAAAGATTGAGCGACGACCACCCGCCGCCCTGCAAGCCCATCCGGACAACCGGCTGATATTTCGCCAGTCCAGGAAATTCACAAGAGAGGCTTGAGTCAGTCATGGCTCACCACACCATCAACTCCGCCTACTCGCGGCTGGTCGAGCGACTGAACCGTTTCCCCCAGGGTGCGCCTCCTTCCGACCTTCTTTTCAGAATCCTTAAGATGCTCTTCAGCGATGGCGAGGCCGAGTTGGTCTCCCTTCTGCCCATCCGACCGTTCACTGCCAGGAAGGCCAGTCAAGCCTGGAAAGTGGACCTCGCCAGTGCTCAAAAGACCCTGGATATCTTGGCATCACGGGCCATTCTCCTTGATATGGAACAGGACCGGGAAACCCTTTACGTATTGCCACCGCCGATGGCGGGATTTTTTGAGTTTTCCCTCATGCGGGTGCGGCACGACCTTGACCAGAAAGTATTGAGCGAACTCTTTTACCAATATTTAAATGTGGAAGAGGACTTCATCAAAGCCCTGTTCACCCGGGGCGAGACGCAACTGGGGCGGGCCTTCGTCCACGAACCGGCGCTGTCCCCTGAAAATGCTCTGCAGGTCCTGGATTATGAACGGGCCTCGGAGGTTATCAGGACCGCTTCCTCCAGGGGGATCAGTCTGTGTTACTGCCGGCATAAAATGATGCACCTGGAACGGGCCTGCGGCGCTCCCAGGGAGATCTGCATGACGTTCAATGAGTCGGCCGCCTCCCTGATCAGGCATGGCTTTGCGCGCTCGGTAGAGGTGGCGGAAGGGCTGGATTTGCTGCAGTTGGCCTATGAAAACCGCCTGGTCCAGTTCGGTGAAAACGTGCGCGAGCGGGTGAATTTCATCTGCAACTGCTGCGGGTGTTGCTGTGAGGCGATGATCGCCGCCCGACGCTTTGCCATTCTCCGTCCGGTGCATACCACCAATTTCATCCCCGTGGTGGACGAGACTCGGTGCATCGGCTGTGGGAAATGCGTGACGACCTGCCCCGTGGAAGCCATGGCCCTGGTTTCAGCCAACGATGCTGACCGCCCAAAACTGAAAAAGGCTAAACTCAACGAGGACCTCTGCCTTGGCTGCGGCCTCTGCGTCCGAGCCTGTCCGAAGGATAACATTCTGCTGAAATCGCGTCCCAGTAGAGTGATCACCCCTTTGAACGGCGCCCACCGGGTGGTGGTCATGGCCATTGAAAGAGGCCGGTTACAGGACCTGCTGTTCGATAATCGGGTGCTGTGGAGCCATCGGGCCTTGGCCGCGGTGCTGGGTGTTATCCTGAAGCTGCCGCCCATCAAGCAGGCTCTCGCCCGCGAGCAGGTGAAATCTCGGTACTTGGAAGCCCTGATCAACCGATGGGGTTGAGAATCTTAAGGAATAGGGCATGACCCTGTCGATGCTGCTCTACTTTCTTGCTGCCTCCGCTGCCCTCACCATCGCGCCCGGACCTGACAACATTTTTGTTCTAACCCAGGGCATCGCTCGCGGCAGAAAGCCCGCCATCATTACCGCTCTTGGCATGTGCAGCGGTCTCAGCGTGCACACCACGGCAGCCGCATTTGGCCTCTCGGCAGTGTTCTATTCCTCGACCGTGGCCTTCAACATCGTCAAGTATGCCGGTGCCGCGTACCTGCTGCTCCTGGCCTGGAAAGCGCTCACCGAACGAGCCACCGTTAAACTCGCTCATGCTGACGGCCGGGCCGCTATGGCCCTCTTCAAACGAGGGTTCATCATGAACGTCCTCAATCCCAAGGTTGCCATGTTCTTTCTGGCATTCCTGCCACAGTTCGCATCTCCGGATACGGAGTTCTTCACTCTCCAGGTGCTGCTGCTTGGGCTCATCTTCATGATTCAGGCCGTCATCATCTTTTGCCTGATCGGCTTCTTTTCCGGCACCATCGGGAACTTCATTCTTGCGAGGCCTCGCATTGCGAAATACTTCGAGTGGCTGACGGCCGGGGTTTTCGCCTCCCTCGGCGTGAGGCTGGCCCTGACGGAAAGATAACCCAGGTTGGGCTCAGAGTTGGGGTGGTGGAAAAGACTTCGAAGGGCCCGCAGAAATCAAGCACTGCGACATCATGAAAGAGCACGATGCCAAGGCCTTTTCTCTTCATTGGTACCCTTTCCTAAGTGGTCCCTTCAGTCCGGTGTTAAGTTAGCGCTCAAATTCTCGCTGCAGGCGCTGAAAAGCCTGTTGGATGACCGGAAAGTCTTCAGGCTGGAGCGTGCGCAGATCCATGAGGTAGCGGTCGGCTTCGATGCGGCCGATGATCGGTGGGTGATTGGCGCGCAAGCGGGTCTCGATGGCATGCGTGGTCATCCCGGGCGACTGGACCGTTACCGACCAGCTGGGCAGATCGTGGTTGGGCAGAGCGCCCCCGCCAACCTGTGACGAGCTTGGCTGGACCTGGATCAGCAGCCGATGGTCGCTGTCAGTCTCCCGAATGAGCGAGGCCAGTTGCTGAGCCCGCTCTTCGAGCAGGGCCGGGGGCATGGCGATCATGCGCAGCGTTGGGATGCGCTCCACGGCCTGCCGTTCATCCCGGTAGAGGCGCAGGGTGGCTTCCAGGGCGGCAAGGGTCATCTTGTCCACGCGCAAGGCACGCGTAAGCGGGTTTTTGCGGCAGCGGGCGATGATTTCCCGGCTGCCGAGAATGATGCCGGCCTGGGGACCGCCGAGCAGTTTATCCCCGCTGAAGGTGACCACGTCAACTCCTGTGCGGAGGACTTGCTGGACGGTGGGTTCACCGGGCAGGCCAAAGCCGGCCAGCTCCATGAAGCAGCCGCTTCCCAGGTCTTCCATGACCGGCAGCCGCAGCTTTCGCCCGAGGATCACCAGCTCTTCCCCCGAGACTTCGGCGGTGAAGCCGATGATGCGGTAGTTGCTGGCATGCACCCGCAGCAGCAGGGCGGTCTGATCGGTGACGGCCGCTTCGTAATCTCGCGGGTGCGTCCGGTTGGTGCACCCGACTTCCTTCAGGCTGGCGCCGCTGCTCCGCATGACATCGGGAATGCGAAAGGAGCCGCCGATTTCGACCAGTTGGCCGCGGGAGACGATGACTTCCCGCCCGTTGGCGACGGTGTTCAGGGTGAGCAGCACGGCGGCGGCGTTATTGTTCACCACCAGGGCGGCCTCAGCCCCGGTGAGCTCGCAGAGGATGGCTTCGGCATGGACATAGCGGGAGCCGCGCCGACCCTGTGCGAGGTCGTATTCGAGGTTGCTGTACTGGCGGCAGATCTTTTGCAGCCGCTCGACCGCTTCCTCGGCAAGCAGAGAACGTCCGAGGTTGGTGTGCACGATGATCCCGGTCGCATTCACGACGCTTTGCAGCGTATAGGCGCCGGCCTTCTCGAGATGGTCGAGAACCAGCAACACCAGATGGGCGGTCTCGAGATTTACCGCCTCGACCTCTTCAGGTTGGGCAAGAAGTTCTCTGCGCTTTTCCTCCAGAACCTGCCGGATGCTTGCCAGCAAGAGGGTTCGCGGTTGTTGGGCAAGGGCCTCCTGGATGGCATTCACCTGGAGCAGGTGTTCGACGCTGGGGATCCGGCGCAATCGTTCCTGGAGAGTGGCAGCGGCCATCATTCATCGCTCCTTCTATCATGAGGGGGTAATCTGCAACGGCACCGACACGGACTTGGCGAAGGCCGCCGATGCTTTCTTTTCCAGGGCTTCTTGGTTATAGTGTGGTTTGCTCTGAAGATGAACCTCTTTTTGTATGGGAATCATCACAAACCCTATGAATTCATCAGGCTATCACGATCAGGAGGTGGCAGCCCCGGCAAGATTCGCCGGAGAGGGCTTCCTGGGAACCGATGCTGAGGGTATTCTCTCCCGTCTGAAGAACTCCCGCGAATCTCTCCACCTCCGGGGGGCGCAGGAATCCGCGCTCTGCTATCTCCTTGCCCGAGGGCTGCCGTCGCTGCGCAAATCCATGCTCCTGATCGCCGCGAACGAGCGGGAGGCAGAGCAGCTTTTTGAGACGGTCTCTTTTTTCATGGGCAGGAACGGTCAGCGGCCGGAGGCACCGCTCTTGCGCAATGCCTGGCACTTCCCCGCCCGCACGGCCCGCAAGGCCCAGTCTCTGGGGAAAATGGAAGCCACGGCAAGGCGGCTTGAAACCCTTTACGCCATCAGGACGGCAACCTCCCCCATTGTGGTGGTGACTTCGGCCCTGGCGCTCCTCGAAAGCCTCATGCCGCCTGAAGTTCTGGTCAGCAACGTGGATTACCGGGTCAGGGGAGAGGAGATCGAGTTCGACCTATTCAACCGACAACTCATCGAGCGCGGTTACTATCCCGTGGCACTGGTCGAGGAATACGGCGACCTCAGCCGGCGCGGCGGGGTCCTCGATATTTATGCCCCCCTCTACCGATGGCCGCTCAGGCTCGAATTCTTCGGGGAGGAACTGGAATCCATCCGTCTCTTCCATCCCAGCAGTCAACGTTCCCTGGGGGTGCTCGAAGAGGTGGTGCTGCTTCCCGCGAGCGAGATCATCGTCGATGCCGAGGCCCGCGCCCGGGCTCAGGATGCGGTCTATGCGGAGGTGCGCGACGGCGTGCTCACCCCCGCGGCCGGGAATGCATGGCTGGAAAGGATTCAGGAAGGCTACCAAGCCGGCTCGTTTGAAGCGGTCCTGCCGATCTTCTATGAAAAAACGGCAACCCTTCTCGACTACCTCGATCCCCAAACCCTCCTCGTATGGTCCGACGCCGGTCGCAGTCACCGGGAAATGGCCGAAACCTACTGGCAGCTGTGCCGCAATATGACGGAGCATTCTTCAGCCCATGAATGGCAGCGGCCTCCCACCGAGCTCTTTGCGGACCCTGATCGGGTGCGGGAGCAGGGCAAACGCTTTCAACAGGTCCTGGTGAATGCGCTGGTCGAGCCCTCCGAGACTCCCCATACTTTCGATCTCGGCACCTTCGGCCACAGTGAGCTGAACCTCGCTGTGAGGTCTCATCAAAACAAGGAAAGGCTCCTGGAACCCCTCGCCCACCGGTTTCGGGAATGGCAGGCGGAGGGCATCCTCTCGTTTCTGGTCTGTCAGCAGAAGGAACAGGCTAGGCGGCTGACCGAACTGTTGCTGGGCTATGGGATCGAGGTGCTCTTCAGCGCCTTGCCGTTCGGGGAAGAATCCTTCGCCTCTCCGGCGGTAAAGGTGCTGGTCGGCCCTTCCCTCAAAGGATTCCTCTGGCCTGCGGAAAGACTGGCCGTAGTCTCGGAAGAGGAAGTTTTCGAGAGGCGCCCACGCCGGAGCTCCCGCAAGCCGGTTTCGGGAATCTTTTTGAATTCCTTCCAGGACCTTCATCTGGGGGATTTTGTCGTTCACGTCGATCATGGGATTGGGATTTACCGCGAGTTGGTGCATTTGAATGTGCGGGACGTGGAGAATGATTTCCTGCTTCTCGAGTACCAGGACGGTGATCGCCTCTATGTTCCCGTTGATAAGCTTACCAAGGTCCAGAAATACCTCGGCATCGAAGGTCAGGATCCCCGAGTGGACAAGCTGGGAGGCAAATCCTGGGAAACCGCCAAACACAAAGCACTGGAATCGGCGGAACGGATTGCCCGGGAACTCCTCAGCCTCTACGCCCAACGGCAGGTGAACGAAGGTTTTCGCTTTTCGCCCCCCGACACCTATTTCCAGGAATTTGAAGCCACCTTCGCCTACGAGGAAACTCCCGATCAGGTGCGGGCCATTGATGACGTGCTCGATGACATGGGGGCGCCCCGCCCCATGGATCGGCTGATCTGTGGGGATGTCGGCTATGGCAAAACCGAAGTGGCCATCCGGGCGGCTTTCAAGGCCGTCACCGACGGCAAACAGGTGGCCATGCTGGTTCCCACGACGGTCCTGGCGGAACAGCACTATCAAACCTTTGCCGAGCGCTTCGAAGGGTTTCCCGCCACGGTGGCGGCGCTCAGCCGTTTCAAAAGTCCCTCCCAGCAAAAGCAGGTGCTCAAGGACCTCGAACGCGGGGTGATCGATGTGGTGATCGGAACACATCGACTGCTGCAGCAGGATGTAAAGTTTCGCGACCTGGGATTGGTCATCGTGGATGAGGAGCACCGTTTTGGCGTCAAGCACAAGGAGAACCTGAAGAAGCTCAGGGTATCCGTCGATGTCCTGACCCTCACTGCCACCCCCATCCCTCGAACGCTTCACATGGCTCTTTCCGGGATGCGCGATATGAGCGTTATCGAGACCCCGCCCCAGGATCGTCATTCCATTGAGACCTTTCTGTGCAAATACGATGAGTTCACCATCCGGGAGGCGATTTATCGGGAACTCAAGCGGGGTGGGCAGGTATTTTTCGTGCACAATCATGTGATGAGCATCTACCAGATGGCGGCCAGGCTGGCTCAGATGGTGCCGGAGGCGCGCTTCAGCGTGGCCCACGGCCAGATGAAGGAGCGGGACCTGGAAAAGGTCATGCTCGATTTCATCCAGCGCCGGGTAGACGTGCTGGTTTGCACCACCATTATTGAGTCGGGACTGGACATTCCGGCAGCCAATACGATTATCATCAACCGGGCCGACAAGTTTGGACTCGCCCAGATCTATCAGCTGCGCGGGCGGGTGGGACGCTCCAGCGAACAGGCGTACGCCTATCTGCTGGTGCCCGGCGAGCATCTCATCACGCGCGATGCCCAGAAACGGCTACGCGCCCTCCTCGATTTCAGCGAATTGGGAGCGGGCTTCAAGATCGCTCTCAACGACCTGCAGATCCGGGGAGGCGGGACCATCCTCGGGGCGGCCCAATCGGGGCATATCGCCGCCGTCGGGTATGAGCTCTATCTGGAACTCCTCGAAAAGACCGTGCGTGAACTCAAAGGCGGCCCGGTTGCCGAAGAGGTCATCGAGCCGGAACTGAACGTTCAGCTCTCCTCCTTCCTGCCGGAGACTTTCATTCCGGATACCGATCAGCGGCTGATTGCCTACAAAAGACTGGCCACGATTGCCGAAGAATCGGAGATCGACGAACTGGCGAAAGAGTGGCGGGATCGGTACGGTCAGTTTCCCGAAAGCGTGAGGAGCTTGATTTTGCTTGCGAAAACGCGCTTGCTTGCCAGGCGGGCCGGATTGATGCGCGTGGATCAGGATGGTGAGTCATTTGTTTTCACTTTTGCGATAACCACCGCGGCACTCTCGCTGGCCTCCTATCTGGAGCAGATCCATTGCGCCTTCCGACTGGAGGCCGAGCGCAAGCTCAGGGTCGACATCTGGGGGCGCGATGCCCTCCAGCGTCTCGTCCGCTTGAAAAGGATCTTGCAAGAAAGCTGGGAACATGCTAGTGATATTAAGTCAATTCAGTAGGTTAGAAAATAGTGAGAAAGCCCGGGGCAAAAGCGGGGATTTCACGGAGCGAGGGGTTGCATGCGGCTGGCAGTAAGAATGTTCTTGATTATCGTGGGGTTGCTGGCAGGGTTTGGGGCTGTTCGGGCGGATACCCTGGACCGGATGGTGGCCACTGTAAACGGCAACATCATCCTCTACAGTGAATTGCAGGACCAGCTTCGTTTGCTGGCCAAGATGGCCCCCGAATTTGCCACGGATGATCCGGTGAAGCGAGCGCAGATCGAGCGGGAAGTACTGCAGCAGATGATTCGGGATCGTCTGGCGGATGAGGAGATTCGCCGTCTTAAGATTGTCGTGATGACACGCGATATCGATGATGCCGTCGAGGGAGTCAAGCGGGAGAATAACTTCACCGACACCCAACTCGACTACATGATCCAGCAGCAGGGGCAGACTCGCGCTCAATTCCGAGATTCCCTCAAGAAGGAGATCGAACGGACCAGACTGGTTGACCGGGTACTCAAATCCAAGATCATCATCACTCCTGAACAGATTGATGCCTATCTCGGCACGGATCAGGCTTCCTTTGCGGAAAAGCGGCGGCTGGCCATCATCTTTCTGCCCATCCCGGAAGGGGCTGATGCGCACAAGACCGAAGAGATTGACAAACAGGCCAAGAGCGTCATGGCGCGCATCAAGGGTAGTGAAGATTTTGCCAGGGTTGCCCGGGAAAACTCCAAAGGACCGGCGGCCGAGGAAGGTGGAGACCTGGGATACATTGCGGTTGGCGATTTGGCGCCGGCCATCGAAGCGGCGACACGGGGGCTCAAGCCGGGCGATATGACAGAACTGATCAAGTCCCCTTCGGGATACTTCATCTTCAAGGTCCTGGACATTCAGCGAGAGAAACAGGCTACCTCGGATGTCAATGTCCGGGAAAAGGCGCGCCGGCAGTTGCTTCAAAAGGAAATGGCCCGAAAGTATCAGGAATGGGTCAAGGACCTTGAATCCCGCGCCTACATTCAAATCTCCCTGTAATTCCCATGCTGGGAGACAGCACCTCGAAATGAAAAGCAACGCATGGATATGGCTTGCGGAGAAGGAGGCCACCGCGGACCAATGACCAATAACCCATAGCCAAGAGCCAAATACGGATGCAAGAACTTGCGGGACTGTTGAAATCGGAGAGGCTGAAGCAGGGTCTGACCTTGCCGGCCATGTCGGAGAAGCTTCGGGTCAGTGTGAGCATGCTTCAAGCCCTGGAAGAGGGGAATTACGAGCGCATTGGAACGGCGTTGCTGATTCGCAGTTTTGTGAGAAGCTATTGCCGGGCCGTGGGCCTTGATGGTGAGGCGGTGCTCGAGAAATATGAGGCGAGAATACGGGCCTGTGATCAGCAGCAGGAGGGTATCCAGCGCTTTGGCAAATGGTCTCGGGGGCTCCGCCGGAAGAATCGCGTCGGGGTCTTTCCCATCGTTCTGGCAGGCGTTGTCGTGCTGGCACTGGTCTATGGAGGGGCGTGGTTTTGGAAGTACCGTCTGCACTCGAACGAGCCGCAGTCTTTGTCCACGTCCGGCTACCCCCAACAGGACCTGCCCTCCGATCTCTCTGAAAAGACCGGACCGGCGACCGCGCCGTCACCCGCAAAGGAACTGGCGGCTGGCGCCGAGAAAGGGGTACGACCGACACCGGCCGCAAGGGCAACCGACATCCTGCCGGAATCCCCTGAAAAGCCAGCTGTTGCGGCACCAAGCATGGAAAAGCATCAGTTCGGCGTGGAGGCCACTCAGAAGACCTGGGTCCAGGTCACCATGGATGACAAGAGCACCCAGAACGCCATGTTGGAGCCTGGAGAGATGCGTGAATGGGAGGCTGAGAAGAGCGTCAGAATCGTGATTGGCAATGCGGGCGGCGTCCGCATGAAGTGGGACGGCCGCCCTGTGGAAATCCCTGCCAAACCGGGCAGCGTAATCCGCTTCAGCCTTCCCGATCAGCGCTACATGAAGGAATGAGAAAAAACGGGGCATGGATGTTGCTGAGACGGAAGCCATCGTCTTGAGCTGTCGAGACTATCGAGAGTCTGATCGCCTCATTGCTTTCTGCAGTGAGGGGGCGGGGAATCTCAGAGGCATTGCCAAGGGCGCAAGGCGGAGCAAGAAGCGCTTCGTTCACGTTTTTGAACCGTGCAGCGTGGTGCACTTGACTTATCGGGTCCGTAGAGGGCTGGTATGGATCGAGGCGGGCAGTCTGGTGGAGCCCCATCTGAGTCTGCGCGCGGATCTCAGGCGATGGGGTTATGCAGCGCTGATTTCAGAAATCGTTCTGGAAATGGCACCCGAAGGGGAACCCCAGGCGGAGCTCTTCATGCTCTTGCGAGCGTCGCTGGAGCACCTGGCGACCTCCCGAGATCCGGTCAACGTGGTCTTGCTTTTCCTGCTTCGCTTTCTCCATATCATGGGTTATCTTCCAGCCCTGGAAGGGTGTGACGTGTGTCGCCGTCCGCTCAATTCGGCTACCCAGTGGTGGTGGCAAATGGATCGAGGAGTGCTGGCCTGCCCGGACCACAGGCCACGTGAGGGATACGGTGCTCCTTTGGATTTGGGTACCCTGGCTCTCATTCAGCAGTCCAGGCGGTTTTCAATAGCAAACATCTGGCGTCTCCGTTTTCTCCAGCATCGGAAGGCGCCTCTTTTACAGGCGCTGCTGGGCTGGGTGCGTGACCACCTTCATAAGGACCTCAAAAGCTTGAGGCTCCTCGATCAGCTCGGAACGGGATAAGCGCGACGAATCAGAGGGAAAATCTTGGAGTGGATGACTCAATTCGAGGGGATTGCGCAGGACCATCCGTCCCTCGCTCTTCTTCTCGCTTACGTGGGTGGCATCTTGGCAAGTTTCACCCCGTGCACCTATCCCATGATCCCCATTACGGTGGCTTTTGTGGGGGCCAAGGCCCATGGCAGCCGCTGGCGGGGCTTCGTCCTTTCTTCCTTCTACGTTCTGGGGCTGGCATTGGTGTATTCCGCTCTCGGGGCGGTGGCGGCCCTCACCGGGGGGCTTTTCGGGGCTTTGACGACCAATCGCTGGACCTATTTGCTGGTCGGGAACCTGTGCCTTTTCTTTGGCCTGGTGATGCTGGACGTCGTGCCGCTCAAGCCGCCGGCCCTGCTGAATCGCATTCAGGTGCGAAATATTGCCGGACATGATATTCTATCGAGCGTCCTGCTGGGGGGGGCCTCCGCGCTCGTGGTCAGCACCTGCACGACCCCCATTCTGGGGGTGCTGCTGACCATTGTTGCCACCCGCCAGGATATTGTGTGGGGCATGGGAATGCTGTTTGTCTTTTCCTACGGTATCGGCAGCCTGGTGATTATCATCGGGACCTCCACCGGCCTCCTGGCTTCGCTCCCGCGCTCCGGTATCTGGATGATGCGCATTCAGAAAGCTTTCGGACTGCTGATGGTTCTGGCGGCCGAATATTTCTTCATCAAGACAGGAGAGCTCTGGCTATGAGTCTCAAGATAGTTTTCCGTGGTTTGTTGGCCGGCTTTGTGGGATTGGGGGTGAGCCTGTTGGTGCTGTTGCAGCCGCGGGGAATTGCCGCCGAGTCCCGCGAGCCCATGGTGTTGGCTTCCTTCTTCAGTTGGGGATCGAGTGCCAAAGCACCGGCTGTGGACTTTGAGCTTCCCAGTCTGGACGGTTCGATGGTCCGGCTGAGCACGTTCAAGGGGCAGCGTCCGGTCCTGATCTATTTCTGGGCCACCTGGTGTCCCCATTGCGTGGCCATGCGGCCCGATTTCCTCAAATTGCGGGAAAAGATCGGCCCGAACGAAATGGAAATCATCGGCATCAACGTCGGCGGATCGGACACGCTTGACCGCCTGAAGCGTTATCAAGACGGGCATCCGGTCTCATGGCCGATCCTTTTTGACGGCGAAGGCAAGGTCATGAAGGCCTATAAGGTTCAAGGCATTCCCCTGGTAGTCCTCGTGAACAAGGAAGGCAATGTGGTCTATCGGGACAATGCCCTGCCGCCGGATGTGCGGCAGTACCTCCGTTAAGGCAGCAAAGCGCAGATTGCGGGAAAGGGGCGGACCATGAAAGACGTGCTCACCATCATCATGGCGGGAGGCGAGGGCAAACGCTTGATGCCGCTGACACGCGACCGTTCGAAGCCGGCCGTGCCCTTTGGCGGCATTTACCGGCTCATTGACATCCCCCTCAGCAACTGCATCAACTCCCAGCTCTACAAGATCCTGATCTTTCCGCAATACAAGTCCCAGTCCATGGTCGATCACCTGGAGGAGGGCTGGAACATCTTTTCCGCCGATCTGGGCCACTATCTGCGAATCGCCGCCCCGCAGCAGCGGTTGGGCAAGGAGTGGTACCGGGGAACGGCCGACTGTGTGCGCCAGAACCTCTATCTGCTCGAAAGGGAGCGGCCCCGCTATGTCCTGATCCTCTCCGGTGATCATGTCTACAAAATGGACTACATGTCGTTTCGCGAGTACCACGAAAAGCATGATGCCGATGTCAGTGTCGGACTGCTCGAGGTGGAGCGAAACCAGGCCTCGGAATTCGGCATTGCCGAAGTGGACAACAATTTCCGGATTGTCTCATGGGAGGAAAAGCCCAAGGAACCAAAAACCATTCCCGATGACCCCGAGCGCTCCCTGGCCTCCATGGGCATCTATCTGTTCCGCACGGAACTGCTTCTCGATCTGCTCAAAAAGACCAGCCACGATGATTTTGGCAAGGACATCATCCCGCACCTGATCAAGGACTATCGCGTCGTGGCCTACCCGTACCGCCGCCTGAATCAAATCAAGGATTACATCCATGCCATGGATCCGGACGGTACCCGGCGCTGGCAATGGGTTGACGGCACACGGGATTCCCAGTACTGGCGGGATGTGGGGACCCTGGATGCCTACTGGAACGCGAATATGGATCTGACCGGCCTGGACCCGTTCTTTAACCTTTACGGCAGCCTCTGGCCGATCCGAACCTTTCAACGCCAGTACCCACCTGCCAAGTTTGTCTTCAATCAGGCCAACGAGGAACCGCCGCGCGTGGGGATGGCGGTGGACTCCCTGGTTTCCCCGGGGTGCATCATCAGCGGCGGCATTGTGCGCAGCTCGGTACTCTCCTACAATGTGTCCGTCCGCAGTTGGGCGGAAGTGGACGAATCGGTGATCATGGACAACGTCGAGGTGGGACGGCATTGCCGGATTAAGAAAGCGATCATCGATAAGCACAACGTCATCCCTCCGCACACCGATATCGGAATGGATCCGCAGGAGGATCGGAAGCGGTTTGACGTCACTCCCCGCGGCATCGTGGTGGTGCCGAAGAACCACTTCGCCAGCCAGTATCGCTAGTCGCGGTTTCGAAGCAAATCATCGTCTTCCGCCACTGAGAGCGCGAAGCCACACGAGAAGACTGCCCTGAAAAGTTACGAGTTGCGAGTTGCCAGTGGCAGTTGCCTGTCAACCGCGGTCCTTTTCATGGGTCTTCGGGTGTCCCACCGGGACATGAGCAACTGCTTCGTGTGGCTTCGCGATCGTTCGTATTGCTTCGTGGACGAGAAAAGGAAACCTCGCAGTAGCTCAGCCCACCTGAGGTTTGCGGCGAAGGTGCGGGGTGGCCTGTTCGAACTGGTAGGCAATGCGCAGGATGACCTCCTCCCGAAAATGCGGCCCGAGAATCTGCAGCCCGATCGGCAGCTTTTCAGCCGAAAACCCGCACGGTACGGACAGGCCGGGGACCCCTGCGAGGCTGGCCGGCAGCGTCAGGACGTCATTGAGATACATTTCGAGCGGATCATCCGCTTTTTCCCCGATTTTGAAGGCCGGGATGGGTGCCACCGGGGCCAACAGGGCGTCACACTGGGTAAAGGCCTTGGTGAAATCCTCCCGGATCAAGGTCCTCACCTGAGAGGCCTTTCGGTAGTAAGCGTCGTAATAGCCGGCCGAAAGCACATAGGTGCCCAACATGATGCGCCGCTTGACTTCGGAGCCAAAACCCTCCGAGCGGCTCTGCCGGTACATGGCCATCAACTCCCGTGCTCCAGGCACGCGATAGCCGTATTTCACACCATCGTAGCGGGCCAGGTTGGAGGACGCTTCCGCGGGGGCGATGATGTAATAGGCGGCCACCCCGTATTCCGTATGCGGCAGGGAAACTTCGCAAATTTCGGCACCCAATTCCTGACAGGTGCGGATGGCGTCCTGCACCGCGGAGGCCACATCGGCGTTCATTCCCGGCACAAAATATTCTTTGGGAATGCCCAGCCGGAGGCCCTTGATGGGCTGTTGCAGCGCCGCCCGAAAATCCGGGACCGGCTGCGCCACCGAGGTCGAATCGCGCGGATCATGCCCGGCGATGGCTTGCAGCAGCAGCGCGGCGTCTTCCACGTCTTTGGTGATCGGGCCGATCTGGTCGAGGGAGGAGGCAAAAGCCACCAGGCCGTACCGGGAAACCCGACCATAGGTGGGTTTCAGGCCGACTACCCCGCAGAAGGACGCAGGTTGCCGAATGGAACCTCCGGTATCGGTTCCCAGGGAACCGGCACAAAGATCAGCGGCAACCGCGGCCGCCGACCCGCCGCTGGATCCTCCCGGTACCCGGCTCAGGTCCCAGGGATTCCGCGTGGTGCCAAAGGCTGAGTTCTCCGTGGAAGAGCCCATGGCGAATTCGTCCATGTTGGTCTTGCCAAGGAAGATCACCCCGGCCTCCTTCAACCTCGCCAAGACCGTACCGTCATAAGGCGGCACAAACCCCTCCAGGATGCGCGAACCACAGGTCGTCCGCACCCCTCGCAGGCAGAGCACATCCTTGATCGCCAGAGGGATTCCGGCAAGCGGCGAAAGGTGGAAACTCGCACCCCCTTCGTCAAACTGTCGAGCCTGCTCCAGGGCGGTATCGGCAAGCAGGGTGAGGTAGCTGTTGAGTTGCGGGTCCAGCTCCGCAATGCGCGTCAGAAACGCCGTCACGACCTCCGCAGCGCTCACCTCTTTGCGCGTCAGCAGGGCATGCAGGGCATGAATGGTCAAAGTGTGGAGTGCCATAGCCGGAAAGACCTCTCAGTCACAAGGTTAGAGGACCTTGGGAACGATAAAACTGGCCCCATCACTCTGGGGCGCATTGGCCAGCGCCCCCTCACGGTCGATGGTGCTGGTGACTTCGTCAGGGCGGAACACGTTTTCCCGCGGAATCGCATGAGTGGTCGCGGGAATCTCGGCGGTATCCACTTCATTGAGCTTGTCCACGTAGCTCAGAATGTTGTTCATCTGTTCCGTCATGCGCAGCTCTTCGCTTTCGACCAGCTCAAGCCGCGCCAGGGTTGCCACATGTCGTACTTCTTCTCTGCTGATTTTCGTCGTCATGGTGATGAATATCCTGTTCTATGGGTATCTCAAGCCGGGATCACTCTTAACACAGGAAGAGCTTCTAAACAATTTTCATTTTATTCCTTGCCGGGCTGCCTGGGGCTCCAGGTTGAAGCCTGCTATCCTCAACGAACAGGAAAGCTCCTCTTGAGTCCTTCTGGTTCCCTTCGGGAGCACTGGCCCACCCACAAAACCATTTCCAAAACCCTGAAAAGTGCCGATAGTTCCCGTGTATGGAAAAAATAACTTTCATCTTTGCGGGGGGGAACAGCGATGATGGCCATCAAACTCAAGAATCACAAGCGTTCGCTCATGATTTTTTCCCTGGTGTTGCTGCTGCTTTGCTTCAAGGGGCTGGGGCAGGCGGATGAAACGAGTGCAAGGCTGCCCCGGGAAACCGTCGCGGTGAGTGTGGGCGGCGACGGGTTCGCCCGATTCACCGGCAGTGAGCTCCAGTACCTCAGCGATACGGGCGAACCCGGGATCCCTTACCTGGTGGTCAAGATGGTGCTGCCTCCCGATGCGGACCCGGCAACCGTGACCGCCACTCTGAAGAATGTGCGGTTGGAGAAACAGCCCGGGACCTGGCAGGTACGTCCCATTCCTCCTGCCGCAACCAGAATCCATGGCCGAGAAGTGGTTTCCTGGCCGATGGACCGAACCATCGTCGATAGCAAGGATACGGCTGTTTATGGTCGGGAAGGGGTGTTCCCCAAAGATCTGGTGGCCGGCGTAACGACCGGCAAGCTGCGCGCGTGGCAGATCGTCGAGGTGCCGGTAGCGGCCTTTCAGTACACTCCTCTCAGCGGGAAGCTTTACCGCTTGAAACAGGGCAGGCTGGTCGTGCAATTCTCCCGCAAGCCGGCGCTGTTGTCAGGGCAGCAAGAGCCGGTGCTGTCCGCGGATGGCGTTGCCGATGAACAGGTGCGCAGGATGGCCGTAAACTTCGATGAGATGGCTCCTCGATACTGGGGTGAGCGGCCGGCGGCATCAGCCGCTCAGTCGCCGCCGGGCTATGCGATCGTCACCACCAATGCCATTGCCAATGCCGTCAGCGGTTCCGCAGGGCAACTCGACAGTTTCATGCGGAGCAAGAAAGACCAGGGATTCGACGTCTATCTGGTCACGGAAGACCAATGGGGGGGCGGGATGGGCGATGCCGCTGCCGACAATATTCGGAGCTGGCTGGTGAGCAATTATGTGAAGCTGAAGCTCAAATACGTGCTGCTCATCGGCAACCCCAGCCCCCATGCCGACGTCGGCGATGTGCCCATGAAGATGCTCTGGCCGCTTCCCTGTGACAATGATACCGATGCCAATCCGGTCCCTTCCGATTACTACTATGCGGAATTGAGCGGGAACTGGGACCTCAACGGCAACGGGAAGTTCGGCGAATCTCCCCAGGCCCCGTGCTACCAGGCCCCTGACCTTGCCGATTTTGGGCAGGGCGGGGTTGACCGCTTTGCGGAGGTCATCGTGGGGCGGATTCCCTACTATGGGAAACCGGATGATTTGAACCACATCCTGCAAAAGACGGTGACCTATGAAAGAGAGGGGTTCAACGGCGCGGGCTGGCGGGAAAATGTGCTGCTGCCCATGATGGCCAGCGACAAACGAACCTTGGGCTATCAGTTGGGTGAGGAAATCAAGAACAAGGTCCTCTTCACTCAGGATTGGGAATACCACCGGATCTACCAGAAGGCCTACCGCAATGTGCTGCCGCCGCCGGAGACCACGCCGTGCACCTACGAGACCGTCACGGCTGCCTGGAATGCCGGCGACCATGGCGCGGTCTTCTGGTGGACTCACGGCTCCGAGGATGATGCGGACCAGATCATGGACGGCAATCATACTGTGCTGCTGAGCGATAACCGGCCGTTGATCACGTTTCAGTGCTCGTGCCTCAACGCCTATCCGGAATATCCCAACAATCTCGCCTTTTCGCTGCTCAAGAACGGAGCGGTGGCGACTATTGCCGCGACGCGCTATTCCTGGTATTGGCGAGGTCAGGTGGAATTCCAGGGAACCACCAGTAACGCCGGCATGACGTACGAATTTGCAGACCGTTTGATCGCTCGGAAAATGGCTGCCGGTGAGGCCCTTTACGATGTCTACGCGAATCTTGCGCGCACCGGCCCGGGACCCGGGAGTAAACGTTTCGAGGTACCGTGGGCCAACCAATGTGTCTTCAACCTCTACGGCGACCCGTCGCTTGGGCTCTCCTCCTATCTGCCAACCATTCTCGTGGCGGCCTCGGATGCCTACGTTGCTGAGGCCGGGAAAAGGCCTGGCATATTCACCTTCTACCGCATGGGACCCAGCACCAAAGCACTTAAGGTCAAGTATTCCGTGAGCGGCACAGCCGTCGGCGGAAAAGACTACAAGAAACTCCCGGGGATGGTGACCATCCCTGCCCGGGCCGTGTGGGCCATGGTCAAGGTGGTGCCCATTGGCGACACATCTCACGAAGGCAGGGAAACCGTGACGGTGCGCTTGCGCCCTGACAGCCGCTACGAGGTTGGCAGCGGTAATGAAGCAGTGATTACGATTCGGGACAAGAAATAACTCCAAACGGGCACTGAGGCGGGCCGGAAGGGTAAGTTCCCGCAGATTTATCATTCATGGCGGGAAAACGTTTCCATGGTACGGCAGTCAACAAACGCCCGAAGCACTTCGCTCAGGCCGGGGACCTTGCAGGTCTCCAGGAGTTGATAGGTCAGAGTGTGCACTCGCCCCTCCTCGAGCTCCTGCTCCGCCGTAGTGCTGTCAAACCGCTGGAGGAATTTGGCGAAGCGGATCACATGCACCAGTTCGTGAGTCACGATATAGAGAGAGAGCGGAAGGAGATGGATCGTGTGATCCCGTTCAACCGCTCTTCGAATGACATGATCCTGGAGACAGATCTTGAAGTAGTCGCCGGTTTCGCTGCCTCGCAGGCGTTCATGGGGGCTTTGGGCGTAGCGGTAGATCTGCGCAAACGCCGTATCGGTGATTTCTTCTTCCTGCAGGTCCTTCAGCGACTGAATGTCATAGCGATACCGTTTCCACTGTGATGTCGATATCTTATAGTGTTCGCTCAGGAGTTCTTCCGCGATATGGATGGACTGTCGCAACACGGCGATTTCGCCCTGTTCAAAGGGGAGTCTGTCTGCAGGTGGAATCTTGGTAACCATGGGGTCCTTGCACCATCAGCTGTTCGTCGTCTTGCCGTGGAGATCTCGCTGGCGGCCTCCGCCTCTCTATTACAGAACCAACCCCATTTTATCAAAAGGTAATTTGGCTCGACGGGGAAAAACTGATTTGGAGGATTTGCTTCCGGTCCCAATGTCGGGCGACGGGATAGGGGATGGTCACGAAATCTGGGACACCCTGGAGGCGGGATTGTCCACGGTTTTTTAGCTAACCAAGAAGGTACTGCCCTATGGGGTTTACTTGTCCTTTGACTTAAAATATAATCTGAGCTAATAAACACTGTCCCTGCTGGAATGGAAAGGAAGTGCAAGCGCATCTGCAGTTGCGGGAACAATCCGGTGGTCAGTTCCTTCCTGGTCTGGGTGAAAGCCCTGCCACTATCCATTCAGTCTGGCCTTAAAGGCATGTTTGTTTACTCTCCTGGTAGCGTGTGTCAGCAGAGGCCTGTTTCATGATTGCTGGACCGCCAGGGTAAGTCTGTCATTGAGGAGTACCTTACGATGTGCCGTTTGTTTGCCTTAACCAGCGAGGAGCCGCTGTCGCCCATGATGGCCATGCAGGCGCTGGATGTGATGCGCGAGGGCCATGATGGCTCGGGGGTTGGTCTGTTCCTCAGCGACCTCGGGGGTCCGTTTGAGGATCTGAAGGGCGCGCCCATTTTATCAGGCATCTTCACCAACGATGGTTTGAAGCGCCTGGATCAGTTCATGATGAACATCGGGTTCATGACCAAGTTCAAGCTTTCGATCAAAATTCCCAAGAGCCCGCCGCCGGGCACACCCCGACGGGACATCTACCTGATTCGCGCCTATGAATATCCGGAGACGTGGGAAGGGCTCAGCGAGCGCGAACTCGAGCACCGTTTGCTGATGCTTCGGCTGCAGCTCCGCCAGATGGGTGAAGAGCAGGAAGACATGATTGTCTACAGTTTCTGGCCCGATGTCATCATGATCAAGGAGATCGGTGACCCACTGCTGGTGTCCAAATACCTCAGGCTGGACCGGGAGGAACTCCAGGCACGCGTAATCCTTGCCCAGGGTCGGCAGAATACCAACTATGCCATCAACCTCTATGCCTGCCATCCCTTCTTCATCCAGGGGGTAGCCACCATGACCAATGGCGAAAACACCGCCTTTGTCCCCATTCGGGAATTCCTCAGCTCCCGCGGCTTCCCGGGATACATCGGATACCAGTCGGATTCGGAGGTGTTTACCCATATCCTGCATTTTACCCTCAACCGTCTGGGGCTGGGCATCGAGTCCTACAAGCATGTCATCACCCCCTTGCAGGATGAGGACCTGGAGCAGCATCCGGATGGTACGTTTTTGAGGAACCTCAAACACTCCTGCCGTCGGTTGATAGTCGACGGACCCAATTGTGTCATTGGCTGTCTGCCCGACCGGTCGCTCTTCGTGGTTCAGGATCGCAAAAAGCTGCGCCCGGCGGTGGTGGGAGGCAGACCCGGCTTGTATGCCATTGCCTCCGAAATGTGCGGCCTCGATGTCGCCATCCCCGACCGGGATCGCAGCAGGGATTTTCAGCCGATGTATCTGGATACGGCGGTCATCCGTCCGGATCGCCAGGAGGTTAAGATATGTTCGCAGATGGAACGATTGCCCCTTCCTCATTAAGCATCAAGGATCTTCCCTGGCAGGTTCACTGGGAAAGGGACCGGTGCACCCTGTGCGGTCGCTGCACGGCGGTTTGTCCGGTTCATGCCATTGAACTGGGGGTTTACCGCAAACGGGCGATCCAACTGCCAAGCCTGGGAGAGATTGGCCAGGACAACACTTCTTCGAGCATCAATCAGGTCTTCTACGGCCTGCGCCAGAAAACCGACCCGGCCTATGCCTGCGTGGGATGTGCCATGTGCAACCTGGTCTGTCCCAACGACTGCGTGATCCCCTATCGCACGGATGAGGCGGACAAGCTCAGGTTCCACATCAATCGGGGCGGCCAGCCGCGGCGGCGAGGCGGGCGCCGAAATGTCCGCGATCCGGAGCCGGGCGGCGTGCTCGACCGCATCAAATTCACCCGGATCTCCATGCTGACCGACCCGGCCCTCGATGCCGGGCGCCATGAATTCGAGCTGCGCACCCTCCTGGGGAGGATCCTGCCCCCCGAAGAGAATCTGCGACTCCTCAAGGAGCAGGGCTGGATTCCGCCGGTGCGCGAAATCTACCCGCTTATCATCGGGGCCATGTCCTTCGGCGCCCTTTCGCCCAACATGTGGGAAGGCCTGCAGATGGGGGTAGCCTATCTCAACGAACAGCTGAACATGCCGGTGCGCATGTGCACGGGCGAAGGCGGCTGCCCGCCGCGGTTGCTGCGCTCACGCTTCCTCAAGTACGTGATCCTGCAGATCGCCAGCGGCTATTTCGGCTGGGACGAAATCATTCATGCGCTGCCCGAGATGAAGGAGGATCCCTGTGCCATCGAAATCAAGTACGGGCAGGGGGCCAAACCGGGGGACGGTGGTCTGCTCATGTGGTACAAGGTGAACAAGCTCATCGCCGCCATTCGCGGGGTGCCTTCCGGCGTCAATCTGCCCAGCCCCCCCACTCACCAGACCAAGTATTCCATCGAGGAAGCCGTGGCCAAGATGATCCAGTCCATG
>CAZDKX010000041.1:0-21307 GCA_964505935.1 uncultured Syntrophobacteraceae bacterium
TTTCGGATTTCGTCCCCGATTACAGCGGCGGGACCGTTCCCGAGTTACACGGGATTCCCTTTTAAACCCCTGGAGGGGGTGCCTGATGCCTCTTTCAAATTTTTACCACGGGATGATGCCTACCCCACTTCCCCCTTCCTGTCAACGGAAAAATTCGAGCCGAATAGCCTCTTGCAGAATGCTTGTTTTCCGTCACCCCGGCGAGGAGTGGCCCGGCAGGCTTGACCGTGGAGTCGGGGTCCAGGAAGGGGCGAATAACCTGGATTCCGGCTTTTACCGGAATGACCCCCGGGGACTTTTGCAAGAGGCCCCGAAGGAAGAGCATTGCAGGCTTCATTGTTTCGGTCTATTCTTGCGTTGATATTGGCTCTGGAAGATCGCAAACCATGCCAGCCGGCTGACGGGAGTTGGCTCAAACGGGATGAGGGGAGGCCTTGATGGATGCAACCAGTATCGCTCTTGGTCTGAGCAATATCTTCGTCGGGACCCTGATGATTGTCATCAGCCTGCCTTTGGCTCGACGCAAGGTGCCGATGAACAGGCTGTACGGGGTGCGCTTCAAGAAGTCGTTCGAGTCGGAAGAGAACTGGTATGCCATCAATGCCTACGGCGGAAGGCTGTTCATCATGTGGTCGGTCCCTCTGGTTCTGATTGGCGTGGCGACCTTCTTCCTGCCTCTGGAAGGGAAGCCGTTCCGGATCACCCTGCTGGCATGTGCGCCACTGATACTTCTGGTGCCGGCGTTCATGAGCTGCCGGTATGCGAGGGGTCTATAATGGTTTCTCCGCATAGGGGTTTCTTTGCTCTTGACAGCATCGGCAACAACCTGTATCCGTGAAAGCGACATCGTTGTAGAACCATCAGGTACCAGTAGTTTAATAGGGAATCCCGTGAAATTCGGGAGCGGTCCCGCCTCTGTAAACGGGGACGAAATCCGCTGAGGCCACTGTTGCCGGCTAAAGGCAATGGGAAGGTGCGGAGAGTAGGCTGATCCGTGAGCCAGAAAACCTGCCTGAGGGGGAGTTGGGGAATCGGTACGAGCGATATCCGATGAACTGCTGAAGGACCAAATGAACCAGGGTGTAATCCTCAGAGCTTTTTGCTCCGAGGATTTTTTTTTGGTCTGCAGATCTCGATCGGCCACCAGGCTTCGCAACGCTCTCCGAGGATTCTGCACCGGCTGTCTCGGTAATGTGAACTGCAGGACGGGAAATCCCGCCATCAGAAACCGCGGAAGCCGATGGGGAGCTGACGGGGATGAGGAAAAGGAAGCTGGGCCGCTGTTGGGTCTTCATCGTGGGGCTGCTGTCAACCCTTGCTTCGGGCACCGGGCTGGCAACTGCCGAACCGGTACCGGAAGCCACGCTGGAAGCGATCGTCGTGACTGCTCAGAAACCCACAAGAACCGAGGAGACGGGGGATGTGGACCTGGACGCCTCGCCTTCCTTCTATTCGCTGATCACCAGGGAAGAGTTTGAGGGGAAGCTCGAAAGCCTGGCCGAGGTGATCGAGAAAGAAACCGGGGTCCAGGTGAGGCAAACCGGCGGGACGGGAAGCTTTGCGACGGTTTCCCTGAGAGGATCCTCCAGCGACCAGGTGATGGTTTTTCTGGATGGGATCCTGTTGAACGCCGCCGCGGGCGGGGGCGTGGACCTCAGTACCATTTCTCTTTCCGATGTTGAGTCCATCGAGATCTTCAGGGGGGTCACCCCCATCAACTTTGGCCGGTCTTCCATCGGCGGCGTCATCAACATCCGCACCCTGCGCTCCCAGAAAGAGCTCCATGGCAGTGTGACAGGCAGCCATGCTTCGTTCAACACGTGGCAGGGTTCAGGGTTTGTGAACCATAAGCCCGGCAAGTGGGACTACCTGGTTTCCGCGGAATATCAAACCAGTGACAACGATTTTACGTTCGTCAACGACCGGGGGACTACCTGGAACCTCCGCGATGACCGGGTACAGAAGCGGCGTAATGCCCAGTACGCCGAAAACAGCTTCCTGGGAAAACTCGGCTATGATCTATCGAACAACACTCGTCTCGACTTCATGGATCAGTGGTTCTCCAGTGACCAGGGGCTACCGAGCTGGAACAACAGCAGTCGGGCCACGACGAGTTACGGGAACACGCGCAATATCTCCAGCCTGAAGCTCACGGCCAACGATCTCGGTCCTCTGAACCTCAACACGAGCAGCTTCTTCGATTACACCTACCAGGTGGAGGACTACAATGATGCCGAGGGACAGGTAGGGCTTGGCAAGCAACACAATCACTACACCACCAATCGCTTTGGGGGACATTCGGTCGTCGACTGGCATACCGACTGGAATACCCTGACCGGGATGGTGGATGCTCAGAGGGAAACCTATGACCCCGAAGACCTCCTCAACCCCAAGAACCGCATGAGAGAGAGCTCCCGCAACTCGCTGTCCGTCGGCTTGCAGGATGCTCTCAGGCTTTCCCAGGAAAAACTGATCATCACTCCAGCCCTTCGGTACACTTTCACCGAGGACGAGCGAGCGGGCGGCGTCGATAGTTGGGGCATGCGCCGCAAGGCAGCCACGGTAACCGACGGTGCCTGGAACCCTCAGCTGGGCATCAAATACCACATGTACGAAAACCTGACCATAAAGACGAACCTGGCGCAGTATGTCAGGGAACCATCGTTTTTCGAGCTTTTCGGTGACCGGGGCTTCCTGGTCGGCAATCCGGACTTGAAACCGGAAAAGGGAACCAACTTTGACATCGGTTTCGAGCTTCGGTTCAAAGGCACCGATCCCGGCATCCAAAACGTCACCTTGGGCTTCGCCTATTTCCATAACAGGGTGGACGATCTTATCACCCGTGTCTATGACGCTCGCGGCATAGGAAGGTCCGTGAACATCTCCAGCTCCCTCATCCGGGGTGCCGAGGGTTCCATGAAGATCGAGTTCTTGAAGCATTTCCGCTTCATCGGCAATGCCACCTGGCAGGACCCCCTCCAGGAGAGCCAGATCAACGCCTTCAACAACAAGATCCTGCCTGGTCGGTACCAGGAAGCCTACCTCGCAAGAATGGAAGCCTTCTATGGTCCGGTGAAGGTCTACGGTGAATACCTGGCTGAGCTCGGGGTGTTCTACGATGCAGCGAACCTCCTGGCCGCCACGCCGAAGGGACTGTTCAACTGCGGAGCATCGGTCCTTCTCTGGTCGTTTACCGTGAGCCTTGATCTCAAGAATATCGGTGATGCGCAATACGAGGACTTTAATGGCTATCCCATGCCGGGAAAGTCAGCCAGCATCACCGTGCAGTACAAGTTCTAGGGCCAAACTGCGGGCTGTGTGTCGTCGGTTGGCTCATCGCGCTTGATACGAGGCCGATGCTATTCGGCGTATGAGAACCATCCCGAGGCTGAGGGGCGTATCTGGGCCCAACAGGTGGCGGCATAACGTGAGTGGCTGGGTGACAGGGGGTGGCCGGTGCCGGCAGTTCGAAGGGGCTGTGGGTAGGCCCCCGGTGTGCGTGGCGATGATGGCATTCGAAAAGAGAGGAGTAGCAACATGCGAAAGGGGAGATTAGCCTGGTTGTTGGTGGGGATTTCCATGCTTTGGGCCGGAGCGGTCCCAGGCCATGCGGGAAACGATGAAGTCAACTTGGCCGCGGGTGCTACTTGGTCGGCGGTCATCGCCACCGTCGCCGCGGACTACTCCAGCGGCGCCCATGCCGTTGCCTCGGTCGATCCCAAAGGAGGCCCCCGTACGATTCAAAACAATCTCCTGCCAACGATCTCCGACATAACGGTGAGATCACACCGGGGGTACTTCTATCGCATTGAACGCTTCGATGCCGACAACATTGCCAAATTTGACATTGACAGTCCGTCGTCACCCATCTGGCAGTATACAACCATGGGAGACGAGGATATTTCATCAAGCAACCCCCTGGACATGATCTTCGTCTCGGCCAGCAAGGCCTACGTCCTGCGGTATGGCTCCACCAAGGCATGGGTGGTCAATCCCAGCGCGACGTCGGAATCCACCTTCAGAAAAGGCAAGCTCAACCTGAGCGCCTATGCGGATTCGGATGGCCTTCCGGAAATGACCTGCGGGGTTATTGCCGACGGCAAACTGTTTATCGTCATGCAACGCCTGAACCGTGATAAGGGTTTTATTCCTTCCAACAAGCCTTATGTTGCCGTATTTGATGTCAAGACAAACAAGGAGATCAATACCGGTAAAGGGTTGAATGGGCTCAACGGTATTCCACTCCCCATTAAAAATCCAATCGGTATCACGTATCTCAAAGAAAACGATACCATATATGTACAAGGAGTAGGCGCCTATCCGGGATGGGGAAATACCAAGTATGAGTATACAGGTGGAATAGCCACCATCAATCCTCAAACCTATGATACAAAAATCATTGTCAATGATGGAGGCCAGGCAAACCATCCCTATGGCGCTATTTCAGGAATGGCCATAGTCTCTAAAGATAAAGGCTACTTTGTGGGATATAATGGATGGGGCGATAATTCGCTTTACTCATTCAACCCAACCACCGGGAAGAATCGTAAGAAAATTGAAGCTGTCGACCATATCAATATTTCGGGACTGGAATCTTCCGGATCACCGGTTGATAAGAACAAGATGCTCTGGATCAGCGACGCGACCAACAGCAGAATCGTCATCCTGAACACGGCTACCGACAGTATCGACGAAATCCTGGGAACCAACCTCAATCCGCAGAAAGTGGTCTTTGTGAAACACTGAGGTCCTCAAATGATCCGTGAACGCAGCGGTTCTCTGTTGCCGGAATTGAGAGTGACCAGCGACGCTTGCGGAAGAAGGCAGAACAGCATCGCCGGGGGCATCATCGCCCCCGGTGCTGCTCGACATGCGGCACGAGGATCTTCCTCAAGCGTTCACGGCAACCAGCGAGATCCCGAGCTTGCTTTCGAGTGCCTGAATCTTCGCCAGCTGATCGGCATTGACCGCGGCGGGTTGCAGGGCATGGCAGGAAAAGGCGAGCAGCGGGTGCCCCACTTCCTTCTCCAAGGTTTTGATGGCGCTCATTTCCTGGTCGCCCAGTTTGGTTGAAAGGCTGCACAGCATGGTGTTTCCTCCCTCTGTTACAGGTTGTCGGCCTCTGCAAAAAAGCTGCTCCTGACAACTAATTTTCATAACATTAACATGCCATGATCTTGCCGGAAGGCAACAATAGAAAAACAGGCGCAAACCAGTAGTAACAACCTACTGGTTTCCGAGGGAGAGAAGGTGCGTCCGTAGATTAGCCTTGAGGTTGTGCAGGCCGAGCTTTTTCCGGATATTCTTCCGGTGAAATTCTACCGCATTGGTTGAGATCAACAGGGTTTGAGCAATTTCCTTGGTGGTTCGACCATCCCTGACGAGGGTCGCGACCTGGATTTCCTGGGGGGTGAGCTTGAGATGCCGGGTGCTCAGCCGGGACAAAAAGGGTGATACAATCTCCTTCAGGTGGGATTCGAGGATCTCCAGATAGACTCGGTACTGAGGGTCCAGGGGTGCGCTCTGCAGTTTCTCCAGATAGGGAAAGGTGAAATTCCTGACGTTTATCAAGACCTTCTCTTCCAGTTCCCGTTTGTCGTGCTCTCTTTGTCGGAGCAACACTCTCAAGGCCGTATTGGCTTCCTCGAGATTCAGCGATTGCTGTTCCAGTTCCGCTTCTCTTCTCTTGAGGGCTTCTTCGGCCTGTTTGAGAGCGGTGATGTTTTCATGGCTGACCACCAGCCGGACCTTTCCCGCGCCCGCCAGACGCGTGACCCGCATGTAGAACCAGCGCTTTTCGTGAGGAGAGTGACAGGGATAGTCGATGACAAATTCGTCCATTTCCCCGGCGATGACGGCCCGAATGCCGGAGGCTACTTCCAGGGCCTGTTCCGCCGAATCTCCCACCGATGACTCACAGAGTTGGATGTAGTTCACGCCGAGGGTATCCGGACGCATGCGGATGTCATTGGCATGGGCGAAGACTTTCCAGGCACGGTTGGTCTCGATGATGACACCCTCCTGGTCCAGAATGGCAATGTGGGCGGAAAGAGAATCGAGCACCGCTTCGGCAAACCTTTCAGCATCCACGCGCCGGCCCTCTTCCCGTTCGAGCACCTTCAATCTTTCCAGGAGCTCCCGACGAGTCAGGCCCTGATCCACATGTTCCTCCTCTTGGCGTTGGCAGGATGGAAAACACCTTGCGTTTTGTCCCCGTTTCACCTACTCTCCCGGCCTCGGTGTGGCGGTGTAGGCTGATGAGCCGTATGGAGCTTTCAGTATGAACCTGCTCGGTCAGGAATGCGCGACAACATGAATGACTTTCTTGCTCTTTTGAAGGCTGCGATACTGGGAATTGTCGAAGGCGCCACCGAATTCATCCCGGTATCCTCCACCGGGCATCTGATACTCGCGCAAAATTGGCTTGGATTCACCGGAAGGAAAGAGAACGCCTTCATCATCTTCATCCAGCTCGGAGCAATCCTTGCGGTCGTTTGGCTTTATCGGAAGAAGTTTCTGTCGGTAGCAATGAATTTCTTCAATGATTTTCAGGCACGGCGGCTGGTAGCCAACCTTGTCTTGGGGACGATTCCCGCGGTGGTGATCGGGCTTCCAACGGAGAAATGGATCGAGGCTCATCTTTTTGGACCATTTCCCGTTTCCCTGGCGCTGGTCGTTGGAGGAGTGGCAATTCTCCTGGTTGAGCGGTCATGCAAATCTCCAAACGTTCAGTCAGTTGATTTGATTTCGGTGCGGAAGGCCTTGGGGATTGGCATCGTCCAGACCCTCGCGATCCTATTCCCCGGCGTTTCTCGTTCGGGAGCGACCATCATGGGTGGGATGTGCTTTGGCCTTTCGCGAACGGCTGCCACCGAATTCTCCTTCTTTCTTGCCATACCTGCTATGGTTGGTGCTTCACTGGTCAAGCTGGTCGGTGCTCATGGGGAAATCTCGGCGACGGATGCGCCGATGTTCTTTGTTGGCTTCGTGGTCTCTTTTGTCGTGGCAATGGTGGTGATTCGTGGCTTGTTGTCCTTCGTATCCCGCAGCTCTTTTGTTCCATTTGCCTGGTACCGAATCATCTTCGGCGCCGTCCTGCTATCCTGCTGGTGGGGGTATGCAGGAAACTGATGCGACCCCTTCCAGGCACATCAGGCAGTCCCCGCCACCCCCCCCTTCGGCGCTACATTCGTCAAGGTTGAATTGTCTGGTTCCCAAGACCCCTCTTGTCGAAATGATTGGGGTTGCCCGCATTGCGCGCGGGCAACCCCTGTCGGCGTCCAACGGTGAAGGCATCCTTACCTATTTAGGCACTTCCGTAAGCGGAATGCCCAGCGCGTCGGCTACCCCCTTGCCGTAAGCCGGGTCGGCTTTCAAGCAATTGCCGATATGGCGGATCTGGATCTCCCGCGGGGCGTCCTTGATGGCACGGGCGGTGTTGCCGAAGAGGAGCGCCTGCTTCTCGGGGCCCATCAGGCGGAAAAGGAGGCCGGGCTGGGTGTAGTAGTCGTCATCGTCCTCGCGGAAGTTCCAGTGGTCCGCGGCGCCCTCCAATGCCAGGGGCGGTTCGGCGAATTCCGGCTGTTCCTGCCACTCGCCGAAGCTGTTGGGCTCGTAGCCGAGGGTGCTGCCGTAGTTGCCGTCGACCCGCATGGAGCCGTCACGATGATAGCTGTGATAAGGGCAGCGGGGCGCGTTGACCGGAATCTGGTGGTGGTTGACCCCCAGTCGGTAGCGCTGGGCGTCGCCGTAGGAGAAGAGCCGCCCCTGGAGCATCTTGTCGGGGGAGAAGCCGATGCCGGGCACCACGTTGGCCGGATTGAAAGCCGACTGCTCGACTTCGGCGAAATAGTTCTCCGGATTGCGGTTCAACTCCATGACTCCCACCTCGATCAGCGGATAATCCTTTTTCAGCCAGACCTTGGTGAGGTCGAAGGGATGAAAGCGGTATTTGGCCGCCTCCTTCTCCGGCATGACCTGGATGAACAGGGTCCAACGCGGGAAATCGCCCTGCTCGATGCTTCCGTAAAGGTCGCGCTGATGGCTCTCCCGGCATTTGCCGATAACGGCCTCCGCCTCTTCATCGGTCAGGTTCTTGATCCCCTGCTGGGTGCGGAAATGAAACTTGACCCAGTACCGTTCCCTCTTGGCATTGATGAGGCTGAAGGTGTGGCTGCCGAAGCCGTGCATGTGCCGATAGGAAGCCGGGATGCCCCGGTCGCTCATGACGACGGTGACCTGGTGCAGGGCTTCGGGGAGCGAGGTCCAGAAATCCCAGTTGTTGAGCGCGCTGCGCAGGTTGGTGCGAGGGTCCCGCTTGACGGCGTGATTGAGGTCCGGGAACTTGAGGGGATCGCGCAGGAAGAATACCGGCGTATTATTACCCACCAGGTCCCAGTTGCCTTCCTCGGTATAAAACTTGACCGCAAAGCCCCGGATGTCCCGCTCGGCGTCCGCGGCACCACGCTCGCCGGCCACCGTCGAGAAGCGGACGAAAAGATCGGTCTTCTTTCCAATTTCCGAAAAGATCTTGGCCCGGGTGTACTGGGTGATGTCGTGGGTGACGGTGAAGGTGCCGTAAGCGCCGGAGCCCTTGGCGTGCATGCGCCGCTCGGGGATCACCTCCCGGTCGAAGTGGGCCAGCTTCTCCAGATACCACACATCCTGGAGCAGGACCGGGCCGCGCTTGCCGGCGGTCATGGTGTTCTGGTTGTCGACGACGGGCGCGCCGTTTCGGGTGGTCAGTTTCTTTTTCTCACTCATGAAGGTTCTCCTTGTCTCGTTCAGGGTTGTCAATACGGACAGAGCCTCTGGAGTTCCCAGGCTGAGGTTCCGTCCTCTTCCTCGTCACTTTCCATAGTTTCCGCAGTCAAAGTTCAACACGCTTTCGCAATGTGCTTTGGTGCAACATGACGAAAACCGGGATCGTCGCGTTTCAGCCGACCCTTGCCACAACAAAGGGTTGCGTTTGCTCAACGGGAACGGACATGGCAACGGCAGAAGACCTCCCCGGTGAATAAGGACCCACAGGGTGAGATACAGGTTTCTAATTCCGCGTCTCTTGCTTCTGACTCTTCTGGCAATCCGGGCAAATGCCGAAAAAATCAAGACGATGGCTGAGGATGGTGTACCCGGAGTCGGAAATCAGTTCTTGCGTCAGATCGGTCAGGCTGCTCAATTGGGGATCAACGATGCGCTTGCACTTGACACAAATGAGATGGGGATGCGGGTAGGGTTTGCTGCCATCGTACCGGTTGTGGCCCGTGCTGAATTCCAATTCCAGCACTTCTCCCAGTTCCTTCATGACCGCGATGGTCTTGTAGACTGTCGCCAGGCTGGTAGTCGGAAAGTTCACCTTGACCTTCTCGAAGATGTCCTCAACACTCGGGTGCCCGTGGCTCTCCACCAGCAGCCGCAGGACAGCAAGGCGCTGGGGCGTAATCCGATGCCCACTGGCCTTGAGCTTCATCACGATCTGTTCGGTTCGATCCGGACTTCCAAGCATCTCCGACACCTTATTGTTAATAAACAATAGCTAACGATTCTAATTATCCATAAATATAGAGTGGTGTCAAGCAGAAAATTCGACTTCTGCGCGCAAACCTAAACCAGGAGTTCCTGTCACTTCTAAAATTGTATCAAAACCGGGATTTCTTTCATACATATCGCTCGCTTTTCATGGCTCCCGATCCTCGCGAAGGAGGGCAGCACTGTCGGGGACCTCCTGCGTATGGGTAAAGCGCCGGCGCCGCGCTGCGGTAAGGATTTGGGATCGTGCCTGTCTGAGCTCCTCTTCCGCCACCATTTTGCCGAGCATGTTGATCACCTGAGCACTCATGGAACGATTCTTCGAGTGAGCAACAGCCTGTATGCGTTTGTGCAGATCCTCGGACACATTACGTACATGCAGTGTCGCCATGGTCTATTCCCCCTTTCAGGGGAACGTTTCACCCCATCTGGTTGCATAATGCCAGCATATCTTTTGGCGAAGACCATCTACTATATTGATCTTGTGATCCGGCGAAACGCTGTGCCATGATGGAAGGGAACGGCAAAGGGAGAAAGGTATGACTCGTGTTAAGCTGGCATCATCATTTCGGCAAGGTCGCCGCCTTCTGGGCATATGTTAAGATTTGAGAAAGGTGATCCGCAATGAAACTCTCAGAACATGATACCGCGCTGTTCTTCAGGTTACAGTCAGCGATTCTCGCTTATGTGAACAAGAAACTGAACATCATCCCAGGGTGTCAAAAGCCCGAAGAGATATTGAAATTGACCATCGAGGACAAAACGAAAGTTCGCAGTGCTCTGTGGGAGAACGAGCATTTGATTCTGTCCTTCATCGATGAGAACCCTTTCGGTATCGTGGATGAAGAATTGGGCATTGTTGAGAGCTGGCGGTACCACATCAAAGGAAGGTTCCTCCTGGTAAAATACCTCAAGGATTATGCGGTATTCCTTGACCAGAATGCGAACATTCCCTATGGAGTCCTTGCCCTGGGGAGAGAATTCGAAACGATTTTCGGTACTCAATTGCCCATAGTCGTTGAAACCGTCCTACTGCCGTTTAAGGATCAAATAACCTATGATGGATTGATTGCCCCCTACGGGATCACCTTTGGTTCCGGTGCTCGCAAGAACATCCATGATTCATGCCAGCAAGCCAAAGCGGAACGAGGAATCGTCACCCGTCTTCCGTTTTCAGCGGAACCAAAAGAACCGAGTAATGAGGAGATGCTCAAGTTCTACCTCAAGAACCAAGGCAATAGGGAGATGTACCGGGACGAAATTTGGGAGCTGACCCGCAACAATCCCAAGATGCTTACCGCGTACCATCAAATCATGGGGAAAAACCACGCGCGGCACTACGGGAAGGAATTTCGGAAAATGGGGCTGAAGCAGGGCTGGTTCGCCATACTCCAGGGTCTGATCGTCGCCAGTGGAGTCACAAGGGACGAAGCTGAAAAGACGGCGAAAAAGCTTGTCCCACCTGAAAAGATGGACTGGATCCACTTCTTGCATTTGAACAAATGATATGAGCGACTTTTGGCGGTGACCACAGTATCCATCCTCTGCAAGAAATTCGCGGAAAAGGCGCTCCATTGCCCACTTGGATTCAAGGAGCGGAGGATTCGTCCAGCAGGTTACCAGTGACGGATCGGACCGACGTCAAGGTGGACGAATTGGCCATACCTCCCGACGCCGCCCATCCCCAGGTTTCTTGCGATTCTTTCCAGATCGGCCAGGGGCACCCCTGGCAAAGCCACATCAGCGGCCATGCCCCGGGTATGAAAACTGTTTCTCGCCACATGTCCGTCCCGCCTGGCCAGGAGGCGATTGTAGGCGGGGGTGCGGTACCCCGAGTACAGGAGAAAAGGCCCCTCTTCGGCCCTCAAACCTTTGCGGGCGGCATCGAGCAGGAGAAACAGGCGGGGGCTGATCCTTATCTCCCGGCCGGTCAGATGGCACCGAAAGAAATGGCTCAGTTGCCGGCAAGCGGAGCCATCCATCCGGCCCTTCTCATCGCAATACCGGATGCTGATGAATTCGCCCGTATGAGCATTTTGAAAAGACAGAGTCCCGTCACACAATCCATTATCTGCGTTCGACAGTAGCTGTGAACCAGCGATCCTCTCCACGCACTGTTTCCTGACTTTGTGGACGGTCGTGCGCTTGAGGCAGGCGCTGGCTTCCGTTGGAGAGAACAACCCGGCGGCCAGCGTTCCACCCAATAGCATCTTGAGCATTTCCCTTCGTGTCACGGTTTTCCCCTTGCCCTGTGGGGTTCGTTTCAATCATCCTCAGGGTGGGGTTTCCTGCCGCGACTGGCACCGTCAATCAAATCGTTGATGCGGAAGAAAGCGGTTGAGCCCTTTGTGAGAGCCTGGAAGCCATCGTCACATGACCCTGGGATGGGGCGGGTCAGGAGGGAAGAGCACTCCGGGGAGGGGCGCGAATGAGGCACAGACACGCCTCATCCCTTGTCAATAAGGGCGACGGAAGTGGGGAAATGTGTTGGAAATCGCTCAACTTCGACAGATCGAAGTTGAGTAGGGCTATCTGGGTAGCATTGAGGGCATGGAGCAAGAGACAAGCAAGACAAGGAGAGTCGTCCGGGTCCTGATGCCCGGCCGCAGGCCGCGCGTCACGGCTGATGCCTTGGGCGGGCGGATCGGGAGGTGCAAGCCGATAGGGGGCACAGGTGTGGGTCACATGGACCACAGCTGACAGAAGGAATAACAGGAGGGCCAAACCGAGGGCAAAGAACCGGCCTGATCTACCCTTTCGACTCCAAAAACGTTCGATCCCTCTCCCGGATGAAAAGCGGAAATGATCAACCATTCATCGATACCCTGTCAATCCAGCAGTGACTTTGCGCAGACAGCAGAACGCATCCCCCCCACCTGTTTGTGCCCGGAAGGCCTCAATTGGCCTCGATACCCAGCCAGCACTCCATCTATCGGTTAGGCCTCGGCTTGTCAAGCTGTAAATACTTAGTGAATACATAAATACTTAGGTCACCCTAACATATTTATTGACAAGTTCCCTCCGTTTCGATTATTCGATCTCACCGTGTGCTTCACGCGTCCTTTACAGCGTGAAATCGTCAGCGATCAGTGAAGGTCCAGCTAACCACAGGATAGAAAGAAACGCTTCATGGTGAAGACTCCAGCATGCAATTTCGGCCCTGCGGAAGACGCCCAGCTGACGGCCGATTCGTCCGCGTCATGCACGCCGGCGCTCCAGCCTTCGCTCGACAACATCCGTGGTTCGCTCAGACAGGCCCGGGTTCTGCTCGAACGTGCCGACCATGCCGTGACGGAATTGATTCAGGTGCACCAGATGAGCTCGGTCCAACACCTTGCGGCTCAACTGGGACACGACTTCCGCAATTCCGTGATGGCAATCGCCGCTCTGGTTTCCCAACTTGAAAAGGCTGTCCCGCTCCCGGAGGTCCGTAACAGGGCGGAGGCCATCCGGGAGGTGTTGAGCAAGATCGAGACTCTGGTAACCCTCCTTCGCTCGTTGGGCAGCGACCTGCAGGACGATGAAATGCTGGTGCAGGACTTGTCGGGAGAAACCCGAAGGGTGGCTGAGATGATGCGGCCGTCCTTGGCCCCTGTGACAGGGATGATGATGAAGACATGCTCCCGGCCGCTTCCGGTCATGCTCTCCCGTAGCGACATTTGGCGGATTCTGAGCAACCTTCTGCTCAATGCCCAGGACGCCATGCCTCAAGGAGGCCTAATGACCGTCACCATTGAAGGGCGAGAGGTGGACGCCGCCTATTGTCTCGCTCATGGAAACGCCCGCACCGGACATTTTGGCGTGCTTTCGGTGAGTGACCAGGGGGTGGGGATTCCGCAGGAGGTCCTGCCTCGAATCTTCAATCCGCTCTTTTCAACCAAAGCCATCATCAATGGCGAAAAACGGGGCTGGGGACTGGCCATCGTCTACACGCTGGTCAGCAGGAGAGGTGGGTGGATCGATGTCGAAAGTGTGGTCGGAGCGGGGACGCGATTCGAGATATTCCTGCCGTTGCATCGGCCGGTCCTCGGCCAAAGGACCTGTTGAGAGCGGTGAGCAAGCTTGGTCCCTTTCCGGGTCGACGGCGATCCGAAGGAGAATTGCCACTTGAAGCAAGGAGGTTGTGTCGATGTGTGCAATGGGATCGGTTGGAAGACTGAACAGGATCGGAATGGAAGCCTGTCGGAGAGGACAATTCGACGAAGCCGAAGAGAATCTTCTTACGGCCCTGGAATTGGCTCAAAGCGGAGGCGGGGGCTGCACGATCATTAAAATCCATAATAACCTGGGCATTGTCTACGAGCTTCGGGGATGCCCCGATCGGGCCGTGCATCATTATGGAACGGCGCTCAAACTCATGAAGGCCATTGGCTCCGGAAAGCATCCCCTGCAAGGGCGGCTCCTGCAGAGTCTGACCAGGGCAGCGGCTTCCGCTTCCTCGCCAGGTTGATCCCGGCCTTTGTTTGAAAGCACCGACGCTTGTCGCAACGCTGATGGTAACGCGGCAGGGGCAGAGGGAGCTTCTTTTTTTTTCAGGAATAAGTTAGGTGAAACAAACTTATTCCACTACGCCTAATTATACCAAGGAGATGGTTCATATGGAAAAGGTCCTCATGCGCAATATGTTGCCCGGCCAGAAAGGCATCATCTGTGAAGTCACCGCCCGGGGAGATCTGGGGCGCCGCATTCGCGACATGGGGCTGGTGCCTGGCGCCCCCGTGGAGACCCTGGGGCGGGCCCCGCTGCAGGATCCCGTCGCCGTGCGCCTGACGGGTTTCACCCTGAGTCTTCGCAACAACGAAGCCGACTTCATCACGCTGGAGAAGGAGAACCCCTGATGACGACCGAATACCTCATTGCTCTGGCCGGCAATCCCAATTCCGGGAAAACGACGCTCTTCAACGCCATCACCGGCGCCCGTCAGCATGTGGGCAATTATCCCGGCGTTACCGTGGAGAAGAAGGAGGGCTACCATCAGGTAAACGGGCATTCCCTCCATCTGGTGGACCTGCCGGGCGCCTATTCCCTCACCGCCTACTCCCTCGATGAACGGGTGGCGCGCCAGTTCCTCGTTAACGACCGCCCCCGGTTGGTGATCGACATCATCGATGCCTCCAACCTGGAACGGAATCTCTATCTCACGGTCCAGTTCCTCGAGTTGGGCGTGCCACTCGTGATCGCCCTCAATATGGTGGATGAGGCGAAGGCCGGGGGGGTTCAAATCAACGTTAAAGAGCTGGCGCGCCGCCTACAGCTTCCCGTCGTTCCGACGGTAGCCAGGAACGGAACGGGAACCGGCGAACTGGTGCAGGCAGCCCTGGAGAGGTGTACCGTGGAAGCCCCATGGGCCCCGTTGCGTCTTTCCTACAGTCAGGACGTGGACGAGGCGCTTGACCGGATGGAGCGGCTGATCGAGGAGGCCGGCCTCCTGACCGCTCTCTATCCGCCGCGCTGGCTCGCCCTCAAGTACCTGGAAGGGGACGAGGACGTCATCGGCGCGGGGAGACAACAAGATCCGGCATTGTCCTTAATGCTCATCAAGCAGGCAGACCATCTCGCGGACCATCTGCAAAAGACCCTGGACACCACCCCCGAAGCGGTGCTCGCCGACCACCGGTACGGTTTCATCCGCGCCCTGCTGCGCGACGGCGTGCTGCAGCGGGACGAGACGGCGCAACGGCTGCAGCTGACGGCCAAACTCGACCAGTTCTTCACCAATCGCTTCTTCGGCCCCCTCATCATGTTCGCCATCCTCTACGGCATGTATGCCTTCACCTTCAGTTTGGGAGAACTGCCGGTAGCCTGGCTGGAGGCCGCCATCGGCGCACTGGGGGAGTGGGCCGAAAGGGTGTTGCCGCCGGGACTGCTTCAATCCCTCATTGTTTCCGGAGTCATCGACGGGGTCGGGGGCGTACTGGGCTTTGTTCCTCTGATCCTCTTGATGTTTCTTGGCATCACCTTCCTGGACGATACCGGTTATCTGGCGCGGGCCGCCTACATGCTCGACCGGGTCTTTCGCCTGTTCGGGCTGCACGGCAGCTCCTTCATGGCCTTCATTGTTTCGGGGGGAATTGCCGGGGGATGTGCGGTACCGGGGGTCATGGCCTCCCGAACGCTGAGAAGCATGCGGGAGCGGATGGCCACCATCCTCACCGTTCCTTTCATGAACTGCGGGGCGAAACTGCCCGTTTTTGCCCTGCTGGTTGCCGCGTTCTTCCCCGACGGCCAGGCCTGGATGATGCTTCTCATCACCGTCCTCTCCTGGGGCGGCGCGCTGCTGGCGGCGAAGCTCCTGCGCTCGACGCTGTTCAGGGGCCCGGCCACCCCCTTTCTTCTGGAGCTGCCGCCCTATCGCCTGCCCACCATCCGCGGCCTCGTCATTCACACCTGGGAGCGCACGTGGCTGTATCTCCGGAAGGCCGGCACGGTGATCCTGGCCATCTCGATCCTGCTGTGGGCGATGATGACCTTCCCCGAGCTTTCGGAGGAATCCCGGCAGCAATTCGAGCAACAACGGGAAAGCCTTCTTGCCGAAGTCCCGGAAGACGTCAAGGCCCTGGCCGAGGCGGCGCCGGTCGAAGGCGAGCCGGAAGCGGTCGGGGAGCTGCGGCGGCAATTGCGCGAGGTCAATGCCGAAGAAGCCCAGGCGGCCCTGAGGTATTCGCTGGCCGGGCGGATGGGCGTGGCCCTCGAACCGTTGGGAAGCCTGTGCGGCTTTGACTGGCGGACTAATGTAGCACTGGTGGGCGGTTTTGCCGCCAAAGAGGTAGTCGTCTCCACGCTCGGTACGGCTTTTTCCCTGGGCGAGGTGGATCCCGAAGAAAGCACTTCGCTCAGCGACCATCTGGCGGCGGACCCCCGCTGGAATCCGCTGGTGGCGTTTTCGCTCATTGTCTTCAGCATCTTCTATGCGCCCTGTTTTGTCACCGTCGTCTGCATCGTGAAGGAAGCGGGAAGCTGGAAATGGGGGCTGTTTTCGCTCGTCTTCAACACGATGCTCGCTTTTGGTGCGGCCACGGCCGTGTACCAGATCGGGTCGCTCATGGGCTTTGGCGTCAAGGACCTCTAAGCACAGCTCAACACAAATAGGTGTCCACCCGCCTTTCGTCACACCGGCGAAAGGCGGTATCCAGGCAATTCATGGATTCCGGCTAGAAGCATGCCGGAATGACGGTTTGGGATAATGGCCACTTCATACTGTCGCGCGGCACTAAGACTTGCCGGGGTGACGTTTGGAGCGACTTCTTGGACACCCTCTTAGAGGTTGTCCCATAACGAAGAGGAGGAAAGAGCTATGAAAAGCGTTCGATATATTTTGGTGGTACTTTTGGTCTTGGCTATTTCCGGGCCGAATCCGGGTTGGGCGGCGGAAGAGACTCAAGGATCAGGGGGAGCAAGGATGGCACTCGGGGCGGCGACTCCCGGCGAGAGGGCCGTCATAGCAGGCCGCGGCGAGGGTTTCGAGCCCGCAGTCAAGGCGGCGGAAGGCGAGGAGGTCCCCGCCACCTTCGGTCCTCTCGTCACCGACACCGCGATTCCCGTCGAGAAAGGCCAGTTCGTGGTCCAGCCAACCTTTGCCAACAGCTTCGTCAACGACAGTTTTGGCAATGACTGGCATCGGGGTTCGAGCGGAGGGAATTATCAGACTTTCAGCATGGACTGGAAATTGACTTACGGCCTCATGGATAATCTCGAGGTCTTTCTGGTCATCCCCTATGCATACAACTCGGCCAGGAACGTCGAGCAATCGGGTCCCGAGGGGGAGAGTTCCGCCAATGCCGGCGGCCTGGGCGATCTCAACCTGACCCTGAAGTATCGGCTGGTGGAGGAAACCACCTGTCTTCCGACCGTCACGGCCTTATTGGCCACCGATTTTCCCACGGGGAAATTCAAGGGCTTGGATCCCCATAACCTCAATACTGATGTCATCGGCGGCGGCGCCTACGTCTTCACGCCCGGCTTCAATTTTTCCAAATATATCAGCCCGTTCATCTTTTACGCCAACGTGTGGTACTCCATGCCGACCACCTACGCGGATGACGAGGGGAAGCAGTATCCGGGGGATTTTGTGACCCTCAACCTGGCTGCTGAATATCCCATCACGGAGAAATGGGTGGCCCTCCTGGAGTTGACCAGCTTCTGGGGCGGTGGACGCCTCTTCGGCCCCACCACCAATGTGCCCCGAGAGTCGCTGGTGTCCGTCGTGCCGGGCATTGAATACATGGCCACCGACAAGTTTTCCGTGGCCGTCGGTTTGAATATCGACGTGGCCGGCAAGAACGCGGACGCCGCGATCTCACCGTTGCTATCCATGGTCTATGCGTTTTAGGGGCTTGCCGGCAAGGTATCTTTGGGTGAGCGCCGTGTGCCGCTCGCGCTGAGTCAAGTGAGCCCCGCTTCGGTTCGGCAAGGGGTCCGACCATCAAAGCGGTGCACGGTGAGTGCCGTCTACTGTGAACTCTTGAAGGGCGTACGCTTCATTCCTGCAGAGTCATCGAAGGAGGAACGGAGCGTCGTCCTGCCGCGCGAGGAGGTTGAAGTCATGTGTGTCATGGTTCTCAGTTCCGCCAGCAAGCTGCCGTCGATCCTACAGAAATTGAACAACCTCGACGTTTCCCACCTCTACTTTTTCAATACCGAAGCACCTCATGGTTTCGGTGTTCCCTTGCTTTCCCTAGTCCCTTTTGCGAACCTCCTGGTATGTGAAGACGGGGTGCTGGATGATAGGAGCCTCCGCAATGGGATGCTTCTGAGTGAGGCGAAGCGGATGGAGATTCCGGTGGTGAGTGAGACGGCCTTGAGCGAAACCCTGCGCTCTTGAGACCTGGCCTTGTAAAGAGGTTGGGCAACCTCTTCGCCGGCGCTGGGGTGAGACAAGGGAGGCAAGTAACTGTTCCTGGGGAAGCACTCTATTGGGGCTGTCCGCAGGTGGAGGTTCCCTGGATTGGGCTGCGACCAGAAAGGCCCTCATCTTCATGACCTTTTCCCCGCTGTCGGACTCGACGTAGCCGGCAAGGTCGTCGCGGGCAAGAAAGGAATAGCCCGTCAGCGGCAGTTCGGCATTCAAGATGAGGTCAGCTCCCTGCAGGGCCGCCTCGAGGTTCCATCGGAGGAGGTCTCGATTGGTTCTCGGGTCTTTGTAATGAACCTCCAGGTGGACCAGGGCCAGTCTCACCGGTTTTTTCATGGTGGGCTCTCGCTTTCTGATCTGGCTTCCGGGTCCTGAGTTACTGCGTGAATCCTTCCCGCCTCCCTGCTTCTCGCTGCCTACTGTTTACTTCCTACTGCCTGCTCCCCGCAATCTGCTCCCGCCACGGGGCAAAGCGGGGGAGCAGCATGATGCCGGGGAGCGCCCCGAGGATGCTCACCGCGAAAAACCACGGCCAGCCCATGGCATTGACCATGAAGCCGGTGGGGATCCCCGCCAGCACGCGGGTGACGGCCATGAAGCTGGTCAGCAGGGCGTACTGGGTGGCGGTGAAACGCTTATCGCAGAGTCGCATCATGAAAGCGACGAAAGCCGCCGTGCCCATGCCGCCGAAGAGGTTTTCCAGGCCGATGGCCGCCACCATCACGGTATAGTCCTTGCCGACCAGGGCCAGCGCGGTGAAAGCAAAATTGGAGAGGGCTTGGAGAAACGCAAAAATCCAAAGCGAGCGGTTGATGCCGATCCTGGCGATAATACTGCCGCCTGCCAGCGTTCCCAGGACCGTGCTCACCAGGCCGAAGGCCTTGTTGACCGTGCCGACATCGGTGCGGCTGAAACCCACCTCGAGCAGGAAGGGGGTGGTCATGGCCCCGGCAAGGGCATCGCACAGCTTGTAGACCATGATGAAAACCAGCATCTCGAGGGCGCCTGAACGCCGGAAATAGGTCAAGAGGGGCTCCCATACCGCGTCCTTGAGGGTCTTGGGAGGGACGACCCGCTCGGCGGGCTCCGGGGCGACCAGGGTGAACAGGATATTGGCCAGCATCAGGCCTGCCATGGAGAGGTAGATCAGGTGCCAGGGCAGGTAGTCGGAGACAATCAGGGCGATGGCTCCCGAGGTCAACATGGCCAGCCGGTAGCCGACGACCGTGGTCGCAGCCCCGGCGCCCAATTCCCTTTCGTGCAGCACATCCGCCCGATAGGCGTCAATGACGATGTCCTGGCTGGCGCTGGAAAAAGCGATGGCCAGTGCCAGGGCGGCTACCAGCCACGGCATGAGGCTGGGTGACGAAAGCCCCAGGGCCAGGATGAGAGCGGCCAGCAGGACTTGGGTGAGGACGATCCAGCCGCGGCGTCTTCCCAGCCAGGGGATCGTGAAGCGGTCCATGACGGGCGCCCAGAGGACTTTGATGGTGTAAGGCAGGCCCACCAGCGAAAAGATGCCGATCACCCGAAGATCAACGTTTTCAGTGGTCATCCAGGCTTGCAGGGTCGTGCCGATCAGCGCCAGGGGAAGGCCGGAGGAGAAGCCCAGTCCGAGCAGACTGAGCACGCGTCGGTTGCCATAGACGTTCAGCCAATCAGGCATGCTGAATCCCTGAAACGATCGGGTCTTCGGCTGGTCTCATGTCTCTCGCTCCCAGGGGAAGAAGCATTGCGGCTGCCGGTGGGAAACCTTAAGCCCCGCAAGGGCAAGGCAATCTAGCTCATCCGAGCGAGGGTTACAAACGAAAAGGGATGTGTTAGGATGCCGCACTTTCCGGGAAAGATTAACTGGCTCAAGGCGTCATGGGAACTTTAGACTCTTCATTGCAGGGCCTGCTCCGGCGATGGCCCGCCGAACCCGACCGTCTCGACAGGGTGGTGGCGCGTTTTCCTTTTCGTTCGAGCCGTTACTATACCGGTCTTATCCGGGCCGCGGGCGATGCCATCTGGCGGCAGGTGGTCCCGGATGCCAGGGAACTGGAAGACCAAACGGGATGGGAAGACCCCCTGAATGAGGAAAACCTCTCACTGGTTCCCAATCTGGTGCATCGCTACCCCAACCGGGTACTCTGGCTGGTATCCTCGGAATGTGCCGTGCATTGCCGCTTTTGTACGCGCAAACGCCGGTGGCGAAAGCCCCTGCCGCTGACGGACGAAGCGCTACAGGGGGCGCTGGCGTATATCGCCTCCCACCGGGAACTGAGAGACGTCATCCTGTCGGGGGGCGATCCTCTGCTGTTGCCGGCCGAAAGGCTTGATGCACTCCTGAGGAACCTGCGGCAAATCAAGCACCTTGAAGTGATCCGGATCGGCACTCGGGTCCCCTGCGCGGCCCCAGAGAGAATCACCGCGGCGCTGGCTGGCATGCTCGCCCGGTACCACCCCCTCTATGTGAACATCCATTTCAACCACCCCCGGGAGATCACTCCGGATTCGAGCCGCGCCTGCGCTTGCCTCGCCAATGCCGGCATCCCGCTCGGGAGTCAGACCGTCCTGCTGCGAGGGATCAATGATCGGGCCGAGGTGCTGGGGGAGCTATTTCAAAAGCTGCTCGCCCTGCGGGTGCGTCCGTATTACCTGATGCAAATGGACCTGATCCAGGGCGCGGGCCACTTCCGCACCCCGCTCAGCACTGGTTTTGAGATTCTTTCATCGCTCCGCAACCGGCTTTCGGGGCTGGCCATCCCCCATTTTGTCATCGATCTGCCGGGCGGGCACGGCAAGGTCCCCCTGGTGCCGGACTGGGTGGCAGGAATCGGCGAAGGCGAACTGATGCTGAAGGACTATCAGGGCGAGCTCTGCCGTTATCCTCTGCTGCCGGGGGAAGCGGCGGCGCTGGCACAATGGTTGAAGAAACCAGCCGGG
>CAZDKX010000042.1:0-19758 GCA_964505935.1 uncultured Syntrophobacteraceae bacterium
ACGAAGTTCGAATGGAGGGCGATCAGCTCAGCACGCGGACTTCGCAACGCCAATAACCTATTGGCCTGGAAGCCCTGCTTCATAGATGGAGGTTCATAAGATGTCCCGTTCACTTCTCAACTAAACAGCAATCAAACGTGCTTCTAACAAGAATTGCATTGAATTCGATCCAGTTAGCGCCTTATCACATCAACAATCATTAACAACAGCCTCTGAATTCGCTTGATCTGATACCTTCTCGAATGATTCGGAGCTAGCCTATATCATATATAGCGATTGTCAATCTGTTAATACTAACACAAATGAATTTCAATATATGTTACAGATAATATAATTCTGACATTATCCTTTAGACTCTTCTTTTACACTGTTTTGCCACAAATGCCTCGTGCAATCTGTAAACCCGCATGAAATCTAGGTCGTGTTTCTTAGACGTAAAACATATAGTGCCAGGAAGTGGTCACTTTTTCCTTGTTTATTGAGGCGTTGACCCGTTGCGCGGACTTTGCGGAGCTGAAGGCGCATGCGAGCGAGTGACTTCGGGTCCAATGGCCTAGTTGGCAGAGCCGGAGGTGTCACCGGCCCGTTACTGGAAAATATTATTGACCTATTTTAGGTTTAAATCCAGCTTGTTATGTAAATATATCAAAAATTGACCGGACAGCAGTGAGACAAAACAACAGGTGAGTAGTCTGAGATAACGGTGTATAGGCTTCACCGCCGTTGGCCATGATCACCGCGCCCATTTTCAGTGTCATATCATTTCGCTTGTCATCATATCAGTATTCGCGCGGCGTCTGGTTGATTTGGGCCAGGGTAAATACCGGCCCATCCTTACAGACCAACTCCCGACCGATGTTGCAGTGGCCGCATATCCCGATCCCGCATTTCATTCGGTTTTCAAGCGACAGGATGATATGATGATAGTCATATCCGAGCTTTTCGAGCACCGGTTGGGTGAATTTGATCATGATTGGCGGACCGCAGACGATGGCATAGCTGTCTTTGTCTCCCGGTGGCGCTTTTTGCTCGGTGATGGGGGGAACGAACCCGACATTGTACTTCCAGTTGGGGTCGTTTGTTCCGTCGACGGTGATGTGCATGTCGATATCATCCCGTTTTTCCCATTCGATGAGCTCGTTTTTATAAACCAGCATGCCGGGAGAGCGTGCGCCGTATACGACTGTTATTCTATTAAACTTCGGCCGATTGGCCGGATCGAGCATATAGATAATGGAAGATCGCAGGGTGGTGAACGCAAACCCGCCGCCGACGATCAGGATATTTTTCCCTTCAAGCGCTTCCCACGGATAGGAGTTTCCGAGGGGCCCGCGGACCCCCATGATGTCGCCGACTTTCATATTATGAAGGTGACTGGTTACGAGACCGGCCCTATTGACGGTAAATTTAATATATCCCTTTTCTACCGGTGAGGACGCGATTCCGATGGGAATTTCACCTTTCCCAACGATGGAAAGCTCCGCGAATTGTCCAGCCCGGTATTTGAATTTGGTCTCATCTTCAGGATTGAGAAAAACGAACTTGAATGTTTTCAGACTGCGGTCTTCGCTTTCGACCACGATATCATCGATTCGAACCGGATAGGGTAAATATGGATTGTCCACGCCTTCCTCCGTTTTTTTACTTTCCTACGGCGCAACAGTTGTTGGCCCGCATGCTATTCATCAGGCCGCATATTTTACGGATGTCAATGTTGACGGGGCACTCGCGGATACAACGGCCGCAGCCCACGCACATAAGGCCGGCATTGTATTTGTCGACAAAATACTTCAGCTTGTGCATAAAACGCTGACGCACCCGCTGCAGTTTGGTCCCGCGCGGGTTATGTCCGGTGGTATGAATGGTGAAAATCGGGAACATACAACTATCCCAGTTTCGCATCCGCTTTCCAGCCTTGCCATGGACCTCGTCTTGAATGTCGAAACACCAACAGGTCGGGCAAACGAAAGTGCACGTTCCGCAATTGATACAGGCAAAGGAGACATCCTCCCAGAAAGGCGCCCCATGCAGGGTCAGCGTGTCGATCTCGGCGAGGTTGTCCGTGGCTACGGCAGCGCATATCTTTTTTTCCGCTTCGGCCTTTCTTCTTTCCAAATCTGCATCCGTCGATTTGGACCACCCGGCGGTTGCCAGCAACTGTTTCCCTTTGTCCGTTATCGGTTTTGCCAGGTAATGATCGCCTTGATCAACCAGCAGTGCATCCAATCCTTCTTCATGGTAGGGACCACACCCGGCCGTTGTGCAAAAGCAAGACCGGCAGGGAGAATCACAGGCCATGCCGACAAAGGTGCTGGCATTAAAGAGTCCCAACCAGTAAGGGTCCTTGCAGTCCTTGGTGTCGAAATTCATGCGAACCAGCGACACCGCTTTGGCATCGCACGGTCTGATCCCAAAAACAACGCGAGGGCTATAATCCTTCGGCGCCGTCTTAGCCTGATTCACATCTTCCCGGGTTTGGTCCAGGGTGTAAGTGAACATATCCTCAGATTGGGGAAAAATGATCGCCTTGGGGGATAACCGGGTATTTTGGAATGAGAAGTCCGGTTCTTGACCCTTATCGAGTTCCTTGAAGATATGATACGATTTTTCCGCAACCGGTCCAAACAGTTTATGCCCGCCCTGTAAGGTTGCCAATCCATCGATTAGTTCGGTTTTTGAGATGATAATGACCGTCATAGCAAATGCCTTCTTAATATTTATTTGATGGATTCCCCAGGGTCGTTGGGCTGATAGACATCGAGCGCCGGTCGGGTTTCCACTGATAAACCGGCTTCCCATCCATACAATTCCAGACATTCCCTGTTGAGCTTTTTGGTAAACATCCTCATATTGATTCCCACCGGGCAGGCACGCTCACAGGCTCCGCAATCGGTGCATCGGCCCGCACAATGGTAGGCCCGCAGGAAATGGAATGTCCGAATGTCAATTGGGTCCTGGCTCTTCCCGAGCCACTGGGGTTTGGCCTCATCAACGAAGCATGTCGGGCAGTAGCAAAGCGGACAGGCATTGCGGCAGGCGTAACAACGAACACAAGGGGCGAAAAGGCTTTCAAAGTATTTCCACTTTTCGTCCGATGACATGGCCTCGATCTCCCGAACGTCCGCATACGGGTCGATATTTGTTTGCTCGGGAACCGGGTCTGCCACCATTTCATCGTGGATCACCGGATTGCGATGAAGACAAACCCGGCAATTGGATTGCAGCACCTCTGTTTTTGAAAAACTCAGTTCTCCGGCAACCGTCTTTACTTGGATATCACTTCCAGATTCGTCTACGGACACCACTTCATGTTTTGCCATCTCGGTGATTTTTCTCTTATCAATCATCCCGAGACAGGGAACGCCGACGATGACGAGCTGCTCTCGCTTTATTTTATTTTCGATGAGGTGGTTCACAATATTCCGGGAATCACATCCTTTGGCAAATACTGCGATTTTCTCTTTACGATCAGTAAGATAATTTGCCAGGTTGATGCCGCAATTGCTGTCCCAGATCAGCTGGTCCACATCCTCGGGTTTCCGTACCACACAGGGTTCGCTCATCATGGGAACAGAACCCTTTCGGAAGCCGATCACCATTTCCACCTCGCAAGATTGAAGGAGGCGTTTGGCGATTTCTCTGATTTTATCCGTATAACCCGTCATGGTTGAGCTACCTTCGCCTCTTGCTTGACAAAATGCTGACTAGGCCCGATGGCCTTGACCTTTGCCGAAACGTCATTGACCACATCAACGAATTTGGTCGATTCAGCTGACGAGATCCAAGACAAATGAATGCGATCAGCCTCTATGCCCATGTATTCCATAAGTCTTTTCATTAATACGAATTTCCGACGAGCATAGTAATTACCTTCCAGGTAATGGCAATCGCCGGGGTGGCACCCCGATACCCATACGGCATCGGCCCCTTCACGCAGGGCTGCAAGGGCGAACTTCGGATTCATCCGACCGGTGCAAGGGATACGCACCACGCGAATATTGGGCGGATACTCCATGCGGCTCACGCCCGCCAAATCCGCTGCGCCGTAACTGCACCAGTTGCACAGGAAAGTGACGATTCTAGGTTCCCAATTAGACATATCATCGCTCCATAACGGTTTTAGATACCCTGGATCAGGCTATCCGGCCATGGTAACAGCTTAGTCTGCCTGAATATGTGATCGTTGTTAAAACCTCTTGGGGGGCTTATCGTTGACAGGCTGATAGTTCAGCGCTCAACAGCCGAATATGACCCATCTCCTCTTTTATGATATCAGAGACTTTCTCTCTGCCGAACTCCTTCGGTACGGCTTCCGATATACCCAGGTAGAAAACAATGGAGTCTTTTTCAGCACCAATGGCGTCTTTGAGAATTGTTTCCATGGAGGAGGTGTCGATCTCTTTTTGAAAGAAAACCCTCATATCGGCAAGCGCATGCAGATAAAGAACCGCTTCGTTTTGGGGATCAAAAACCGTTGCGGTTTTTTCCTTTTCCTTGAGCTGAGCCCTCATTTGAGCAAAGGTTCTCTCGTGATTGTCTTCCATCATGGCCAGTTTTTCCAGAAGCGCCTTTGCCTTATCATCCTTGACGGCATTGGCTGCAGTACGGTAAAATTTCGCTCCGTTTTGCTCCATTTTTTCAGCTATTTCAAATATTTCATCGGCATTAAAATCATAGATCATCGGTCGTTTGCTCCTTTCAAAATTAACCCTATTTTCAGTGATGTCCGGTTAGAAAATTGCATAATATTGTTATGCCTATGGGGCAGTTTCATACAGCGCATAGAGCGCCTATCTGGGCGAAGATCTGATCGTTGTCAAACCCTTTGAGCCTGATGGCGCCGGACCGGCAGGAGGCGGCGCACAGACCACAGCCCTTGCACAGAGCCGGATTGATTTTGGCTTTGCCCGGAAACATCCGTTCGCCCGGATCGATCAACGAGGGCGCCGAAAAGGGACAGATCGACGCGCAAACCCCGCAGCCGCTGCACGTCGTGGGACCAACTTCGGCGATGGTTCCACTGGTAAAAATCGTTTTGCGGGCCAGTAACGTTACCGCGCGCGTAGCGGCCGCCACCGCCTGGGTGATGGATTCATCAATCGGTTTGGGCGCATGGGCCAGGCCGCAGATGAAAACACCGTCCGTAGCGCAATCCACGGGCCTGAGCTTGATGTGCGCCTCCATGAAAAAGCCGTCGTCGTTTAACGTGACCTTGAATTGCTGGGCCAGTGGATTTTCCTTAGGGGGTGTGATGGCGGTCGCCAATATCAGCAGATCGGGCCTGATCTCCATTTTGCGGCGGATACCGGTGTCGATGAAAGAGACACTCAGCGCCCCTTCCGCTTGGTCGACGGCCAGGCCTTGGTCGGGGTTATACCGCAAGAAGACAATTCCTTTTTCCCGGGCTTGCCGGTAAAGATCCTCGCGCAAACCGTAAGCGCGCATATCCCGGTAAAGGATATAAACATCCATCTGGGGGTTGAGCTTTTTGAGCTCCAGGGCATTTTTAATCGCATGGGTGCAGCAGACCTTTGAGCAATAGGGGCGCTCCGGCATTCTAGATCCGACGCATTGAATGAAGAGAGCGGTTTGCGCGCGGGTAAGTTCCATGTCCTTGTCAATCAATCTACGATCCAGCTCAAGCGCCGTCAACACCCTCTCATCCCGGCCATAGAGGTGTTGATCGGGCTTCAACTCCGTGGCGCCGGAGGCGATGATGGCAACCCCGTGCGTCAGTTCCTCGGTCCGGTCACCGATCCGGATAGTGGTTTTGAAGTTTCCCACAAAGCCGTCGGCTTTGACGATCTGCGCGCCGGTATAGATATCGATGTTCGGATCAGCCTCGACTTCGGCGATCATTCGGTTCAAATTGCGCTGAACATCCGCTCCCTCCCAGGTCTCATGAATCGAGAGGGCTTGGCCCCCCAGTCGATCGCTCTTCTCGAGCAAGTAGGTGTGATACCCTTGATTGGAAAGCGTCTTGGCACTCGTCATGCCGGCGATGCCCCCGCCGATGACGAGGGCCGCCTGGTTGACTTCCAGGGCGACCTCCTGGAGCGGCTCCAAGAGCTTCGCCTTGGCCACGGCGCTCTGGACCAGATCCTTGGCCTTTTGCGTAGCCAGCTCGGGGCTGTTCTTGTGGATCCAGGAGCAATGGTTACGAATATTGGCCATTTCGAAAACGTACTTGTTGAGACCGGCGCCGGCGAGGGTCTCCTGGAAGAGAGGCTCGTGGGTCCTGGGGGTGCAGGCAGCCACCACCATGCGATTCAAGTGATGTTCCTTGATGATATTGACCATGTTGTTCAGGGAATCCTGGGAACAACTGAACATATTGCGTTCGGCGAAAACCACATTATCCAGCGTTTTGGCGTGCTCCACCACGGCCGGGACATCGACCACGCCGGCGATATTCGTTCCGCAGCAGCAGATAAACACGCCGATGCGGGGCGGCTCGCCCCGGGTATCGATCTCCACCGGGGTCTCTTTTTTGCGGGTCAGGTTCCAGCGAGCATCAATCAGGTTGCTGCCGGCGCTGCCGGCCGCGGCGCTGGCCTCGATGACCGAAGAGGGGATATCCTTGGGACCTTCGAAGGCGCCGCACACATAAATGCCGGACCGGGAGGTCTTGATCGGTTCAAAGCTGCCGGTGACGGCAAAGCCATAGTGGTCCGTGCGAACGTCGAGAGCGGTCGCCAGCCCGGCCGTGGCTTTGTTGACCCCCAGCCCCACGGAGAGCACCACCATGTCGAAGACTTCTTCCATCCGCCGGCCGGTTTCATCGAGATACCGGATCATCAGCTCGTCATTGTTACCCGGAATGATATGGGTAACCTTGGACTTGACAAAACGCACCCCGGATTCACACCGAGCCCTGTTGCAAAACTTTTCAAAATCTTTCCCATGGGTGCGGATATCCATATAGAATATAACGGTATCGAGCGGCTCCTTGCTGTGCTCCTTGGCCAGCACGGCCTCTTTGATCGCATAGGTGCAACAAACCGATGAGCAGTACCCCTTGGCGCCGATATGCAGGTCCCTGGAGCCGATGCACTGCAGCCAGGCGATTTTTTTCGGCTCCTTTTTATCCGAGGGGCGGACCAGATGCCCGCCGTAAGGACCGGAGGCTGAAAGGATCCGTTCAAACTCCAGGCTGGTGACGATATTGGGCGACTTGCCATAGCCGTAGGCGTCGTGGGCCTTGGGGTTGTAGGTTTCACAGCCGTTGGCCATGATCACCGCGCCCACCTTTAGCGTCATCTCCCTGGGCGTGTCATCATAACGAATGGCGCCGGTGGGGCAGGTTTTTTCACAGAGTTTGCATTTGCCCTTGGTTAAGAAAAGGCATTGCGTGTCGTCAATGGCGTATTTCAACGGCACAGCCTGGACATATTTGACATATATCGCCTTGCGGTCACACAACCCGCCGTCGTATTCATTGCGGACTTTCTTGGGGCATTTTTCCGAACACAGTCCGCAGGCAATACATTTTTCCATATCCACGTAGCGCGGATACTGTATCAGCGATACCTCCAGATTACCTTCTTCCCCCGAAACGCTTTTCACTTCAGATAAGGTGAGCAACTCGATATTGACATGTCGGCCGACCTCGACCAGTTTGGGCGAGATAATACACATTGCGCAATCATTGGTGGGAAAAGTTTTGTCCAGTTGCGACATCAGCCCACCGATGGAAGAAGATCTTTCTACCAGGTAAACATAGTATCCGGAATCGGCAGCATCCAAAGCCGCCTGCATGCCGGCAACGCCGCCACCGACAACCATCACAGCGCCAATCGTATTTCGAGACACTTGTTCTCCTACTTCAAAAAGGATTCAATCGTGCTGATGTCCAGCATGTTCATATGAAGGCCGAGGTCACGCCCCTCGATGCCCATGGCCAGGCCAAGAAGCTGAGGATATACAATGCTGGGAAGATAATGATTTGAGTTCGAGGCCGGTGCCGTCATCTGCTGAACCCGGTCAAATTGCATCTGGCAATAGGGACAGGCGACGCACAGATAATCCGCCCCGGCCTGTCTGCCGTCATCAATCTTTTTGCGGGTCAAGGCCGTTGAGAGGGCGTCGTTGACGCCCAGCATCGGCGCGCCGCAGCACTCGAGTTTCAAGGGCCAATCCAGGCTTTTTGCCCCGGTCACGGAGACCAGTTGGTCGAACACGACAGGTGCGACCGGATTGTCAAACGCGGTGATTTCACTGGGCCGCAGGGCATGGCAGCCATAATGGGTCGCGATCTTGAGTTCCTTATAAGGTTTGGTGCTCTTTCCCTTCAACACGTCTACGCCGATATCGTGATAGAGGACGGATAGAAAATGTTTGACCTCGACCGTTCCCGAATAGCTCAACCCCTCTTTGGCCAGCTGTTCGTTCACTTCCTCGCGGATGGAGGCGGTTTTCATCACGTAAGCCGCCCTTTTCAGACTGCCGAAGCAGCACTTGCAAAGCACCAGCATGTCCAGGCCCTGTTTTTCCGCCAAGGCCAGGTTGCGAGCCGCCATCAGGATAAAGGTCTTGTGGTCCGTATTGCGAATCGGATTACCGCAGCATTTGAGCTCGTCAATATCGGTAATGCCGACCTCAAGCCTGTCCAACACCGCTCTGGCGGAAAGCTCATATTGCGGTACCCGGACCGGAATATTACATCCAAGAAACAGTGCAAATTTCATCTTTCCATCCCTATTCATCCGTATGGGCAACGCAAACCGGTTGAACCGGCCCGCACTTGGCTTCCACAGCGGCCATGTTCTTGAGCTCGTAAAAAATGTCGGTCACCTTAACACCCTGAGGACAGTGCTCCTGGCATTGGTAGCAGGTTAAACAAGACCACAGCATCCGTGAGCCCAGGGCCAGATCTCTGATACCCATGCCCATGGAGCGGATAATCTGGTGTGGCAGCAAATCAAGTTCCTTTTGCGGCTCTTCGTAGCTCCCGACGACCGGACAGACGGTGGAACAGTTTTCACAGGAAAAACAATAGGCGTAAGTACCGGCGTGACCGGAAAGACCTGCCTTTTTCTTGAATTCACGGTGGGCCGGAGTCAGGGCCAGTAAGGCATCGGTTTGGCCAACCAGTGGGAAAGGAGCGACAACAGCGGCCTGGGTTTTGTTCAAGGGCTTGTCATATTCCGCCGCGTCCAATTCCATTCGCTTGAGACCCCGGTAATAAGAAAAAGGCGTCAGCATCAGGGCGACGCACGAACCGCTCCGGATCACCTCTTCGCGGACATTGAACCACAGATCGCGCAGGTTGATCCCGCTCGGGCAGATCACCGTGCAGCGGTCGCAATTGGTGCACAAACAAATCCCTTGTCGAAGCGCAGCCATCCCCCGGGCGCCGATCTGTTTTTGAGCGACATACGCCTTGAGAAAGGCCATTCTCTCCGATGGCAGGATCATTTCGTTGCCGAGGTTATCATAAGCAACGGCCACTGAGCAGGTGCGGCTGCAGTTGGTGCAGTGCATGCAGGCATCCAGCTCCATCACCTGGCGCGTCTTGATATTGGCAGGCCGGGAATCTTGATCCATGACGGCGTTGGTCATCAGGCTGAGCGGGGTGGTCAAGATGTGGAACATCTTGCTGAAGGGCAGGAGAGCAAGCCCGATCATGCAAGCCGTAAAATGGATATCCCAGAATTTCTGATAATGGGTATAAGCGGTGAGTTTGATCATCTCCATGGTGATGCCGGACAACAGAATCACGGCGAGGAGGATGAGCACGTAGGTATCCATTGCCTTGGTCTTGAGACGAGAGGGTTTAAGGACCAGCCGTCGATAGGCGGCGATGGCCAGACCTGCGATCATCAAGCAGCCGGAAACGAGCAGGTAAGGGTTGAGCGACAGGTAGTACTTCTCAAAAAGCGACGTAACAATGATCTTGTCCAGGGCGTGCATGAAAAAGAGAAACGTAAAGGCTGCATAAATCAACATGTGCATGATCCAGCGCAGCCCATCCTGTTTTCGGATGTGGTTTTGAAACAGTACATCGACCACGAGCACCCGGAGCAGCGTGAGGATCTTGGGGCTGAATAAAAGGACCGGTATCCCCGCCAGGGCAGCCTTGACCCTTGTCGCTGCTGTCATACCCGGTTTAGAGGTGCCGAGGTTGAAGCGAAACCAGCCGGAAACCCTGTAAATCAGCCCGAGCCCGAAGATCGCCAAAGCGCCATACAGCAAGCCATCATGAAACATTTGTCAGTTTTCCTTTATCGCTTGTTCACTTATAATTCTTTATCTTTGATAAAGTTCCAATACCAAACGATTAAGATCAAAAATACGATGACAACAATATATTCAACCCCTTTGGTTGAAAAAACATCGACATATGTGAAATTTTCCATTCGTTCACCTTGGTTATAAATGATTAATGGTCATTGGTTGCCCATTCAGGCGGTTTTCTCATAACCGGCATCCTGTTTACCACCCAGCGGAACATCCAAATCTCTAGAAATATGACGGCAAGCGTTATTTCAATCTCGATCCAAGAAGGAAAATATCTTACCGGTGCATTCCACTTAAAGGCGATAATACAGATATTCAGCCGATTCAGTACGATTCCCAGGGCGGTCAATATCGAAGCCATGCGAACCAGAGAAACCTGCTTATTTCTGATGCCGTTCACATACATGATCAGCGGAAGAACGACAAAGCCGCCAATTTCCGTTAGAAACCATCCCCCCATGGGAGTGGCGATGAATTTCCATTGATGGCCATGGACAAAAACCAAGAGTTTGATGAAAAGGTAGGCAAACATGGCGATCGCACATCCCTTGCCCAAACCCAGAATAATTTCTTTTTCCCCCACATGGTGTTCCTCGGGAATTTGATCCGAAAATACCTTGTGGCTTATGGAGCCTTCGATAATTACCAGGGAAAGGCCGGCGAATATGCTGGACACAAAAAACAGGAGAGGAATGAATTCCGTATACCAAAGCGGATGAATCTTGTCCCGAGCCATCAGAAACAACGCCCCAAGGCCCGATTGATGCAAGGTGGACAGGGTAATCCCGAATATTACCGCTCCAACTGTGAGTGAAGAGAGGACCTTTCGGAGCTTGGGCCAGCCGCCCCACTCCGCTATGACCGGAGAAAATTCAATAAACTGCGCCAGCATGTAGAGCAAAAAATGCCATGCCACTAAAAAGAGAACCGAGCTGACGCCGAAATCATTGCCGATAATGGGATTGATCACGTTCCAGGGTCTTCCCAAATCCAACAGCAGGGCGCCTGCGTAAAAGACATAGGCCAAAAAACCATTCAATACGGTCGCCCTGATAATGGGATGATACTTATCGACGCCGAGTATATAGACGGCAAAGGTCAGGGTATAGGCGCCGCCGGCAAAAGCGACGCCGGTCATTACATCGAAGCCGATCCAGACTCCCCAGGGAAACTCCTGGGAAAGATGGGTGGCAGCGCCCAGACCCTTGAAAAGTCGAAAGGCAATGAGTATTGCGCCCACAAGAATTATGGCTCCGGAAATGACATTGAAGGGCGTGAATATTTTCCCCTTGGGTTTTAATTCCTGAAGAAAAAAAGGAATAAACTCATTGATTGCTTCACCCAATTCACTTCTTCCGGAGGGGACCGCCAAATCATTTTTCATCATATACCTCGTTGAGTTTCCTCTTTCCCGGCCTTGTCCGCTGTTTCCCCTTGATCCTGAGCGATACCGTTTTTTCGGTTTGTAAGGTAGCTGATGCCAAGCAGGAAGGTTGGCATCAGTACAAAAACAAACGGTACGCTGTACAAGAATCCTTTCGTATATTCCGGATATGGGACCTGAGCGATATCCGTCTTAAATCCGATCCGATCAAAAGAAACGCCGGAAAGATATATCCAGCCGGTACCGCCCGCTTCCATTTCACCGTAGATATGGTCATGATATCGATCAGGGTATCTGTTTATTCGGGTTTCGGCGGCTTTTAATAAGCTTCTTCGAGTACCGAAGCTGAGGGCTTCCACCGGGCAGGCATCCACACAGGCGGGATTTTTCCCCTCCTCCAATCGGGCATAACAGAAATGGCATTTCTGAATTTTGGGAACAGGGCTTTCGTATTCGAATTTCGGAACATCAAACGGGCAGGAAATCATACAATAACGGCATCCCATGCATTTACTTTCGCGCCAGATGATGGGGCCTTCCTTTTTTTTCAACATGGCCTTTACCAGGCAGGCCGAAGCGCATGCCGGTTGATTGCAATGCAAGCATTGTCTCTTGACAAAAATCGCGCCCTTTTCCGTCTCATAACGATTGACCACCGTCCAAGCCGTGGTGCTGGTGCTTCTGGGTGATTCAAATACGGATTTATCCTCGATATCGGGTATGGGGTTACCATTGACGGACGCACACGCCAGTTCGCATTTTCTGCAGCCGATACATCGGGTGGTATCGACAAGGACGCCTGAAAATTCAACATTTTCATCTGCAAATAGGCGGGTACCGGGTGCCATGGATGCGGCTCCGGCGGTTCCAAGCGCCCCCAGAAACTCTCTTCTCGTTAAGGCCATAGGGTTACCTCAGCTTCTTTTTCTCTTCATGACATTTCGTGCAACCGTCAACTTTGGTAATGTTCATGATACCGTGGCACCTGATGCACTGAAGATGATATGCTCCTTTGATTCCGGGCTTTAAGGGATTCTTGACATCGTGGGTTTCGGCATGACAATTACCGCATTGCGGCGGTTTCTTGGAGAGCGGGCTGTTATGGTGGCAACCCTTGCAAATGCTACCTTCCCGACTATGGAAGTATCCTGCAAGCTTATTGTCTTTGATATTGTTTACAAGGGTTTTGACGATTCTACGGTGTGGAAAAAGAACCGCCCCATACTCCCGGGAAAGATTTTTTATGATCACTTTCTCGGGAATCTCGTTATCATCGTAGACGCCGGTCGCGAGGTTTCTTGACTTGAGCAGGTCGAGAGTCAGGCTTTTTTCCATTTCCGAGTCCATTGTTTTTTCTTTTTCAATGGTCGATGTCATATGACACTTGAGACATGACTCATCTTCTTTGTTGCCTGATTTGACTATGGAAACATGGCAGCCCGCACAGTCTGCCTTTTCCTGCTGTATACCGTGGCAACCCATGCAGCTCTTTTTCGTATTCCCCTGATGCATGGCTTTTTCAAACGTCACCCCTTTCCCCTCCTTGATACCGGCAAGGGTATGGCATTGATTGCACGGCTTGAAAGTTTCGTGGTGGCAGACCCGGCAAGTGTCGTTATATGCCTCGTGTCCCTTATGGTCGAAGGGTACGAAATTCATGCTGGCCGGTCTTCCGATTTCGGCTCCCATCACGCCTTGGGTGATTTTCAGAAGCACATTATCCGGCTGTTTGCGTTCCATTCGCGGAACAGGCGAAATTTTTCTGATCTTATTTTGAGCTTCGGGAGCATGGCATCCCCAACAGGTCAGCGGACCGGCTTCAATCTGTTTCGCCAAGCTTTTTCTGTGGCAATCGATGCAGGCCGTATGGGACGCCAACGGCATTGAAATGAGCTTATCCTTAGTTTCAGTCCGATGACAATAGCGGCAGGTTCCTTCTTTTTCTTTGGCGTAAAAAAGTTTTTTCTCTTTCTCATCATATTCATGATGGCAACGCCCGCATTCATTCTTCTGCGCTTGCGCATGCCGAGAGTGCAGGGATCGATCGAACCCCATGGGTTGACGTAAGGACGTAAAGCGTGCGTCTTCCCTGTGGCAGTCGTTACATTCCACCGGACCGGCTTTTACGCCGGCGATTCGCATCTCGCCGTGGCAGGAGATGCAGGCCTCGTGGTAGAGGTTCATGACCGTCAGTTTATCGGTATCCTTAAGACGCTTGAATTTCGGTGAGAACCGGTCGTTGTCCGTTAAATGGCAGGTGGTGCAGTCGCGGTTTTTTTGGGCTAAGGCCTGGGTGTGGGCGTCATGGAGGAATTCGACCGGTGGTTTTTCGAGCTCGCCAAAAAGCATTAAAGCATCGATGCGGATAAGATCGACTTTTGCCCCGGGCGCCGCCGGGAGGATCTGCGCTGAACCGAATTGCCCCGAACCACTTAACAAGACGATACAAACGGCAACAATAGAGAGCCGGAAGAGCCCCCAATTCCCCTTCATCACACACTCCATCCCTATCACGTTGATATCAAAAAAAATATGGACATCACCACCCCGGCCAGGCCGCAGGGAACCACGGTTTGCCGCATTGCGCAAAGCTCTGCTGCTAGTGGTTTGGAGTTTGTGCGCTGTCAGTTCGAAAATGTCAGGCGGGTGTGCACCGGGATGCCTTAGACCGGAGCAGCTTCCAGCCCTGCAAGACTAAGATGACAGAGCACCAGGGGTATTCCAGGATGGTTCAACGAAGTCCGAATGGAGGGCGATCAGCTCGGCAGGCGGACTTCGCAATGCCAATAACCTATTGGCCTGGAAGCCCCCTTTCAGAAGTGGAGGTGGTTGAGATACATCTAATGGCCCATTCGCGTCACAAGCTGATTACGATCAAACATATTCCTCTTAACAGCTGGATTAGCCTTAATCCAGCGGCTGCCCCACCCTATCAATGACCATCAAGACAGCTTCTGAATCAGTCTTGATCGGTGAAGCCTGAAATATAGCGGGCGCACGCTATCCCATACAGGATATGCTTGTCAAGGAAAAAAACCTGTGTTTACCGGGAGACGCCAGGAATTCTGAATTCCCGCAAAAACCTGCGGGAATGACCCTGCGGCGGGCATCCGCAAAACTCCCTGGGAGCCAGGAGCTCCAGCGTAACCGTTCCTGTCGCTATGCGTTGGCCGTTTGAGCCTGGAGCGCTCCAATGAGCGTCGTTTCAAAAGATCTGCACCCAAATCGAAAGACCCAATGGTTTGAGCCCGCTGATATCAAGAATACCGATTTGAACCCAACCAGCTGACAACATATAAGAAACATGCGCGACGTCGTCCAGTGCGGTCGTGAAAGCGGCGTGACGGTTTGTCTTGAGAACCTGAGCTGGGAGGCTAAAAGCGGCGCTGCTGTGTTCATCGATCCGTCCGAGTGTCCGGAAGCCGGCGTCACGTTCGACATCGGCCTCGCCAGCTCCAATGAGGCTGCGCGAGCGGGTTTTTCATCTGAACGATTTGCCGAACTGGTCTCGGCCCAGGTGCGCAATCGCCCGCTTGGTTCAAATGATTTGGGGGCGCACTGTTTTGCATGAGGAAAGGTCCGGGAACCAGGACGCAATCTTGAACCACAAAGGAACGGTTCGGCCATGAACGAGAACGTCAAAATCACCATCTTGTGCGAGGACCAGGCCAGAATGGGATACAAGGACAAGATTTTCCTGTCCCAGCACGGTCTTTCCATCTTTATCGAGGCCGACCGCAAGGTCCTGTTCGACACCGGGGCCACAGACATCTTTCTGCACAATGCGGCGCTTTCGGGAATCGACCTGGAGAAGACCGACCTGATCGTGCTGAGCCATGGCCACTGGGACCACGCCGACGGGCTCATGGCCCTTGGCGCCCGGATGGACAGAAAGTTAAGCCTCCTGACCCACCCCGGGGCCTTTGTCGACCGGCACAAGGCAACGGGGGAGTACAACGGGATCGGCTGGCGCCGGGAACAAATCGCTGAAAAGTTCGATTTGATCACCTCCAAAGCGCCTTATTGCATCGCCGAGGGGATTTATTTTTTGGGAGAGGTCCCCCGCACTAACGATTTTGAGGCCCAAACAACGAATTTTCACCTTGTGAACAACAACGAGCAGTTGCCGGATTTCATTTTGGACGATTCAGCCCTGGCTATCAAAACCAGGTGGGGCCTGGTGATTGTCGCGGGATGTTCCCACGCCGGTATCTGCAATATTGTCGAACATGCCCGCAAGGTGACGGGGCAAGACCGGGTGCACACCGTTTTGGGCGGGTTTCACCTCCTGGCAAATCCGGTTCAAGTGGAAAGCACGATCGAATATTTCAAGGCCAACCCGGTCGCGCATCTCTATCCGATGCACTGCACCGATCTGCCTGCCCTGTCCAGGTTTTACCAGGCCTTCGGAATCCGAAAATTGTGCGTCGGCGACTCGATCACCATCGATAACGGCTGACTGATGAAAAAGTCCCGTACTGTTTCGCCTCCGGACGGTTTCTTTTTCGACCAACCTGAAATGCATCATGAGCCAAAGCGAATAACGTATCATCTCACCTCATAGAATTTCTCAATGACTCTATCGGTTTGTTATAGAAATAATCAAATTGACCTGTCTCGGCTTCTTAACATATTTATTTTGCTATCTTTTCATGAGGATATGAGGAAATGGCAGGGGGTACTGGATCGTACCGATGAGGAGTGGGTGAATCACTCTGAGGGAGAAGACACTTTTCGAGAAAGGCGCAGAACCATGGCTGAAGATTACCGAAAGATGTGGGAAAGTTTAGGGTTGGACCTGGCGGCTCACGATGCGCTGTTGGATGTGCTTGGCAAAGGGTACCAGGGCATTTTTTTGTCTCAGAAAAACAGACCTGAGGGGATGGGGTATTTCGACTTTGTGATGGGCGAAGTCCACGGGCTGCGTATCAGAGAACTGCTTGACGAAAAGGCGGCAGGGCGCAAGGTGGTGGGTTCATATTGCGTATTTGTTCCGGAAGAAATCGTGCTGGCGGCCAATGCAACCCTGGTGGGGCTTTGTTCCGGGGCCGATTTTGCCATGGATGACGTGGAAAAATTGATTCCCAGGAATACGTGTTCCCTCATCAAGTCTTCTTTCGGATTCAAGCTCGGTAAGGTCTGCCCGTACCTGGAATGTTCGGATATGATCGTGGGGGAAAACACCTGTGACGGGAAGAAGAAGGCCTACGAAACCCTTGACGGCTTGGTCCCCAATCTATATGTGATGGACCTTCCCCAGGTGAAGTCGGCAGAGGGCAAAGGACTTCTCAAAGCCGAGTATTACCGGTTTAAGGAAGCCATGGAAGCATTGACGGGAAAGTCCGTAGACGCTGGGGGTCTGAAAGAGGGGATCAAAACGGTCAACGCCAAACGCCGGGCGCTTCATCGGTTAAGCATCTTGAGAAAAGCCGATCCTGCACCCATATCCGGTTTGGACGCCCTTTTGGCCAACCAGGTTTCGTTCTATGACAACCCGGCCCGCTTCACCGAATCGCTCAACAAGATTTGCGACGAACTGGAGACGCGGATCCGCAACAAAGAAGGGGTGGTCCCGGGTAAGACCCCGAGGATTCTGGTATCCGGATGTCCTATGGCCGTTCCCAACTGGAAGTTGCCGTGGATTGTGGAGACTTCCGGTGCCGTGATCGTGGGAGAGGAATCCTGTGTCGGGGAGCGGGGGAGTCGTAACCTGACGGACGAATCGGGAGCTGGTCTCGAAGAACTCATGGACGCCATTGTGGACCGCTATTTTAAGGTGGACTGCGCCATTTTTACGCCGAACCCGGACCGCCTGTCCCATATCGTGGAGATGAAAGAAATCTATAAAGCTGACGGCGTGATTCACTACGGATTGCAGTTCTGCCAGCCCTACCTCATGGAGTCCATGCCGGTGGAAAAGGCCCTCGAGGATAAGGGCATCCCCACCCTGCGTATCGAAACCGATTATTCCATGGAGGACGTGGGGCAGCTCAAGACCCGCGTGGAGGCATTCGTGGAGTTGTTAAAATGATTTTTTAGGATTGTCCCTATCTCGCCCGTTTTGCGGAGAGAACCACACCTGCGAGGCAAAACAGTTGAGTTGCCCGTTTACAAAAGGACTCGGATCATGAGCACTCGGGCCATGCGGCTTTTGACCGATAAGGAAATTAAATACGAAGCCGTATCCTACGAAGACCAGGTCAAAGGGGCGAAGTTTGCCTCCGAAGCCATGCATTTTCCTCTCGAAAGGACCATCAAGACCCTGGTGGTGGAGGTGGGGAAGAAGGAGTACATTCTGGCGCTGATGCCGGGGGATCGGCAATTGTCAATGAAGCTTCTGGCGAAAGCCCTTACCGCCAAAAGGGCCGCGATGGTGGACACGGACACGGCCCAGCGGCTTACGGGCTATTGGGTGGGAGGGATCAGCCCTTTCGGTACCAGGCAAGCCATGAAAGTGGTCATGGAACAGCGACTTCTGGAATTCGACAAGGTGGCCGTGAACGGCGGTCAGAGAGGGGTAATGCTCATCATGGACCCCAGGGACATCATCCGGGCAACCCAGGGGCTGGAAGCGCCCCTGGTGCAAGAGTGACCCATGAGGCCATAGACAAGGATGCGGCCGTTTCCGTCGAGGTCCTGATGGACAACGAAGCGGCCAGGCCAAACGTCCATGGGACCGGCTCCCTGATTCGCACAGGAGGTTGACGTGATCAAACCTGTTTATCTGGATTATAATGGCACGACGCCCCATGCCCCGGAAGTCATAGAAGCCATGAGGCCGTTTCTGGAGTCCGAGTTCGGCAACCCATCCAGCAGCCACTGGTACGGCATAGCCCCCAAAAGGGCGGTGGAAAAAGCCCGCTCCCAGGTAGCATCCATTCTGAATTGCGAGCCCCGGGAAGTGTTTTTCACCAGCGGCGGCACCGAATCGAACAACCACGCCATTCGAGGTACGGCCAGGGCGCTTCGCCATAAAGGCAATCATATCGTCACTTCCTCTTTCGAGCATCCGGCGGTGCTGGAAGTCTGCAGGTACCTGGAAAGCGACGGCTTCGAGACCACCTATCTTCCGGTAAGCAGCGACGGACTGGTGGACCCTTCGGCCTTGGAGGGGGCCATCCGGCCCACGACGATCCTCATTACCATCATGCATGCCAATAACGAAGTCGGCACCATCCAACCCATTGCGGAGATCGCGCGAACAGCCCGTGAACAGGGCATCGTCATGCACACCGATGCCGCCCAGTCGACAGGCAAAATACCGACGGATGTTCAGGCGCTGGGGGTGGACATGCTGTCGGTGGCAGGCCACAAGATCTATGCTCCCAAAGGCATCGGGGCGCTCTATGTGCGTCCGCCCCTGAAACCGGAGAAGTTCTGTTTCGGCGCCGGCCAGGAAATGGGCTGGCGTTCGGGCACCGAAAATGTTTTGGAGATTGTAGGTCTGGGCAAGGCCTGCGAAATCGCCGGCCGTGATCTGCGCGCCAACGGCGAACGGTTGCAACGGTTGCGGGACCGGCTGCACGAGGGGCTCACCAGCCGGTTGAGCGATATCCGACTCAACGGTCACCGCGATGAGCGATTGCCCAACACCCTGAATATTTCCTTCAAAGGCCTGGAGGCCAACCGCATTCTGGAAGAGCTGGGTCTGGAGGTAGCGGCCTCCGCCGGTGCGGCATGCCATTCGGATCGGACTGAAGTGTCTCATGTCCTGCGAGCCATGGGCGTACCGTTGGAATGGGCCATGGGAGCATTGCGGTTCAGTGTCGGCCGCATGACGACGGAGGAGGAAATCGACCAGGCGGTCGGCGTGATCGTCCGCGCCGTGAAGAAGCTGCGCACGGAGCAATGAATCGGGACCGCCGTTCTTCCGGACGGGACCGAACCTCGGGGACCGCTGGCCCATGGACGGTCAGGGTGATCCACACCTTTTCAATGAAAGGCAGATTCGAATACCGGGCAAGAGATGGCAACTTGTCCATGGTGAAAAAGTTACGCCCTCTCTTGCCCGGTGACTGAGACTGCTAACTCCGCATTCCCTTCCCTGGCTCTGGCTCACATAGCTTTTCGGGTGAGGAATAGTTTGTACGCGCCAGAGCGTGCCGGGTCTATAGCATTGCCCTGATGACATCGCC
>CAZDKX010000042.1:19858-21102 GCA_964505935.1 uncultured Syntrophobacteraceae bacterium
GAGGCCCCGTTGCGGTTCCAGTTCTTGCATGCCATCTGGCACCCTCTACAGGCCGTGCACTTGGTGGTATCGATGAAAAAGCTTTTTCCCGCCATGGCTTACACCCCCTTCTTGCGAACATTGACCATGAAAGCCTTGCTTTCAGGGATCCGGGTATTGGCATCGCCGACCGCCGGCGTCAGCAGGTTGGCGCTGTCCCCCCCGTCTTTCGGCCAGATCCAGCCATAGTGCCACGGTATGCCCACTTCGTGGATTTCATGGCCGTGGATCTGGAACGGCTGCAACCGCTTGGTCACGATCGCTACGGCCTCCACAAACCCCCTCGGGGACTCGACGACCACCATCTCTCCATTGGCGATGCCTTTGAGCTTGGCCAGTTGCTCGCTCATTTCCACAAAGATCTGGGGTTCGGCCTCGATCAACCACGGCAGCCAGCGCGTCAGAACGCCTGTCTGCCAGTGTTCCGTCACCCGGTAGGTAGTTCCCACAAACGGAAAGCGCGGGTCGCAGGCTTTGATGATGTCCTTGTCGCTCCGATAAACCGCCGCCGCCGGATTGTTGAGCTGCGAACCGAGGAGGTTCTTTTCCACGGGGCACTCCATTGGTTCGTAGTGCTCCGGAAAGGGACCGTCCTTCAGGCCCGGGCCGAAGAGCGCGCCAAAGCCTTCGGTTTGCATGATGAAGGGGTATTTGCCGTCCTCGCGGGCGGAGCCGTCGGGATTCCGGAGCGGATACCAGGTGCCGTCGGGGATGTCACCCTTCCATTTCTGGGTCACATATTTACCGTCCTTCACCTCCCCCACGAATTCAATGACCGCCTTCTTAGGATTGTACGGCTTGCCTGTGAGATCCACTGAAGCCCGGTTGTAGAGGATCCTGCGGTTGACCGGCCAGGCCCACGACCATTTGAGGAAGAGGCCGATGCCGCTCTCGTCGCTCTTGTCCCGGCGCGCCATGTTGTTGCCGTCCTGGTTGTAGCTCTGGCTGTAGATCCAACAACCGCAGGAGGTGGAACCATCCGCCTGGAGCATGCCGAAGGCGGGCACCAGGTCACCCTTCTTATAGGTCTTGTCGCCGATGGTTACGTCTTTGGTGAAATATCCGTTGATGGCTTTGGCCACCTTATGGGGATCGAAGTGCTTGTTGGTAGCGTAATCCCATTTAAGGTTCAGGATGGGGTCGGGGAAAACGGCACCAGGCTTCTTGTAGAGCTTGCGGATCTCTTCGAAGAGCTCGAAGATGAT
>CAZDKX010000043.1:0-20996 GCA_964505935.1 uncultured Syntrophobacteraceae bacterium
ATCCTCCTTTTCTTGGCGTGCTGGGGCAGCAGGTTGATCTGGATCATTTTTCCCGCGCCTTTCTCAAGGCCAACCCAAAAGCAATGGCCATCTGCGGCCCAACATGGTCCAGGTATGCCGGGTCGAACACCTGAGGGTCATATTCAAGTCCCGCAAGAGGATTGAAAATGTGCACTTCGGCCCCCAGATTTTCGCCGAACACCTTATCGAGTCCCGGAATCCTGCAGGAACCTCCACTGAGATAAAGCTCCTCGATCCGGTATTCAGGGAAACTCGTATGAAACTGGTTGATCGCCCGCCGACACTCACTGACCCAGTTGTTTACCACGCCCACGAAGACTTCTTCGAGGTCCTCCAAACGCACCTTGGGAGGGATCTCTCCCAGTTTAACCCGTTCCGCATCCTCGAGAGGAATTCCAAGGTGCTCTTCAATCCTCTCCGTGATTTGCCGACCGCCAATGGATATACCTCGGGTGAATACTGGAAACCCGCGGCAAACGATCGTCATGATGGCCTTGCTTGCCCCGATATCGATGAGCGCGACGCTTTTCTCCGCAATCCCGTGGATCGCCTCGAAGGCATTGCCCAAGGCGAAATAGTCCACATCGACCACCATCGGCTGAAGCTCACAGAGCCTGACAAGGCTTGTCAGGTCGTTTACGGTCTCCTTCTTGGCGGCCACGAGCAGGACCTCCATGAAGTTCGGGCGATCCTTGGCAACATCAAGGATTTGATAGTCTACATCCACTTCATGGATGCTGTAGGGAATGAACTGGCCCAGTTCGAACTGCATGCGATTTTGGAGTTCATCTTCCGTCATCATGGGCAGTTCCACTTTCTTGCTGATAACCTCGTGACCGGAGACCGATGCTGCGACCTCCTTGCCCTTGATGGCAAGGTTTTGCATGAGTCCCAGCACCACGCTGGCTACCGCCTCCGGTTTGGTGGTCCTGCCCTCGGCAGGGATCTTTCCGGGAAGGGTCGCTAAGCCGAAATTGAGCACTGCCGGCCCGATGTCGCGCTCCTGGAGCTGCACCACCTTGATGGAATGAGACCCGATATCCAACCCTACTAAGTTGCCTCTTTTTCTGAACACGGAGAAAAGACTCTCCTCTGAAGGTTTTCATTGACAACTTGACACAATTCTACTTTACCATCCCCGGTTGCCGATGCACAAGAACCCCTTTGGGGTATGGGCATCTTATTCCATCCTCCGCAGACAGGAGACCGACGTGCAGCTTACGACCGAAAACAGTGTGAAGAAGAACGTCTCCAAAAGTGTTCTTCGCGACTATGCAGAAGCGATCATCATCGCCCTTCTGCTTGCTCTGGTGATCCGCGCCTTTGTGATCCAGGCGTTCAAGATACCCTCAGGCTCCATGAAAGCCACCCTGCTCGTGGGGGATCACATTCTGGTCAACAAGTTCATCTACGGGGTCCGGCTCCCCTACTGGAACAGTGAGCTCATCCCCGTCAGCAGCCCGCAACGTCACGATATCGTGGTCTTCCGCTATCCCGTCGACCCTTCGAAAGACTTCATCAAACGCGTCATCGGCCTGCCTGGAGATACGGTAAGGATTCAAGGCAAGCGGGTGTTTGTGAACGAACAACTCCTTGTGGAACCCTTCGCCGTGCACAGCGACACCAGGGTCCTCCCGGCAAGCGCGAGTCCCCGGGACAACATGGAGCCCCTCGTCGTGCCTGCCCAGTCCCTCTTTGTCATGGGCGACAATCGGGATGAAAGCTATGACAGCCGCTTCTGGAAATTCGTGAATATGTCGGAGTTGCGGGGGAAAGCCTTCATCATCTACTGGTCCTGGAACAGCGACGGTGAGCTCACCCTGTCCCCCAGCCAGAGCTACGTTCGCTGGAACCGTATCGGCCGGTTGCTTCACTGATAGAGCAGGCATTGCTCCGTGCATTCCCGGTAGGCTGTCAATTCCCCCGTCCAGGTTGCTTCCAGGCTGCTGACGGTATCTCCTTTTTCGAGCTTCTCCCTGATGGTGCTGTCACCCAGCAGGATATCGATCGGCAGCTTTTCCCGTTCATACTCATAAGGGGGAGGCAACCACCTGAAATCACTCTTATGGACCTCGCAAAGCGCCTGCAACAGGGCCAAACCCATGCGATAGGGCCGGAAGGCATGCCGGTCCGTGACATGAACCTGAAAGCCATGGCAGGTCTCACCCGCCCATTTGTCAAAAACCGGCTCAAAGGCCACAGGACGAAAGCAAACCCCCTCCAGGCCGGCCTTTCCAAGATGGATTTCGAGCTTCTTGAGATTCAGAAACGGTGCGCCAAAGAGTTGGAAAGGCAGAGTCGTCCCCCGCCCTTCACTGATATTGGTGCCTTCAAGCAGCACCATGCCGGGATAAAGCAGAGCAGTCTCCCACGTCGGCATGTTGGGTGAAGGAAAAACCCATGCAAGGTTGGTGTCGGGATAGTAGTCCCTGCGGCACCATCCCTTTACGGGAATGACTTCCAAATCACAGTCAATGTCACATTGGGCAACCAAGTAGCGCGCCAGCTCGCCCAGAGTCAGAGCATGGCGCATGGGGAGCGGATAACGCCCCACGAAGGAGCGGAAGTCCTCATGGACAATGTTGCCCTCGGCCAGCTCACCGCTGATCGGATTGGGCCGGTCAAGCACCACCACCTTGATCCCGTAACGAGCAGCGGCTTCCATGCAAAGCCCCATCGTCGTGCTGTAGGTGTAGACCCGGCACCCCACGTCCTGGAGATCGACCAACAGCACATCAATGTGCCCGAGCATTTCTCCCGTGGGTTCTCGCACCGCCCCGTAAAGGCTGAAGATGGGAAGATGCAGGGCGGCATCCCGACCGTCTTCCGACTCTTGCATGTTGGCCTGTTTTTCGGCGCAAAAGCCGTGCTGGGGGGAGAACAAACAGGTGAGTTTGCCGTCATGCCTGATGATCAGACGACTCACATGAGCAAAGGAGCGGTCTACGGAGGCCTGGTTTGCCAGCAGCCCCAGGCGTTGGGAGGTAAACCAGGCGGGTGCCTCCGCGCAGAGGACCTCACACCCCACCTGGACGCCGTCAATGCTCATCCCTCTCACCCTCTTGCCGACTTTTCCAACCTGATGGGGTCACAACCAACCGCCAGAACCCCGGCTGGTCCTTGCCACATGCTCTCCGGGAAGACCCTCTCCCCTCTGCCGACATTGCCGGGACGGTGGTTCCCGGCCTCTCGTCCCTAGGGGCTGCCCTGGCCACGGCCCTCCGAGCCTTGCCCGTCGCGTGCTGCCGCCTCGGAGCCGGTTGGCAGATGGACCATGAAAGTAGCGCCACTCCCCGGCTCACTGACCACTTCAATACTCCCGCCGTATTGTTGGATCAGTTCCTTGGAATGGTAAAGCCCGATCCCCATGCCCATGCTCCCCATCATTCCGGCCCCACCGCTCTTGGTGCTGAAAAAGGACTCAAAGATCCGGTGCTGCAGATGCCGGGGAATGCCGGGCCCACTGTCCTGGATGCTGACGTGGATTGCCCCGGCCTTGTAGCGGGTGGCGATTACCAGTCGCTTCACCGGTTGCCCGATCATCGCCTCAGCGGCATTGCGAATGATATTTCCAAAAACCTGACTCAATTCCGCGGGGATGCCCCTCACCACAGGCAAATTATCTTCAAGTTGCCATTCCTTTTCAATCTCAAATTTGAAAAAAGGCTGACATTCCATGAAGAAAATCTCTTCCTCCAGGAGCTTGTTTACCTGAATCCACTCCATCTTCCGGCTCTGGGAGGATTTCAGCCGCTGCATGATGGCGGAGACCATTTTCCCCATGCGTCGCGCCTGCTCCTGAATCATCCCCAGGTTTTCGATCTCCGGATGAAGCATCTGCAGAAACTCGGTCTGCCCCATGATGTGCATGAGCGGGTTGTTCAAATCGTGCAGGATCCCTGCCAGCAAGCGTCCCGTTTGAATCAGGGGCTCGACTTCGGCGAACCTCACCAGCTGCTCCTGAAGCCGCGTTTGAAAGGAAGCCAACTGTTCTCGCAGAACGTCCATCTCATCTTGCACCTGGCGGGCCACCTGGACGTTTCTTCGCGCCCGGTCAAGTGTCTCCTTAAGGGAATCCAAATCAACGGGTTTCTTGACGAAATCAAAAACCCGCAAGTGAATTGCATCAATTGCCGTCTCAAGAGCTCCATATCCGGTAAAGACAATAACGGGCGTGTTTTCCTTCAGTTTGCGGATCTCGCCGATCAATTCGATTCCGGACATCCCGGGCATGCGCAGATCCGTCATGACCAAATCGGGCTTCACGGAACGAAACACCTGAAGACCCACGTTACCATCCTGAGCCTTGTAAACCTTGTACCCTTCATCCTCGAGAAACTCCCCCAATCCCTCGAGAACCGATTCCTCATCATCAACGATCAAAATGGGCGTATCGTGCATTGGATTAAGCCTTTCTCGCAGAGGTCCCCCCGGTTTCCCAGGGGAGGAGACTCCCCAGGAAACCGGGGACAACCGGGCAGCCTTTTTCCGAGCGAGGTACCCAAACCGAGCTCGCCCTCTGCGGCGATTCAAGCTCAGAGGGACGGGCATACCGCCTCAATGAAGCGCCGCCCGCGTGATATCCTCAACCTCGTCCACATCAAGCGGCTTGCGAAGATACCGGTAGACCCCAAATCGCTGAGCCATCTCTTCGTAGTCATCCTGCGGCAGGGCCGTAACAATGACCACCTTCGTGCCCATGGACCGGTCGTGAATCCACTTGAGAAGCTCCATACCATTCATGCCGGGCATCTTGATGTCAAGGAACAGCAGTTGGGGACTGTACTCCCGCAGCAACTCAACAGCCTGGTTGCCGCTGTTCACCATCGTAACAGGGTAATCATCTCCCAGCATGGCATCAAAGGAATCCAAGATCCCCTGATCATCATCCACCACAAAGATCGATCCTTCGTACGCTCTGTTCATGTGCCTGTCCTCCCGCAAGTCATCCGCAGCCTCTCTTGCCGCTCCGACGGACTGCTTTTCTCCCTGGTATTCAGTCTCGAGTCATGCGCCGCAACGCTGAGCAGATCTCACCAACCTTCAACTGCGGCGTAAAGAGCTTTAATAAACAAAAAGGATGCCAAAAATGGGGCTGACGTGCCGCGGCACCCTAGATTGAGAGCAGCTCACGAGATTCGGGGCAGGATCGACGAGGGAACCTCAAGCGCAGTGCACAGGTTGGAGGGCAGACTGTCCGCAACCGCAGTCAGTGGAGAATCCGTCGGGGCTTTTCCCGGTAGACCGGAAGGAGGACGATGAACGAACTGCCTTCACCGACCCGGCTGCTGACTTCAATCTGCCCTCCATGCTCGGTGATAACCTTGTGGGTGATGGCCAGGCCCAGGCCAGTCCCCCGGTCTTTGGTGGTGAAAAAGGGGTTGAAGATACTCTTGGTGGTTTCCAGCGGAATGCCGACCCCGGTGTCGGCAAAGGTGAGCGAAACCCAGCCGTCCTGGTTGGCTGACAGGGGTCGGTCCAGATTTCTTCCCGCTTCGCAATGGCCCTCCACCGTCAGTTGGCCACCATTGGGCATGGCCTGAATGGCATTCCTGAAAAGATTCTGAAAGGCTTTGACGAGCTGGTCCGCATCCGCGAGGACATGAGGCAGGTCAGCAGCCAGGCTGGTTTCACAACGGATCTTGTTGGATTCGAGCTCCGGCTCAAAGAACTCCAGAATATCCTGCAAAAGGGGCTGCAGGGTCAGGGGCCTGAGATGATACTTGGGGGTCCTGGACAACTCCAGCAGGTCCTCGATGAGGCGATTGATCCTCTCCAGTTCCCGTGGCACCGTTCGATGAAATTTCTCCAGGAAATCAGGTTTGCCCAGTTTCCTGGGAAGCAGCTGCACAAAGGTCTTGATAGCGGAAAGCGGATTCCTGATCTCATGCGCCATCCCCGCTGCCAGCGTACCGAGAGCCGCCAGCCGCTCGGACTGCCGGATGCGCCCCTCGAGGCGCTTCAATTCGGTAATATCGTGCAGGTTGGTAATCACCTCCAGGGGTTGTCCCTCGCTGTCGGTCAGGAGGCTCGAATTCGCCAGAATGATCTGCTCTTCGCTCTCCTGTCGGATCCGCAATTCCTGTTGCGCCCCTCCCTGCGGGTCCCGCAACACCTCTTCAAGATAGGCGAGCACCCCGGGGATCTGTTCCAGAAGAACCGTGGCCGAGCGGATTTCAGCTTCAGCCTCAGGAATGCCCAGAATCCTGCGCGCGGCAGGGTTCATGGCCGCAACGTTGCCCTCCTTGTCCACGGAAACCAGTCCGTCACTCATCGTGGTCAGGAGTTTTTCGGTGTAGAGCTGAAGACGTTGGATTTCCGATAACTGCAATTCCAGCTGCTGTTGTTGGGCCAGAATCTCTCCCATCATTGTCGAAAAATTGGACGCCAGGATCTCGACTTCGTCTCCCGTAGTGACATCAATATGTTGGGATAGATTCCCCTGAGCGGCCTCGACCGTGGCGTCAACCAGACGTCCCAGGGGCCGCGTGATCCTGCGGGCAGCCCAATTGGCAAGCAGGATCCCCAGCAGGAGAGCCACACCGCCGATGCCGGCAATAATCATCTGCGTCTGGCGAATCTGCTCATACATGGGCTGCAGGCTCAAGGCCACGCGACACGTTCCCCACCGGTGCTCCGAACCGGGAATGAACACGGGTGCCGCAATATCCATAACGGCCAGCCCCCCGGGACCCCACTTGGCGACTTGCCTGAGAGGCTGATCCGTCGACAGGGCCAGCTGGCTGATTTCATCCGTCAGAAAGGTCCCCTGCAAATCCGGTCTGCCACTGTAGCCGGCAATACGTCCTTCCTTATCGTGAATGACCACATAAACCATGTCCGGATCATCCCTTTGCGTCTGGTTGGCAGCCTGTTCCAGGGTAATGTAATTGTAGGTCGCCAGGGATGCCTTCGAAGTGGCGGCGAGGCTTTGCGCAACAGCCAGTCCTCTTCGTTCCAGTTGCTCCTCAATCGCCTGGCTCTGGTGGGTGATCAGAATAGCACCAAGGGTCCCCAGAAGAAGAATCAGCAAACAGGACGCCAGAAGGATAAAGCGATACCGCAGGGGAATAAAGCGGCGCTTGGTCAAGGAGCTTTCACCTGAAGGTTGCACGGCGAAAAACCAAATCACACTTGACATCACGGTTTGGACAAAGCCTTCAGCCACACATGATGAAAAGAAACCGCCTCCTCCCCGAGCGCACTCACCTCGATACCGCGAACATTCGCCTGGTAAACACGATCGACACTCAAGTAGAAGAGCGGAATCAGCGGCGCCGATGCAGCTGCCACCTCTTCCATCCGTTGACACAGTCTGGCTCTTTCGAGCGGGTCCACGGTCTGACTCATCTTGGTCAAGAGCAGGTCCATATCCTCGTTTCGGTACCGCATGAAATTCACCCGCGACGAGGATGAAAAAAGCGGCCGCAGGACACTGTCCGGATCGGGCATGTCCGCAACCCAGGAATATCGGTAGATCTGCAGGGCATCCGATCTGAGATACTCTTCAAATTGTGACCAGTCGGGGATGAACTTTGGTTCCATTTTGATCCCCAATCGCGCCCAAGCCTCACGCACTAGATTCAACTCGGCCTGAGCCAGGGGGGATTGGCTGTTGGAGACGACCTCGATCGTCGGCGCCGGCTTTTCTCCGGTTTCGAGCGTCTTTTTGACCAACTTGGTCGCCAGTTCCAGATCATGGCCCCATTTGCGGTTCTGTGGTTGATAGCCGGGCATACCCGGCGGCAGCACGGTGGTGGCCTGCTCGAACTGCCCCTGATAGACTTCGGCAACGATTTTCTGCCGATCGGTAGCCGACGCCAGGGCCCTCCTCAGTTCAGGATTCTTCAAGGCGGGATGCTGGCAGTTCATCCCATAGAAGAGCAGGCTGAGGGATGGTCGATGCACCCATCGCAGCTGCCTGTTCTCCATGAGCTTCTCCCGGAACTGCCAGTAAACCGGCATTCCTTCGAGCTTGCCCTGGCGGAAGTCAGACAGGACGTCGTCGATCCTGCCGCCAGGATAAATGAGAAACTGGATTTCCTCGAGATAAGGCGTGCCCCCATGATAACCGGCATATTTCCGGAGCCGGATACGTTGATTCCCCTCCCAGGAGGTGAACTGGAAGGGGCCGCTGCCAATCGGATTCCTGCCAAACGCGCCGCCTTGCCGGCTCACTTCCTCCCGAGGGACAATCTTGGCCTGATACATCCCGAGAGCCGCGAGGAAAGGGGTGTATGGCTCATCCAACCGCACAAGCAGTGAATGATCATCCTCGACCTGAATACCGGCAACCCGATCACTCTTGTGCTCCCGGTAGTCCTCAGCACCATGGATTTTGAGCAGATTGGGCAGAATGCTGGGAGGGGGATTCACTCGCATGAGACGGCTCAAAGAAAAGACTACATCCTCAGCCGTAACCGAGCGACCGTTATGGAACCGCACATTCGGTCGCAGAAAAAACCGGAAAAGCTTGCCTTTATCCTCGATCCGCCAGTTCTGGGCCAGACCGGGAACCACGAAGAGCTCCGGACTGAATTGCACCAGGCCGTCGAAGATTTGCTGCAAGACGGGTAGGGCGTAAGTATCCTCTGTCAAAGCCGGATCGAGGGTGGGGGGCTCATTGAGCAACGGCAGATGAAAGACCCCCCCCTCTTCTGGCTGCTCTTCAACTGCAGCGGCTTTGCCCGTGGGCTTCCCCGCCCCCAGGGTCAAACCCGGAGGATTCAGGAAAAAGAAAATGATGACAACACTGGCAAACCTTCGGAACCAGCCCATCTTGCCACGCTCTTCCTTTACAGGATCTGCCATTCCTGGCCAAGCCAGTGTTCATTTTACATCTTTTTCCCAAGACTGCCACAAAAAGAAAAAGCACGAACCCTGTGATTCGTGCCCTCTCTTTAAAAGCCGGCGTAAAGATACTGCAGTCATGCAGACTAGGGACCACCACCCCCAGCAGCCATGACGGGCAACGCAAAGGTCATAATCATCGTACCAATCACAAACAACTGAACCATAAACTTCTTCATAGCCCTCTCCTCTTTTCCAATGTGGTTGAACAATCATCAAAGATCTTATTGAAACTTATGTGACACCCCTTTTTCGCTTTCTTGTCAGGCAATCATATAGAGCAAGGCTCGTACCAGCTCCGATTATTGAACATAACTGGCGGTAATTCAAAGATTATTTGCGACTGTGGGAGATCGACAAGAATTATCGAGGAAAGAAGGTTGCACAGACTCGCGTCATACACAACGAGCGGGCAAGCGGCCTTGAAAGGATACCCAAACCGAGTTCCGACCCAATTGCCCACCATTGTGGGCGATGCACATATTCATGGGCAGCCAAGCTGCACGAGTCACCAACCCAGGCCAGACCCGCTAAGGTTTTCGTCCCTTATTGTCACTCCGGGGTGGCAGAGCGCACGGAAGATCACCGGATCGGTCTTTCTCCGGGTCCTCTTGGTCGCGGCGGGGAATGCCGAGTGGGATTATGGTGTCATCAAGAATATCCCTATCGGGCAGCATGAGACCGGAGCATCGGGTCTTTTGAGGCGGGAGCTACTCCTCAGCCTGCGAACGCAGCTCCAGGAGCTTCATTTTTTGAATGAGGGTATTGCGGTGGATTTTGAGCACACGAGCCGTATCCGTTTGATTCCAGTGACAACGCCTGAGGGCGCGCAGAATATATTCTCGTTCGAACTCCTGCCGTGCCCGCAGGAGGCCCAGGTCCATCGGCGCCTCCTGCCTGCCGCGGAGGTCCCCACTTTCTTCCCGAATCAAAAGATCAAACGGCAGGTCGCTTTCCTGGATCCACTCATCGGGAGCCCCCAGTACCACCAGCCGTTCGATGATGTTCTCCAGTTCCCTGACATTACCCGGCCAGGGGTAGGCCTCCAGGACTTCCCTCGCCTCGGGCGTGATCCCTTTGACTTTCTTGTTCATGGCCCGGCAGAATTTCTCAATGAAAAAGTCTGTCAACAGCGGGATATCCCCTTTGCGATGGCGTAGCGGTGGAAGCTGCACGGGAATGACATTGAGTCTGAAATAGAGATCACTTCGAAACAGCTTTTCCTTGACCACCACTTCCAGGGGCATACTGGTTGCCGCGATGACCCGGACGTCCACTTTGATCGTCTGATGGCTCCCCACTCGAGAAAACTCGCGTTCCTGAAGCACTCGCAGCAATTTTGCCTGAAACTCGAGACGCAGGCTTGAGATTTCATCCAGGAAAATGCTGCCTCCGTGGGCATATTCAAACTTACCGATGTTGCGGACATAAGCCCCGGTAAACGCCCCTTTCTCATGCCCAAAAAGCTCACTCTCGAGCAGCTCAGGCGGAATTGCAGCGCAGTTGATGGCCACAAAGGGCTTCTGCCGGCGATGGCTGCGGGCATGGAGGGCACGGGCAATCAGCTCCTTGCCGGTGCCGCTCTCTCCCGTGATCAACACATTGCTGGAGGTGCCGGCAACCTTTTCGATAACCTCGAAGACTTCTTGCATATTTTCAGCCTGGCTGATGATCCTCACCTGGCCAAGTTCGAGACCCATTCCTCCAAATGAGCGCGCCGCGGGCTTGTGTCGAACCTGCCGGCGGATGACCTTGTCGACTGCCTCAAGGATCTTCTCAGGCTCATAGGGTTTGGTGATGTAGTCAAAAGCCCCGATCTTGATCGAGAGTGCCGCCTCTCGGGCCCGATCAGCAGCCGATACCATGATCACCTCAATGGCATCGTTGCGGCTCTTGATCTGCTTGAGGACTTCAAGGCCATCCACTTCGGGCATATTGACATCGAGGAGCACCACATCGAAGTGCTTTTCCTGGATGCGTGCCAGAGCACTCATCCCATCTCCCACTGCCTCAACATCGTAGGACTCTTCCAGAATAACCTCCAGTGAATCTCTCGCGCCTTCCTCATCATCCACAACCAGCACTCGTCTCGGTTTCGCACGCACCCCACGTCCTCCATCTCTCACGCTGCTCACTGGATTGATACTCTGCCAATAACACGGGCAAAAATATCCGGTCAAGGGGTGTCTTGAGACAAGTTGGCGGGGAGGTCTCCAACACCGTGCCCTAAAATTGGGTACTTTCCTGTTCGCTCCCGGGACCGGTCGTTGTATGATGCGTTGACAACCAGATGAAGGACTCTTTAATGGACGGCAACGACGCGATGCACCGATCAACCTTTCCCTTTGACGACATCATCCGGATTGTGGGGGCGGGCCATGCTCTCCGCGCCCCGGAAGATCTTCACTGCTACGGCTATGATGCCAGCAAGCTCAGCGCGACCCCCGTGGCCGTGGCCTTTCCCGGAAACGTTCAGGAGATTGCGGCCCTGCTCAAACTGGCAAACCGGCATCGTTTTCCGGTTTTTCCGCGGGGAGCCGGAAGCGGCATTGTGGGAGCAGCCGTTCCCTGGGATGGCGGTCTGGTCCTGGTGCTTACCCGCCTGAATCGAATCATCGAGCTCGATCCCGACAATCTCCTGGCCGTCGTGGAACCAGGGGTGATAACGGGAGAGCTCCAGAAGGCGGTCCTCCTGCATGGCCTCTTTTATCCTCCCGATCCGGCGAGCCTTCAGTTCTGCACCATCGGCGGCAACGTTGCCATGTGTGCGGGAGGCCCGCGAGCAGTCAAATACGGGGTCACCCGCGACTACGTGCTGGGGCTTGAAACCGTTCTGCCGACAGGTTCCATCATCAACACCGGGACACGAACGGTGAAGGGCGTTGTAGGATACGACCTCACCCGCCTTTTGATCGGTTCCGAGGGCACCTTGGGCATTTTCACCAAAATCAACCTCCGCCTGGTGCCGGCACCGGAGGGCGTGCGCACGGCGATGGCGGTCTTTCCGAAGCTCGAAGCTGCCGCACAGACGGTTTCTGCCATTATCAAGCAGCGCATCATTCCTTCGACCCTCGAGCTCATGGACCAGCCTACCATTCGGGCGGTCGAAAACTATCTGCGGATCGGCCTGCCGATCCATGCGGAGGCGGTGCTGCTGATCGAGGTGGATGGGCGGGAAAGCTTGCTGGAAGAAGACATGCGCAAGATCGGAGAAATCTGCGCTCAATGTGGCGCCACCGAGGTGACCATTGCCCGTACCGAAGCCGAACGCCAGCAATTGTGGCAAGCCCGCCGCGGGGTATCACCGGCGCTCGGTCAAATCAAACCCGGTAAAATCAATGAGGACGTTACCGTTCCCCGCACTCAGGTCCCCGCCCTCATTCGCGACATTCAGCGACTGGCAGACCACTATGCGCTCACCATCGTCTGCTTTGGCCATGCAGGAGACGGCAATATCCATACCAATATCATGCTGGATCGCGATAACACGGATGAACTGAAAAGAGCGGAAAGGGCGGTAGAGGAATTATTTCGCATCGTCCTGGAACGCGGCGGCACCCTTTCCGGCGAACACGGCATCGGCATCACCAAATCTCCCTTTCTGCAATGGGAGATCGGCACCGAAGGCTACGAAGCCATGTGGCGGATCAAGATGGCGCTTGACCCGTTGAATATCCTCAATCCGGGGAAGATGTTCGTACCGAACCGGGCCTTCTTCCGCTGAACGTTCGCTACTCCTCGGAAGCGGATACTCTCTCCAAAACCTCCAGGTTGTTTCGCAGACGTTTCTCATTGACCTTCAAATTGGGCTTGCTCGGGCGGGATTTGCGCTTACGAATCTTTTCCGTCTTTTGTGTCTTTGAAGCCATCGGACTGCTCTCCTCGCATCAATCAAGTTCTCTGTCAGGGGACAGAGGCTTGTAGCTCTTTCTCGGATGTTTGTCACGCAAAACTTTTGCCCCGGCCTTGCCGCCAAGCACCGGAGGTTGAGCCTGGTGAATCCGATTGACCAGCCTTTGAACGGCCGGATAGCGGCCATCAGCGGCACCGTTCACCCAAAAACGGAGCTGCTGCCAGGCCAGCGGGACATACCCCAAGAAGTGGCGCTTGCCTTTGACCACCCCAAGGTAACCGTAGGCCCCGAGAATCTGGAAATTCCGACAGAGCCTCAATACTCGGTACGACTCCACGAAATGCTGAAAAGAGCAGCCGAGGTTCTTGCCGGCTTTGGTCCAGTATCGCGCGACGAGCCTGCTTTCGAGCCGATGAGGTATGCCGACGTAAGGATCAATCAGCATTGAGGCAAGATCATAGGCGGGAGGACCAAAGCGCATACCCTGGAAGTCAATGAGCCGCAAGGTCTGCGCCCGGACCATGATGTTGCGGCTCTGAAAGTCCCGGTGGATCACCTGTGAGCGCGAGGCATCTCCAGCCGCTTCGGCAAGTTTTTCGAAATCGGGGCGCAGGTCGTCCGGGCCGATGTGCCACCCGAGACAGCCATTCAGAAACCGTTCCCGGAAGTACTCCAGTTCCCGCTGATAGACAAACGCCGCATCATAGACCGCACTGTCAAAACAGTAGCCGGCCTCAAAGCCGTCCGGAGCGCGATGGTGCAGGTCCACCAGCAATTGCACCACTCGACCATAGAGCGAGAAGAGGTTCCCTCGCCTTCGCCTGGCCAGGCTCTGCAGGTGACAGTCCCCCAAATCCTCGAGCAGAAAAACCCCGCGGGCAACGTCGGTCCACAAAAACCGCGGTACCGGCACCCGGTGTTGGAAAAGATGTTTGCCGATCAGGAAGTAGGAATCGTTTTCATCGATCCCATCGTACTTCTTGCGGGGGGAAATCAGCAGGATGGCATGGCGGTCCCGATGCCGAAGCCGATAGAAGCGTCTCTCGGAACCATCGCCCGGAAGCTCTTCAATCGCCGGCGGTACGCCTGAAAAGCCCGCCGTTCGTGCGATCCCGGTGATCGCATCGCGCAATTCCTGCCCACCCCCCCGTTCCGCCTTCAACTGCTCAATCCCGTGACTATCTCGTTCCAGTGCTCCCCGGTGACCACCGCGCCATCGGTGACGACACACCGGCGCAGGCTGCTCCCCGGCAGTACTTCGACGTTATCCCAGAGGATGGCGTTCTCGATCTTGGCCCCGGCCATCACCCGTGAGCCGGCCCCAATCGAGACATATCCCTTCAACTCCGAGCCGGGGGTGACTTGCGCTGCAGGGTCGATCAGGATCCGTTTCCCGGTGGACAGGGGTGGCAGGGCATCTTCCTCGAGGCCGCCCAATTCCTCATGCACCCTCTGATAGCTCGCAAGAGAACCGGTTTCCCGCCAGAAAAAGGGGGGCAACTGCACCGCGAGGGGTGGCTTGCCGACCTGGATCATCTTGCGGTACGCGGTCAGAATATCCCCCGGCTGGTCAGGGGGAACCCGATCCATCACTTCCGGATGAATGACGTGGATCCCGGTAAAGGCCAGGCATTTCCGATCAGAGCCGGCGCCAACGAGCTTGCTCGCGTCCCGTCCAAAACCGAGAACGCGGTCATGAGCGTCCACGGCCACGTTATTGAATTCACGGCAGTCGTGCATGAGCAGGCCGGCGGAAGCACCGGAATCGCGAACCTTTCGGACGAAATCGACCAGGGGAACATCGCAGAGGATATCCCCGTTGATGACGAGGAACGGCTCCCCCTGAAAGAAGGGCAGCGCATTGGCAATCCCCCCGCCGGTTCCCAGCAACACGGGTTCCACCAGGACCCGCACAGGAATTGGCCAGGCTTTGTTTTCAACTGCTGCCACAAGCTTGTCATGAAGGTGCCAGGCGTTGACCACTACTCCTTCAAAACCGGCCTGATGAAGACGCCATACCCAGAAATCAAGAACCGTCACTCCTCCGACCGGCGTCAGCACCTTGGGGCGCACCAGCGACAGGGGGCGCAGGCGGGTTCCCAGCCCTGCGGCAAGAATTATGGCCCTCATGGTCACCAGCTCTAAGGACTCGACAGGACCCGCATCTCAATTAAAGAGCTTCCAAATCACCGCGCCTCCGAGGGTCGACTGGTAAAGAACCTGAGTCAAGTCCTTTAGGTTGCGCAGCCAGGCAATGCGTTCAAGCTGGGCCGGCACCACGATGGTATCTCCTGCTTCAATCTGGTCCGGGGCCCCACTTTCCCATTGATTACAGCTGGTATTCCAGAAAAACCCCCAACCGGGGGTCACGGTTGAACCGTCAACCTTGACAACGTACACCTGGCCCTTGTCGGCCACCCTGCTGAAGCCGCCCGCCTTGTCAATGTAGTAGGAATGGTCCTTCTTGGGCATGAAAACGAAGCTCGACTGATTGTATACCGCGCCAATGACCTGGACGGTCTGGGGATTGGTAGGAATGTTCAGCACATCCCCATCCTCCATTTCCACATCCAGCGCGCCGTTATTCGCTCTCCTCGCCTCCTCGACGTTGATCACCATGCGACCCGTCGCCTTGATCTGTTTCAAGCCCTCGACAAAAGCCTGCTTCTGCTTCGTTTCGGCAACGGCGATCTGAGCCTCTTCGGGGTCGGTGGCACCCCCCACGGCGGCGGCGGACATCGCCATGACCTCGTGCTGCAATCGGGAAATCATATCGTTGAGCTGCTGCTGCTGCGCATTCCTCAAACTGGGCCGCGTCAGCACCGCTCCTCGCGGATACGCCTTGTCCGTGAATCCCCCCGCGCGATCGAGCACCGACGAAAGCTTTTCACCCTTGGTGAGCGCGTAATTCCCCTGAAATTTGACTTCGCCCAGAACGCTTACCGTTCGGAGGAGCCGCCAATCCGGGATGGTCTTGACGAAGAGGTAATCATCACCCTGCAGGCTGATGTCATCCTCGGGATTGCCCGCCAGAGCCCCTTCCGGACTGACCGCAAGCTGCTGGGTCAGCGGCCCCGAGGACATGGGCGTCACCCGTGTCAGTTCGGCCTTGTCACCATAGGCATATTTGCTCAAGCCACCCGCCAGCTTGAGCAAATCCGAGAGCCTCATGTTGGGCCGAAAATCAAATTCGCCCGGCCGATTGACGGCACCGGTTACGCGGACCCGCTCTTTGGGGACCATGTCCCACTTGTTGAAGACCGTCACCACGTCATAGGGTTCAAGGTGGATGTTGTTCTGATAGTCCGACCGAAAGAGGACCGCCCCCAAATCAAACGAACGATACTCCTGATGATTGTCCGGAGGGACCAGGCGGGTGACCAGGGCATATTCGAGAAAGGTATCAGGCAGCAGGCTGTCTCCGTGGGGAAGGATATCTTTGGCGCGCATACCGCGTCGCCACTCATATTCACCGGGCCTTCTGACGTTTCCCTGAAGCACGACCACGTTCGTCACCAGCGGAACAATCGGGAATACCTTGACAATATCCCCGTCCTGCAAGGGGATATCCTGCCTTCCTTTGAACCTCTCAAAATTGACATCGACAACGACCTTGGTTTGTCTCTGGAATACTCTTTCCACCTGAACACGCTGCAGATGAGCCGCGGCCGTGACTCCTCCCGCCATTTTGATGCCTTCGGAGAGCATGGTCTTCCCCCTCAACTCATAGATGGCCGGCCGGTCGACGTTGCCGGCAACCCCCACAATGGGGCCGATGGGAGGGATGAAGATCACGTCTTCGGGCAGCAACCGCAGATCACTGCTCTTGTCACCCGAAATGAGGAAATCATAGAGATCGAGGCGGGAAACCGTTTCGCCTTTCCTCTTGAGCTGAATGTCGCGCATGCTTCCGGCCTTGCTCGGCCCTCCCGCTACCACCAGCGCATTGATCATCGTAGCAAGGGAGGAAACGGAGTAGGCGCCGGGCGCTTGAGCATTCCCCACCACGTAAACGGTCATGGACCGGAGGTTCCCCATGGTCACACTCATCTGGAAGTCTTTAAAATATTTTGACATTTCTGTTTGGAGGAGCTGTTTCATTTCCTGAAACGTGAGGCCGGTAACGCCAAGACTTCCGATTTTCGGGACGCTGATATTCCCATCCCGATCCACTTCCGCACTCCACGTCCCCTCGACGCTTCCCCACACACCAATGCGAACTTCGTCTCCCGGCCCAATAACGTAATCGGGCCCAACAGGAACGTTGGTCGAAGGGAGACCGAACCCGAGATTGCGGCTGGGGGACACCGTTGTCACCGGGGATGGTTGTGCCTGCGAAACCGAAGGCTGGGAAGCAGTACTCTGGGGAACCACCCCCTGATAAGGCACACCCTGTGGTGCATAGCCGGCAGCAGCACCCCCCTGAAGCGGTGGGCTTTGAGGAACGTAACCAGGCAGAGGAGTCCCTGCGCCGGCTACACCCTGCGGCAGGGTAACGGTCGAAGGAACACTGCCTGCTGGAACATTTCCCAGTGGCGGATAGGTCTGGCCTGCACCCCCTGCCGGCACGCCAACCGATGCCGCGGTTCCCTGCGCAGTCTGCCCTGAAGGAACATAACGTTGGTAGGCTCCCACCTGAGGAGCCGGGCTTTGGGGGGGAATCCCCTGAGGTGGTAGCGCCGTCTGGGTGGGGGCAAACAGGTCATAGCCGAACTGCTTGATGTCAAAGGAAAGGGTCTGGGGGATTTTGCCCGATACGTACTGTTCAATCGGCGACATTTCGCCTGCCTGGGTTGGCGTTACCTGCCCGAAGGAAGGTTGTCCCACGGTCGCCGCGGCACCCGGCATGGGGTACTGCTGGTAAGTCGTTCCCGCCGACGGGACTGGCACGGTCGGATAATATGGGAGGGAGGACGCGGGAATCTGGCTTGGCGGAACCCCTGGGACACCGGGAGTGAGCCCGCCGATTTGCCCGGCAACGGGAGGCTGGTTCGGAGGAAATGGCGAGGCAGGTTGAGCACTGCCGCCAGTTTGCCCAGGAAGGTAAGTCTGCCCGGAGCCGGCCGGTGGCGCCACCTGGGGGAAGCCTGAACTGGAGCACAGGACGGCATAGCCAAGGAACACCCAGAAAGCCATCTTCATCTTCAGACTCATGCTCTCAACCCTTCGCGCCATCGAGGCTACCCCGCTATGCAATCCGCCGTCACCAAGCCGCTCGAGCCAACGCAACCCGACCCAACCTCCAGGTCCCCTCAGGGGTCATCACCCGCTCCCGGGTCCCTTCGAGGCTGCATTTATCAATGACAACCTTCCCCTTGTCAAGCAATACAACTCTCTCCATCCGGTCGCGCTTTCCCCCCTCCGCTCCCTCTCATCTTATTTTGCCGGCGTCCATGGTCCTGGCCCAGGCATCGCGAAGGGTCACGGTGCGGTTGAAGACCAGGGCCCCCGGCCTAGAGTCTTTGGCATCCACGCAGAAGTAACCCAGCCGTTCAAACTGGTAGGAAACTCCGGGGAGGGCTTCCGCCAGGCCCGGCTCCAAGTAACAGGGTTTGAGCACCTCCAGGGACCGCGGGTTGATGTAGGCTCTGAAGTCTTCACCCTCCTTGTCATCGCTCGGATCAGGCTTGGTGAAAAGCCGATCATAGAGGCGTACCTCCGCCTCCACGGCGTGGTGGGCGGAAACCCAGTGGAGGGTCGCTTTCACCTGCCGACCATCGGGGGCGCCACCGCCGCGGGTTGTGGGATCATACGTACAGCGGAGCTCGATGATTTCGCCCGACTTCGGGTCTTTGACAACCCCCACACACTTGATGAAAAACGCATAGCGCAGTCGCACTTCCCGGCCGGGGGCGAGACGGTAGAATTTCGGCACGGGGTTTTCCATGAAATCGTCGCGTTCGAGGTAAAGCACCCGGGAAAAGGGGACCTTCCTGGTGCCGGCCGCAGGGTCTTCCGGGTTGTTCACGGCTTCCAGCTCTTCGACCTGGCCCTCGGGGAAGTTTTCGATGACCACCCGCAGCGGGCGGAGCACCCCCATCACCCGCGGCGCTCGCCGGTTGAGGTCCTCACGCACGCAGAATTCCAGAAGTTGCACATCCACCAGGCTTTCGGCTTTCCCTACCCCGATGCGTTCGCAGAAATTCCTGACTGCCTCGGGAGGGTAGCCGCGACGGCAGATACCCGCCAGGGTCGGCATGCGGGGATCATCCCAGCCCGTAACATGGCCCTCCTCAACCAGTTTCAGCAACTTGCGCTTGCTCAGTACGGTGTAGCTGAGATTGAGCCTGGCGAATTCGATCTGCTGCGGGTGATAAATACCCAGTGCCTCGAGGAACCAGTCATAGAGGGGGCGATGGTCTTCATATTCCATGGTGCAGATGGAATGGGTGATCCCCTCGATGGAATCCGACTGGCCGTGGGCATAATCGTACATGGGGTAGATGCACCACTTATCGCCAGTGCGGTGGTGAGACTCGTTCTTGATCCGGTAGAGGACGGGGTCGCGCAGGTTGAGGTTGGGAGAGGCCATATCGATTTTGGCGCGAAGCACGCAGGCGCCGTCGGCGAACTCCCCCGCCCGCATCCGTTCAAACAGCTCAAGGTTCTCCTCAACAGAGCGGTTGCGATAGGGGCTCTCTTTTCCGGGCGCCGTCAACGTCCCCCGGTACTCCCTGATTTCGTCGGCGCTCAGGCTGTCCACATAGGCCATGCCGGCCTTGATCAACTGCACCGCCCACCGGTAGAGCTGTTCGAAATAATCGGAGGCATAGTACAGGCGATCGTCCCAGTCGAATCCCAGCCACCGCACATCGGCCATGATCGAATCCACATACTCGATGTCCTCCTTGCTGGGATTGGTATCGTCAAAGCGGAAGTTGCACAGCCCGCCGAATTCCGCGGCCAGCCCGAAGTTGAGGCAGATCGACTTGGCATGGCCAAGGTGAAGGTAGCCGTTGGGCTCGGGAGGAAACCGGGTAAGGACCCGCCCGCCGAACTTGCCGGATTTCATATCTTCCATAACGATATTGCGGATAAAATTGGGAGGGGGCGTGAATTCAGTCTTACTCATCTAACGGCTTTCCTTTCTTATCAAGCTATTTCGGCGGTACTCCGGCCATCGACTTCATCGAGGATTACCGGCACACTTCTTTTTCTCCAGGCACCTCACCAGGCTATATAGCATATCTGTGCGCCTTCATGCTAATGATCTGCATCCAAACCCGCAGTCATGCCGCACCAGCGCGCGATCATGCAACTTAACGATCAAGAGGGCGACCGCAACCCACTAAATCGGCAACTGTGTATCGAATAGCGAAAGAGAGGTTGATTACGACAAATAGAGTAGAGAGAGATATTTATCGACCATGTGACCCGGACGCCATGCCTTTCGCATCAGACAATGATTCCCCCAAATTGTTTTGCCAGGTCCGAGCAAAAATGTTATAGACTGCGCCGGTGGTGCGGGGTAATGGAATTTCGGCACCCTTGTCTAACCTTTACAAGAGGTTGGTTGCTTTGACCATGAACATGGGTTGAAGCTTGACATTCAGAGAATTTGCGAGCGGGAGTTGCCCTTGGAGGAGACTCCCTTTTTTACTTTTGGAGTTCGAGTCATGCGGAAGGTCCTTTTTCTCGAAGCCGTTTTGTTTTGGGTCGCCGGCTTGTGGCTGCCTCATCTGTTTCTTGCCTGCGGGGTTTCTGCCGATGAGCGGGGCCTGAAACTGCCTGCCACGGCGAGCACGGCCGCCAAAGCCGAGCAGCGGGTCGCCCTCGTGATTGGCAACGGCGCCTACGACACCACCCCGCTGCGCAATCCCCCCAGCGACGCTCAGGCCATGGGGGCGCTTCTGCGCACGCTGGGCTTCGAGGTCGTCGAGAAGGTGAACCTCGATCAGAAAGAGATGAAGAAGGACATCCAGGCTTTCGGCCAGCGGCTCCTCAAGGGCGGGGTCGGCCTGTTCTATTACGCCGGCCACGGGATGCAGGTGAATGGCCGCAACTTCCTCATTCCCATCGGCGCTCAGATCGAACACGAAAAGCAGGTCGAGTACGAAGCGGTGGACGTCGGCATGGTGATGGCGGAGATGGATCATGCCAGGAATCGTCTCAATATCGTTATCTTGGATGCCTGTCGCGATAATCCCTTTGCCCGCAGTTTTCGCTCCGGTGCTCAGGGGCTCGCCTCCATGAATGCTCCCAGCGGCACACTCGTCGCCTACGCCACCGCCCCCGGTTCGGTCGCCAATGACGGTGCGGGAGAAAATGGGAT
>CAZDKX010000044.1:0-20901 GCA_964505935.1 uncultured Syntrophobacteraceae bacterium
GGTAACCGGCCCACCACGCCGGATTTGTTCGCGAAAAATCGGGATCACCGACCCGCGTGAACCAAGGATATTGCCAAACCGAGTGGAGGCAAAAATCGGCCCGTTGTCGCGAAAATCCTCATTGGCCGCGGTGATCAAACGCTCCCCCATGAGTTTCGAGGTCCCCATCACGTTGGTGGGGTTCACGGCCTTGTCCGAACTCGTAAAAATGACCTTTTCCACATTGTTTTCGGCTGCCGCGAGGATCACGTTCTGGACGCCCAGGATATTGGTCTGGACCGCTTCAAAGGGAGAACGCTCACACAGAATCACATGCTTGAAGGCGGCCGTATGGAAAACCAGGTGAATGCCTTTCATCTTCCGGCCTAATTTCTCGCGGTCACGGATATCGGCCAGGTAGAAACGCACTCGATTCCAGGCACATAGCTCCTGTTCCAGGAAAAAAAGCTCATTCTCGTCATTGTCGAGGGCAATGATCTCGTCGACTTGCGTGCCCTCAAGCAACTGCCGTACCACTTCTCTTCCGACCGTTCCACAGGCGCCGGTCACCAGTGCGCGCTTGTGATTGAGCGAGATTGCCATGAATCCTCCATCAGCAAATGAGCCGAACTACCAGCCGACCGTATACCTCTCCGTAAGCTCCTCTGTCAAGCAATAGCGAGATTTTGATAACAAAGCCCGCATATTAGAAGACAATCCCATTCTTTTGGCAATACCTTCCTCTCGAACACACAAAAAGAACACAATTACCTGGCATCATGGGTGGCGGTTGACTTCAAAGGTACCATGTGCTAAGAGACGGCGGAACTTGGGAAGTCTGAGGGGAATATCAGCGTCGGAGGCTGTTTTAGAGAAGATTGTGGTTTTGGAACAGGAATTCATCGTTGCCAACAAGTCGGGAATTCACGCCAGAGTTGCAGCACAGATTGTCAAGGTGTCTACCCAATTTGCTTCGGACGTTTGGATAACCAAAGGCGACAGCAAGGTTAATGGCAAGAGCATTCTCGACATCATGACTCTGGTATGCCCCCACGGCAGCAAGGTCCAGATCACCGTGCTCGGCCCTGATGCCTCTGAAGCCCTGAATGCCCTCGCCACCCTTTTTCAGACGAAGTTCGGTGAGCCCTGATTCTTGCAAGCTTGTACGGCATCATGACAGGCCCCTATCCATAACACCGACCGGCTGCGCTCAGTCCAGGTGATGCCAACCCATCCGGTATCCGTAAAGCATAGCCTTGACGGGTTTTCCGTTCTTCGTCGCCATCCTGTCATGTCAGGGCTTCGCCCCCCTTTGCATTGACTGATGCTCAGTTTTGAGGCAGGCAGATGGAGCAATCCCCAAAAGCCATTCAAGGAATCGGTGTTTCGCCGGGAATTGCCATTGGCAAGGCGTATCTTCTCGAACACTGGCGGACCACCGTTCCCCATTACACCCTGGAAGACACGACGGGCATCGAAGAAGAATGCTCCCGTTTCGAGGCCGCCATTTCCAAAACGGAAAAGGACCTTGAAGACATCATCCGCAGGCTCCCGCCGGATTTGGTAGAGCATGCCAAACTGCTTGAAGTGTACCAGATGATCCTTCGCGATCCGCCGATTCATGATGAAACCGTGCGCTTGATCCGCGAGGAGCGACTCAACGCCCAATGGGCTTTTGCCCGCTCCATCAAGCAGGCCGGAGAACGTTTCGGCGGCCTTGACGACGAGTACCTTCAAAACCGCATGGCGGATCTGGAGGCGGTGAGAGAACGCGTGCTGCGTAACCTGGCGGGGCACGAGCAGAGTTTTCTCGACGACCTCAGCGAGCGGGTCATCCTGGTAGCCCATGACCTTTCCCCGGCGGACACCGCACAACTTCGCCTCGAGCGCGCCATGGGCCTGGTCACCGACATGGGAGGGCGTACCTCCCACACCTCGATCATTGCCCGGTCATTGAATCTCCCTGCCGTGGTCGGCACTGAGGTGGCCAGCAAAGTGGTGCCCAATGGTACGCTTATTATCGTCGATGGCGCATCCGGCACGGTCATCGTGAACCCTACGGACGAAGAACTGGGCCGCTATCACGACCGGCAGACCGAATTCGAGACGTACATTCGCGCTATCAGCAGGGTTGCGCATTTTCCCGCCCGCACCCTCGACGGCCGTCTCATCAAAATAGAGGCCAATATCGAGCTTCTGGAAGAGGTGGTGTCGGCAAAGGACAACGGCGCCGAAGGGATTGGACTCTATCGCACCGAATTCTTCCTGATGAACCGCCTGGATTTCCCGGACGAAGAGGCCCTCTATCACGACTATCGTGAACTCGCCGAGCTCATGGCGCCAAAATGGGTCACCATGCGAACCTTTGACCTCGGTGCCGAAAAGCTGGCCTCCTGGTATCCCAAAATCGAGGAAGCCAACCCTGCTCTTGGACTCCGCTCCATCCGGCTTTGTCTTCACTTTCGCGAGCTTTTCCAGACGCAGCTGCGCGCGATTCTCAGGGCCAGCGCGCATGCTCGCAATATTCGCCTCATGTTTCCCATGGTTTCAGGCGTTGGTGAATTGCTGAATGCCAAGCAGGTCTTGCGGGACGCCCAGGAGGAGCTGACGCGTAAGCGACTTGCCTTCGACCATAACATCCCCATCGGCGTGATGATCGAGGTCCCCTCAGCCGTAGCCGTGGCCGACATGCTGGCTAGGGAAGTGGATTTTTTCAGTATCGGCACCAACGATTTGATCCAGTACAGCATCGGCATTGACCGGGCCAATGAGCACGTTGCTTATCTTTTTGAGCCTCTCCATCCCGCTGTGCTGCGCTTCATCCGGCACGTTGTGGCGGTTGGGCGCAAGGCCAAAATCGAGGTGAGTCTGTGCGGGGAGATGGCCGGGGAATCGCTCTACACCCCTATCTTGCTGGGCCTCGAACTGCATAACCTCAGCATGAATTCGCAGGCTATCCCCCGCCTGAAGAACCTCATCTGTCGTTCCCGCCTCGATGATTGCCGCCGCTTTGTGGCCAGAGTGCTCCGTTTGCGCACCGCCGATGAAATCGGCAGACGCCTCTATGACGAGATGCTTGACAAGTTTCCCGAAGAACTGCGAGTATTCAATCCCGGCACCTTGCCCCTTAAAGAGATTCCCAGGGAGAATGTCCGGCGAGCCAGAAGGAAGCGCTTTCTATAATGTCTAAAGAAAAGACTAATCCCCCGGAAGGGTTCCGCATCGTCTGCCAGAACAAGAAGGCCTTTCATGACTATGAAATTCTGGAAAAAATCGAGGCAGGCCTGATCCTCTGGGGAACGGAAGTAAAGTCCCTCCGGCAGGGGAAGGCCAACCTGAAGGACAGCTATGCCAGGATCCGGAACGGAGAAGTTCACCTTTACGGCTGCCATATCAGCGCCTACTCCCATGCTTTCTATGACAATCATGAGCCGGAGCGGGTTCGCAAGCTCCTGTTGCACAAATTCGAGATCAAGCGGCTTTTCGGCAAGACGCAGGAAAAAGGCCTCGCCCTCATTCCCCTTCGAATCTACTTCAGCAAGGGCAAGGCCAAAGTGGAACTGGCTCTGGCCCGAGGGAAAAAGCACTACGACAAGCGAGAATCTTTGAAGCGCAAAGAGGAAACTCGAGAAATGGAGCGGTTGCGCAAACGTCAGAGCACCTCCTGATCCGGCCGCACGATCTCACTATGAAAGCATTGCTGCTCGAAGCTATCGGTCGCTTAAGACCGACGGACCTCCCCAGCCCCAAACCCCAATCGGGGGAAATCGTCCTCAAGGTATCCCATTGTGCAGTCTGCCGAACGGATGCCAAAATGTGGCAACAGGGTCAGCGCGACCTGGTGCTGCCAAGGATCCTCGGTCACGAAGTCTGCGCCTGCCACCCGGTGAGTGGTGAACGTTTCGTGGTCTGGCCGGGAGCGGCCTGCGGGGAATGTGCCGCGTGCCGTGCGGGGTTGGCAAACCTCTGTCGGCACATGAGCATCCTCGGTTTCCATCGGGACGGGGGTTTTGCCGAACTGGTGGCGGCGCCGATTTCGAGCCTCATTCCGGTCCCCACCGACCTGTCCGGACCTCTCGCATGTCTGGCCGAACCGCTCGGTTGTGCCCTGAACGCTCTGGATCAGCTCAGACTCTCTCCGAAAATGTCGCTCCTGATCTACGGTGGCGGCACGCTCGGCCTGCTGCTGGCCGTCGCCGCCAGGGCGCTTGGGGCGAGTGCCTTCCTGGTGGAAACCAACCGGCGGAAACTCGAACGCAGCAGCACCCTGCGAGACGCTTTCAATATTCCCGGCGATGTCGAGGGCCCGCACACGGAGTTCGACACGGCCATCAATGCCACGCCCGATCTCGGCACTCTATCCGAAGGCTTGCAGCGGCTCAGACCCGACGGGAATTTTTGCCTGTTCAGCGGCTTCCCGGGTCATGACCAACTCCCCGCCAGCCTGCTCAACGAAGTTCATTACCGGCAGTTGCACCTGGTGGGAGCCTACGGCTGCACCCGCGACCAGATGGTCAGGGGGCTGGCGCTCCTGGACCAGCAAGGGAACGTCTTCGCCCCGCTTATCGAAGACTGCATTAGCCTGGAGCAGGTCGCTGCGATCATGCCAGCAGTCCTGAGCGGGGCCTCATTCAAGCACATTGTACAATTGTAGGATGAAAATGTTGCGCTGCATCCCCCTCCCCTTCGCCCACAACAGCAACTGAAGGATCAACCCATGACATCAGAAGCCAAGTTACGTGAATTCGGCAAACTCATCTGCGCAATCGCCGCGGGCCAGTTCATGACCCGGAAGACCTCAGCCGAAGCTTACCGTCAAGTCATTCTCAACGAACAACCGGCCCTGCAGCAGGGCGCCTTCCTCATGGCCCACATTACGCGGGGTCCGTCGACGGAAGAGCTTTCGGGGGCCTGGGATGCCCTGGATCGTTTCGATACCGCAAAAATCCGGACCCGTCTGAGCGGACCGGTCTGTGACATTGTCGGCACCGGCTCCGATCCGCTGAAGACGATCAACTGCTCGACCCCGGCAGCACTCATCGCGACAGCCTGCGGCCTGACTATCGCCAAGAAGGGTGCCAGGCTGGTCACAGGGGTATCGGGAGCATCGGATATCTTTGAAATTCTCGGTATTGACCTGGAGGCCCCACTCGAGCGGGCCGAAGAGAGTCTGGCCCGCCACGGGATCTGCTATCTGCCGGGAGAGGCCTTTCTCAAGTCGGGCTGGGCTCGCCTGATTCAGTCCATGCGCTTTACTTCGGCCTTCAACATCATTGGGCCACTGACCCGGCCCTGTGAGCAGACCAACAGCATTGTCATCGGCGCCTACGCCCCGCATGTGTGCGATCAACTGATCGCCGTCCTGAAAGAGATCGCCATGCCGGCGGCCCTTGCCCCCTACGGCATGGTGCACGGCATCGACGCAGGGCAGGGCATGGATGAGTTCTCTCTCGCCGGGCCGACCCGGGTGGTCGAACTGCGCCATGGCAAAGTCACAACCTATGAAGTCACGCCTGAAGATTTCGGGCTGAAAGCCGTGACCTTCCAGAGCATCGCCAGTCGCGCCACCGCCCGGGAAAACGCGCAGGTCATCAAACAGGTACTCCAGGGCCGATATGACACGCCCGAAGCCGAGTTCTTCTGTATGAACGCCGCCGCCGCCCTCTACCTCTCCGGCTTGGCAAAGAACTATGCACAGGGTGCCGATATGGCCAGGGCCGCGCTGGCTGCCGGGAAGGCCGCTGAAAAGCTCGAACAGTTGCGGGAAAGCCAGGGGGCATCAACGGGTGGGTCTCGCCAGGCATAGCCCGCTGAAAAGCTGTATATGTGAAGGTTACATTGCAGGATTTCCCAAAACCTCCCCGCCTGATGAGAGGATGGCGGGGAGGTTTTCAGACCGCGATGGGAGTGTCGCTCGCGGCGGGAAAGCCGCTCCCCCGGAAATGCAGCTTTCTATCCCGAGGCTGGGGAACCCGGAACCGTCCGTGACGGTGGCGGACGAAAACTGCGGACGGGTCATGAAGGATCGGAGGTGTTGGCAACGATGGATTCATCAGGGTTCAGGTTGAAGCTGTTTCTTGGTCTGTTCATTGCGGTCATGCTGCTGGGAACCATTGCCTTTTCGTATGCGGAGAACATCAGTCTCCTCGATGCCTTCTATTTTAGTATCGTCACCGTTGCCACCGTTGGCTACGGTGACATCAGTCCCAGAAACATCGAGGGGAAGCTCCTGGCCATTGCGCTGATTATCACGGGAGTCGGCACTTTTCTCGAAGTGATTGCCGGGATTACCCAGGTGATGCTGCAAAGAAGAGATAAGGAACTCCGGCTCGAAAAGCTGAATATGATCCTGGGGCTCTTTTTCAGCGAAATCGGCACGAAGCTGCTGAAGTCCCTGTCGGAGGCGGACCCTGACCCATCCCCCCTTGCCGGGTTGTTCTCCACCATAGACGAGTGGGACGACCAGCAAACCAGGCTCAAGGCGAACGAGCTCACTCAATACGCCTTTTCCGTGGATGTCAACCGCGTTGACCTTGAGAAGATGCGGACCTTTCTCCAAACCAGGGGAGATTTCCTCCTGAGGCTGCTCGAAAATCCCCTGCTCCTCGAACAAGGATCGTTTACGGAGCTCCTGAGGGCCATCTACCACTTTCGCGATGAACTGTCCAACCGGGAGGACCTGAGCATGTTGCCCGGCACCGACCGGAAACATCTCACCGGAGACATGGAAAGGATCTACCGGCAGCTTGCCGGCCACTGGCTGCTCTACATGATCTATCTGCGAACCAACTATGCTTATCTTTACTCCCTGGCCAAGCGGACAAACCCCTTCGATCGCAGCGCCACCGCGACGATCTCCAACTAGTGCCTGTGGTGATCTCCAGAGGAGCACAACGAAGGACGAAAATGGCTTGGGATGAAACCGAACATTCAGCACTCAGCACCCAGCACTGTTGCCGAACCCCGTCGGAAGCACTGGATCAAGACGACCAATTGTGGCAGAGTGGAAGGCACCGGCGTGTACAGAGGGAATTAACACAAGTATGGACAGGCAAGAAAGGAGAGTGACAACTTGCGCCCTTTCTTTGAGCAATTCAAGGACCTTGGCGAAATAGAAACCCGCGTGGTCAAGGTATTCAGGAGAGGTGATTTCGGAGCGCTTCCACCGGGTGAGTACGCTTTTGTCGAGCTCTATTGCGATGAGAAGAACTGCGATTGCCGCAGGGTAATGATAATGGTGCTCGACAAAGGGCAAAAAAGGATACTGGCGACCATCAATTTGGGGTTTGATTCCCGGGAAGATGATGCGGGGCCGTTTCTTGACCCCTTGAACCGGCAGTCCGAGCATTCGAAGGACCTGATGGACCTCTTCCTGGATGTTATCAACACGGACCATGCTTATCTGGCGCGCCTGCAACGCCATTATGTGATGTTCAAGGAAAAGATAGACCGGAAGAGTTACTCGGGTGCGTCCTTCGAAACCCCGGGGGAGGTCGAGCGCGTGGAGAATTTTCCCACCCCTCCGTCCCTTCCGCGGCCGGGGACTGCTGATCGAGGTCGCCCCAAGGTCGGGCGCAACAAGCCCTGCCCGTGTGGCTCGGGCAAGAAGCACAAAGAATGCTGCATGCTTGCATCCGAGGGAGGCGAAACAATGGCGGCGAAGCCTGCTGACACCCCGGGGTATCAGGAAACAGGCGAACGAGAGGCCAATGGCGCTTCTGCGAAAAAGAGCACGGAGAGACTCATGGAGGATGCCAGGGCGCTCGTGAGGTCCGTTGTCAGGCGTGACAGCATGGAACACAAACGAGGCAGGAAAAAGACCGACCTGACTGCCGAGGAGATAGTCAGGGAGAACCCTCTTATGGCCGATGCCCTGCTCGCCCTGCTGATCGAGGAATACGCTCCGGACGGGACCAAACGCGAGATCAGCGCAAACTACCAGGCGTGCCTTTCGCTGCTCGAGCTCGCACTGACGGAGATCCGTTACTCCATCGAGAGAAACCGGCAGTGGGCCATCGCCGCCTCCGAGCGTATTCAGCAAGAGATGGCTGTCAGGGCCTTCAAGGTCGAGGTGGATGCCCGTGTGCAGGCGGACCTGACTCGAGCGTTGTACGAAGCCGGGCTGAAGATACATCCCGAGATCACCTCCAAGAGCGAGGAGCTTGCCGAATACTACGGCCGTTTCATGGCACCCGAGGGCAAGCCTGATTTCGATCGTCTGTTCGAAGACCTGGCGTCCCAGGGTCAGAATGACCCCTTCCAATTAATGGACCATATCATGGCAGAGCTCGACCTTCTGCCCGCGCAAGTACAAATGGGAGCCGTGGTCGAGATGGCAAGGGCCCGCAACCCGCTCATTCGCGACCTTGCGGGTCTCTTGCTGCTCCATCCGCTCCATGAAGTGCGCGTTCATCTGCCGTCCCTGTTTCTCGAGCTGGTCAGTCCCGAAAGGGTTAGCCCCGCGGCACTGCGCCGCATGATCGGCATCCGCAACTGGCTCCCCGAGGTCGAGCGGCCCGCCTTGGACGAGCTCATCCGGAAGGTGCGTGCGGCGCATGTGCAGTGCGCACCCATGCCTCCGCTTCAGCGCGCCGCAACCTATGCCTCCCCATTCGACGGTTCCGGTGCCCAGGGCGTATGGAGCATCGTGGGCAAGAAGCGAGACCACCGGATGGTTTCCGTCCTGGTGAAACAGGGGATTGGAATCCGTGACGTGATGAGACTGGGCGGCCTGAACAAAAGGGACGCGGATGACCTCATCAACCAAACAGCCCACAAGGTAATGTCTGAGAAGATCGGCTTCTCCTACAGGGATCGAGTAGTCTCGCATTTCATTTGGGTCGGCCAGCAGTTGGGCAATGTGCCACCAGCCGGACTATTGCGCGTGGCCGAAGAATTGGGCTGCCAATACTGGGTCCCTCAACGCGTGGTTGGGGAAGACGAGATCTCATCGCTGGAAGAGGAGCTGGACCCTCGATTGCTGTCTTCCGAGAACGTGTCGAGGGTCCTCGGGGAGAGCAGGGGCTGGCCGGCCAATGAGCCCTTCGCCAGGTCCTGGTTCGAGGACGACTCGAGCGTGGATGAACTCCTGGGCAACGTCCGCGGCCTCTCCTCCTCGCCTCGCCCCGAGGCGCTCAAAACAGCCATCAGGTTGATCATCAAGGAGGTCATCCGGCCCAAGTACGATGTCTGGGCCGAACGGTTGCTCTGGACGACGTTATGGGCCAAGGCCTGTCTGGACCCAACCGCAGTTCCCTGGGAGGAACTGTTCATAGTCGCCCGTGAACTCAGCAGGGCCACTCCTCTCGAGGATATCCCCCTGTTTACCGCCGCAGCCGAAATCTCCGTCTTCTCCGCCCTGGCCCGGAAGAAAGCCTGGCCAACGGGCCTTCACGGCTCCTCGTAGCGAATCTGGTATTTGTAGCCTTGTTCGACCAGGAAGATCTGGCGGTTGACGGCGAAGCGCTGCTCGTCGGTTCCCCGGGAGACCAGGGTGTAGAAGTGGGACGGGCGGTGCTTCGGGCGCAGGATGCGGCCCAACCGCTGGGCTTCTTCCTGCCGCGAGCCGAACATGCCCGAGATTTCGATCATGACGTTGGCGTCCGGCAGGTCGACGGCGAAGTTGGCCACCTTGGAGACGACGAGGGCCCGAAGCCTTCCGGCCTTGAAGTCCCCGTAGAGCTTTTCCCGCTCTTCGTGCCTGGTCTTGCCCGTGATGAGCGGCAGCTTCAGGTGTGCCGAGATCTTTTCGAGCTGCGAGAGATATTGTCCGATGATGAGGATATGACCGTCGGCATGGTTGGCAATCAGCTCTTCCGCGAGCGGCACTTTGCGCGAGTTCTCGGAAGCGATGCGAAAGCGGTTCCTTTTGTCGGCGTAGGCATAGGCTCGCTCCTCGTCCGGCGGCAGGGGAAGTCGGTATTCGGTGCAAAACGCCTCGGCGATATAGCCCCGGTCCTCCAGGGCCTTCCAGGGCACATCGTAGCGCTTGGGGCCGATGAGTGCGAAGACGTCGTCTTCATTGCCGTCCTCCCTGACGAGAGTGGCCGTCAGGCCAAGTCGCCTCTTCGCCTGGATGCCGCTCGTGGCCCGGAATACGGGGGCCGGCAGCATGTGGACCTCGTCGTAGATGATGAGCCCCCAGTTGCGCTCCTGAAAGAGCTCAAGGTTCTCCATGGGCTCATCCTTGGATTTTCGGTAGGTAAGCATCTGGTAGGTAGTGATGGTAACGGGCTTCACGTTTTTGACCTGACCTGTGTATTCACCGATGGCGTGGGGGTCGATGGTGGTTTTCGCCAGGAGCTCGTCCCGCCACTGGTGAACCGAGACATTGTTGGTCGTGATTACCAACGCGCTCGCCGCAACCTGCCCCAGGACCCCGAGGCCGATGATCGTCTTGCCCGATCCGCAGGGGAGCACGATAATCCCACTGCCGCCGGTTGCGCGGCCGGAGTGGTAGAAGGCCTCGACCGCGTCGGTCTGGTAGTCGCGCAAATCAAACGGCCGTCCGCCCATATCGACGCTCCGGAGGGAGATGTCGAGCGGGTCGCCTGACGTGTAGCCGCAGAGGTCTTTTACCGGGTAGCCGATTTTGACGAGGGCATGCTTGACCTCTCCTCGGTCCGAGACCCGGACATGGAACCCGTCCGGGACCTCCCCGGTCCAGAAGCGCCGCAGTTCCCGATCCTGACGTAACCGCTCAAGAATCGGCAGACTCCTGACGATCAGGCTGAGGCTGTCCGGCCCGGCCTTCTCGAGCACCAGTTCCCCATAGGCGGCGTACCACTCGCAAAGGTCGGCAAGCACACTCGGTGGCGCCTCGTACCGCCCATATCGCGACAGGCCTCCCAGGATCTCGTCAAGCGCAATCTCCAGTGCCGCGGCATTCCACAGGGATAAAGGCGTCAGGCGGTACGTGTGGATGAACTCGGGCGCCTTGACAAGCTCGGCAAATCCCCCGAGGAAGTCCCTGCACTCGGCGTATTGGGGATGGGCCGTTTCGAGCATCAGGGTATGGTCGCTTTGAAGGATGAGCGGTCCCCCGCCGGTCACGATTCGATTTCCTGAATTTTGAGGTCGTACTTCTTGCCCAGGACCTTGAGCCCTGCTTCTGCAAGGGCTGAGTGGCAGACGGCATACGAGAGCATCTTCCGGGAGGGCTCGACCTCGATGGGGCAACCGGCCTGGATCATGGCCTTGCGGCACTCTTCAACGAGCTTTTCGGTCGGGAAGAACAGGGAAGCGGTGGTGGCGCGGGACACATTCAGCGGCGCCTTCCTCTCCTGGGTTGAGGCGCGCTGCCTGGACCGCGACCGGAATACCGAGACAGTACCCTCGGGCATGGGGGCCAGGGCGGCCGTTCGGTGCCTGACAAGGACAGGAACGAGCTCCGCCTGCTCCAGGGATTCGAAGAGGGCCAGGGGGGAGCTGACGATCCGGATGGGCGGCCGGCGCGTCTCTCCCGGCGTAATGTCGCGAACACAGAACATTTTTGCATCGGGCAGGTCCGCCTTGCCTTCCCAGAGACCGAAGCCTTCGTAGACCGTGAAAGCCTGGGAGTGACTGGTCCACTCCTCGATCTCGGCGCGAACGTTCTGAGGCAAAGGCATGCCGGAAAGGCCTGTCAGCAGCTTGACCACGTCCAGGGAGCCGTCCCTTGCGAGCAAGGCTGCCACCTTCTGTTTGTTGAGCTTGAGGATGCTCACCTTGTCGATGGCTGCCGTGTCCGCAAGCGGTGCAAGCTTTTCCATCACCGACGCCGGGTAGAGCTCGGACTCGAGGTGGATCGAGAAGTCCGGCTGAACGGTCACTTTGGGCGGCCTGATCTCCTTGCGGGTAACCCGCTGAAAGGTCTCCGTCACCCTGAAGGCACGCAGGCGGTTCAGGGTGGGGTGGGGGACTCTGGAAGTGGACTCGCCGTAGGCGACCTCGACGTAGCCTAACTCCAGGGGAATCCCCTCGAGGAACCGTTCGAGGTATCGGCCTTCCACTCTCTCAAAGGCGTCCGGGTCCGCCTCGCTGATGTTGATCTCGTGGCCCCAGCGCTCCTTGCTTTCGTGAAAATTCCCGTACCGTCCGGCTTGGCGGTCTCCAGGGTATTTGTAGCCGGGCGTCTTCGGGATGAGAAACCAGGGGCTTTCGTCCTTCATGCGCTGCACCAGTGAGGCTGTCTCGTACCAGGTGCCAGGCCGGCAGTGCGAGAGGACCTGGAGGAGGGTCCGACGCACCTTGGAAAAATCGATGCCGGGCAACACCCCGGTCCCGCAGCCCCACGTGTTGAACCCGTCCAATAGTCCCAGTGCCCCGCACCTGAAAAACTCGTTGTTGCTGTTCGAATAGGCCCCGACGAGGGTCGCCAGGATGGCCTCTTCCTGTTCCATGAGCGACCGGGCGAGAAAGCGCTCGTAGGCTTCGCCGTTGAAGCCGATGTAGTTGTCAGGATACGACTCCTCGCGGCTGGAATAGCCGGCGTAGGTGCCCTTGGTGTTGTACGACACGAAACCGAGAGCGAGGGCGAGGGCATCCACGCGGGTGAGCCATCCTTCCCTCGCATTCTCGTCGAGGCGCTCCTGAGCCCCGGCGTCGCTCAGCATCTTGAGCAGCCTCTGGACGTCACCCTTGGGGAGCGAATTCTCTCTATAAGACCGTTTGATTTCGCGATCCCTCACGTAGCAAACGAAAGCGTGCAAGTCCCTTCGTAGGTCGAAAGGGTTGGCGAAGACCTCCAGGGATTCGATCCCAGTCGCGGGGCGAAATGGCTCAAGCATGGTCATCGCCCCTCACCGTCTTTACCACGTAGCCGTTCTTCCGGACCAGTGCCTCGATCTCTGGACGGAGCGCCGGAGGAAAGGCAAGAAAACCGTTGGGGAGCGAAACGAGCCAGCTTTGGGAAAAGGCTTTTTCGATGGATACCCTGAGGCTCAGGTCCTGCACTTCGGCTACGAGCAGGTTCTCGTGGACGACCTGTTTCCCCCACTTTTTCTCCGCATCCTCAAAGGCCCGGCCAAACGCCGCGACGTTTTCACGAAGCCAGAGGACCACCGGCTCCCGGTCAACGCTCCTGATGATGCGGCCAATCTTAACCGGGTCCGGCCTTGCATGGAGGCTGGCCTCAGCGGCTGCGAAGCGTGAGACGCGCGCGACGTCCTCGAGGCCACGGAGGGGGATCCGGGCGGGATCGATGACGACACCGTCCCTGGAGTCAGGCATGAACCATCCTTTCAGTTGCCCCAAAGCCTCGGCCCCTTCCGAAGACCGATAACAGGTCCGGCCACCAACCTCGGCCCTGGCGAGGCACCCCCAGCGCCAGCCCAGGTCGCACACCTCGTGGCGGAATTCATCGGCATCGCTCATATCACGGCCATGGCAGAAAACCTTGAGGATGGACGCCAGGGAAGCCGGTTCGAACCACTGCCCCGGCTCGAGTTCAGATGCAGCGTACATCACCGCCTCCACAATATCCATGGACCAGTGGGGGGGATCGTCCTGGGACCATGGACGCACCTTCTTTTTTTCCTCGGACTTGGGAAGGTGTTCAGCCCAGGCGGCCCTTTGCCATCGAAAGAGGTGATCCGTGGTGAGCTTCTTGCAACCGAATTGGAGCTCTCCCGCTTCGATGCCAAAAGCACCGGCCTTTTCAGACGACGGGGGAAGACCGCTTTCCGGTGTGCCAAGCAGCTCCATGAGCTTGCCCCGAAGCGCGGAGTCGTTCACCTCACCAGGCCCCGGCGCTTTCAAGACCTCGGTAAAGAGCGGGGGGAGAAATGAATGAAATTCTTCCGGAAACAGGAATTGCAGCCTTTCAAGCTTGGGCTTCCTTGCAGCAGGATCTTCACCGCTGTCAGCAAAGAAGAGGACCCCGCACCGAATGAGCGAAGCCCGCACCTTCTTGAAGGTCTCTTTATACTTCTCCGTGAAGGTCCTGGTCCAGGCGTGCTCGTCGGCACCGTAGACGCGGTGGAAAAACGGGAGGTCCACCGGGCGGGAATGGGATCTGAGCAGGTGAAGGAGCACGACTTCATCGCGGGTGAGCGCCTCGAATGCGGCGGCGAGGCCCGTCTCGGAGAGCAGCAGGTTTTCGAGGAGCTTGGGAGACCCCGCCGCCTTGACGGAAAACCCACGGTTCCGGCAGACCGTTTGAAAGTCCGCAGCGGTAAACTCTTCCCCGCACATCTTGGCTACGACTGTCGCAGCATCCATGTCTTGTCTGCCCCGCCAACTGGAGGTTCAGGAAAACGGGTCCAGGTGACACAAGGTCCCTTTTCGAGGGCCTTTGTGTAGCAAGTAACGCGGTTTGGGTCAAGGTCATTTGGGAATCGATGCGCCTGCGTTCATTCTCACGGGTTTCACGGCGCCCCGCAAGGCCCTGTTCGCAAAAAACGGTTGACAAGGAGAATAATCGTATGAAATAATGGATCAGATTTTAGATAATATATGTTATTATTTTTTAGGTGTTGCAGTGTCTGCCTTCCGCCGGGCGGTGGCGGGCGATTTCCAGGGAACTTGAGGAAATAGCGATTATGGAAGAGAGTGTAACAAACAAGAATATTGAAGCCTATCAGTCCATTAAGCAACTCATTGTCAACCAGAGACTATCCCCCGGGCAGAAACTCATCTATCGCGATCTGGAAGAAATACTGGGGATGAGCAAGACCCCGATCATCAACGGTCTCATGAGACTGGAGCAGGAGGGCTTCGTGGTATCGAAGAAGAACCGGGGGTTCTTCATGAAAGAAGTCAGCACCATGGAAGCCGAGCAGATATTCGACCTGCGGGAACGCCTGGAGGTGATCTCCATAGAATATGCGGCGAAACATCGCAGCATTGAAGACTTGAGCATGTTGAAAAAAAAGGTAACCTTGTACCAAGACCATCAAGAACCTATCTATGACAGAAAGAGATGGGAACTTGATACAGCAATTCACATGCAAATCGCGATAATGAGCAAGAATGATTATTTTATCTCAATGATCAAGACATTCTATGATAGTATTTATTTCATTTTGAATGTAGTCCATTTGACTCCTCATATCGACCACTTCAACGAAGAGCACTGGCTGCTTTACAACTATATTGAGGATAAAGATATTATAAAAGCAACCGAAGTAATCAGGTCACATATACAAGCTGCCGGAAAGCTCCTGATCGCTGCATTACGATTGTGAAGAGAGGCTTTCCGGCACGAAACCGGGGCGGGATAATTATCTAACAATTAAAAGAGGAGACAGTCATGACCGGTGATGAGAGAGGAGAATGGAACGGTAATCTTGAGATCGTGAACCGCGCTGTCAGCCGCCGGGATTTCATCATCACATCCATTGCCGCAGGGGTCATGACGATGATACCCAGGTTTGTTGGAGCACAGGCGGGCGAACCCTACAGGATAGGCGTCCTGCTGCCAACCACCGGCAGCGGCGCCAATTATTCGGAACGCCCGATCAAGATCCTGCCGCTGATTGCCGCCGAGATCAACCGCAAAGGGGGGTTGTTGGGCAAACACCCGATCGAGCTTCATTTTCGTGACACCCAGACCAAACCGGATGTGGGGGCCAGGGAAGCCAGGTCGCTCATTTTGAATGAACAAGTGAAGACGATTATCGGGAGCTGGAGCAGCGCGGTGGCGATGGCGGTCCAGGAGATCGTACACGAATACAAAGTCCTGTACTTGTCCGCCACCAGCAATAGTTCGAAGATCGTGAACGAAAACTTCACTCCCTACACGTTCATGTTCGGCCCCAACAGCAGGATGCAATCCGGCGCCACTGCGGTGGCGGTAGGCAAGCTGATAAAGGAGAAGGGCTGGAAAAAGTACGCAACCCTCGGCCTGGATTATGAGTGGGGGCGGGATGCCCAGAGAGTGTTCGTCGACAATCTGAAGGAGATTTCTCCCGAAACCCAGTTGATCAAGGAACTCTGGGCAAAGCTCGGGGAAACCGATTTCACCCCGTACATCACGGCAATCATGTCACTGAAGCCTGATTTTCTGTTTGGGGCTATCGCGGGCAAGGATAATGAGACCTTTCTCCAGCAGGCCAAAGCTTCCGGGCTTTTCAAATCCGTGGCGTACCCGGGTGTCTTCCTGCCGGTAACGGAATTGATGCAGCAGCGGAAGACTCTGCCCCGCGGTATCATCGGCCTGAACCGGTGCCCGTTTTTCGCGCACCTGGATAATCCGATGATGCAGAGCTACATCAGGACCTACCAGGAGAAATTCGGCAAGGACGACTACCCGGACGATTTTGCATGCATGTATGCTGATTCTCTGAACGCCCTGGACCAGGCCGTCACCAGGGCGGCGACGGTCGAAACCGAGGCGGTCAGAAAAGCCCTGACGGGCGCCACCGTGGATACCTGCCGCGGCAAGCTCCCCCTGCGCGACTGCAACAATCAACTCGATGCATACTCATATGTGGGTGAGGTTGTGGATACTCCCGACTACCCCTTCCCCATCTTCAACCCCAAGACCATGATCCTGGTGAAAGGCCACGAGGTTTGGGTACCGACCTGTGATGAGGTCCGCCGGCTTCAGAAGAAGAGAAGCTGACCGCCGCGCTCCGGCCCGGTTATAGCCGGGTCGGAGATGGTTGACCGTCTGAATGCGACCGTGTTTGGTCCCCAATCCAGGATGCAGGTATGCCGGCTGATTTCAATTCTTTCCTGATCCAACTTTTCAGCGGTCTTTCCCGGGCCATGATGCTGTTCCTGGTCTCATCCGGGCTGTCGCTGATATTCGGGGTAATGAATATTCTCAATTTTGCCCATGCCACCCTTTGGCTGCTGGGCGGCTATATAACGTTCAGCCTTTACCAGGGGCTCTGTAACGCGCTGGGGCAGAACGGGCTCCTGCTGATGCCGGCTATTCTCCTTGCGACCCTCTTCATGTTTGCGGTCGGCTGGCTGATTGAAAGGGTCCTGATCCGCCGAATGTACTCACGGGAACTCCCCGAACAGTTGCTGCTCACCTTTGCCATGATCCTCATTATCAGCGACCTGATTAAACTGATCTGGGGGGTCCAGAATCGCCGTATTTTCCTCCCGATTGAGCCCGTGGAAGCTTTGGGGGCTTATATAAACCCCTACCTGTTCATCGTCATCGGATGCGGGATTGGAGTCGGTGCAGGGTTGTGGCTGTTTCTGCACCGGACGCGCTATGGAAAGATCGTGCGGGCAGCGGTGCACAGCCGTGAGATGGTGAGCGCACTGGGGATTCGGATACCGACGATCTACGCCGGCGTCTTCGCCCTGGGGGTGGCCATTGCCGCTTTTTCGGCGGGTGTATTTCTGCCGATTGTGCCGATTGGCCTAGGGCTCGATATGGACCTTATCGTCCAGTGTTTTGCGGTTGTGGTCATTGGGGGGTTCGGGAGCATTCTCGGCACTTTCGTGGCTTCGCTCATTGTGGGGGTAGTCTATTCCTTTTCGGTGTTGATCTGGCCGGGCGGCGCGCTGGCGATCATTTTTCTGATCCTGGTGGCGGTCCTCATCATTCGGCCCTGGGGTCTTTTCGGAACTGAGATGAGGTATTAAATGCCAAACACGACAACAGAGGTCGCATCCACCAAGGCTAACTCAAAGAATAATTGGTTTGGCGCTCGCTCCGGCCGCGCCGGTCTGTCCGCACCGGTACTGGCAGTACTGGCGCCGGTGGCCCTGCTGGCACCGTGGGTGGGTGGTGAATTTCTCACCGTTGTCGGCGTCGAAATCCTGGTGCTCGGGCTGTTCGCAGTGAGTTTTAACCTCATATACGGCTACATGGGCCAGATATCCTTTGGCCAGGCTGCCTTTTTCGGGCTCGGGGCCTACGCTACCGCGCTCGTCTGCCGGGCCTGCCAGGCTTCCGGCGAGATAGGCTACCTGCAGTTCTTTTTCGCGCTGCTCCTTGCCATTCCCGTGTCCGCCCTGGGAGCGCTGGTGGTAGGTTTCTTCCTCGTTCGCCTCACCGGCATCTACTTTGCCATCCTCAGTCTCGCGTTCGGGGAGTTGCTCTTCTACATTGTCTTTTCCTGGTATGGCTTTACCGGCGGCGATGACGGCATTCAGGGAATCCTTTCGCCTCCTTTTTTCCGCGACCCGGTGAATTATTATTATTTCACCCTGGGGGTTGTGGCCGCAGCCCTGCTGATCCTCTGGCGGATAACCCAGTCACCTTTCGGCTACACCTTGCGCATGCTTCGCGACAACCAGCGACGGGCCGCATTCGTGGGTATCGATGTGCGCCGGGCAATGCTTGTGAATTTTGTTATCGCGGGTATGTTTGCCGGCATTGCAGGCTCGCTCTGGGCACCGTTCCAGCGGAGTGTTTCACCATCTCTGCTCGGATGGGTGCAATCGGGTGCCCCCGTTTTCATGACCCTGATCGGAGGCGCCGATTTTTTTGCGGGGCCGCTGGTCGGTTCCGTCATCTACACAGCCCTGAATGCCTATGTGACACGGTACACCGTGTATTGGCCGCTTACCATCGGCTCGATCATCCTGGTGATCGTATTGTTTTTCTCGGGAGGCATCCTCTCGCTTATCGACGAACGGATATCCAGAAAATCGCGCAGCGTTCAAGACTCCAGTAAACCCGAGTCGCCGGAGCCGATAACGGACGGGGCAGTGAAATGAAGAGAGAAATCCTGAAAGTAAACGGCCTGAACAAGAGTTTCGGAGGTCTTCATGCGACCAGGGACCTGGATTTCGTCCTGTCCGAGGGGGACCTGGATGCGATTATCGGCCCAAACGGCGCCGGCAAGAGCACCTTTTTCAACTTGCTGACGGGTTACTACCGCCCTGATTCCGGGACAATTGTCTTCAATGAGGAGGACATCACCGGCCGGCTTCCGCACGAGATCACCCGCCTGGGTATTTCACGCGCCTTTCAAGTCAGCAACATCTTCTCGAAACTGACCATCTTCGACAACGTGCGCTCATCCGTGCAGGCTCAAATGGGGATGGCATTCAACCTCTTCCGGTCCGCCGACGGCATCGGCAACGAGCAAACCGAGGAAATCCTTACGCTATGCGGCTTGATGGAAAAAAGGGGAAACATCGCCGGCGCCCTGTCCCAGGGAGACAAGAAGAAGCTGGAACTTGCCATCGCGCTTGCCGGCAAGCCAGCGCTGCTGTTGCTGGATGAACCGACCGCGGGCATGTCGCTCGAAGAAACCCAGGAAACCATGGCGCTGGTCGACAATCTCAACCGAGAGCGGAATATCACCATCCTGTTTACGGAACACGATCTTTCCGTCGTCTTCAATCACGCGCGCAAGATTGCTCTGCTCCATCACGGCCAGATCATGGTCCAGGGGACGCCGGACCAGGTGAGAATGAACGAAACCGCACAGAAAATCTATTTTGGTGAGCATTACTGATGGGAAACCTGACGCTGGACAATGTCCACACCTTTTACGGAACGAGCCACATCCTGTTCGGCATAGGCCTGGCGGTGAAGCGCGGCGAGTGCGTGTGTCTGCTCGGCCGGAACGGGGTCGGGAAAACCACAACCTTGAAAACCATCATGGGGCTTGCCCGGCCCATTGAAGGGGAGATCTCCTTCAATGGGACCCGTCTCGTTGGTTTGCCCCCGTACGACATAGCGCGAATGGGAGTAGGGTATGTTCCCGAGGAGCGGATTGTTTTTCCGGATCTGACGGTGCGGGAGAACCTCGAAGTTGCCGCCAAGCCGCCCCTGAGCGGTGCGATCCCGCCGTGGAGCGTGCAGGCGATTTTTGGGCTGTTCCCGTCGCTGAGACCGCTGGAAAACCGCCCCGCCGGTTACCTGAGCGGGGGCGAGCAGCAGATGCTCACCATTGGCCGCACTCTGATGGGAAATCCGCAGATGATGCTGCTCGACGAGCCGGTAGAGGGTCTCGCACCGGTTGTGGTGCAGGAAATCGTGCGCCAGGTCAAACACCTGAAGGAACTGGGCCTCACCATTCTGTTTACCGAGCAGAACATGAGGTTTGCGACCGAGATATCCGACCGGGCGTACATCATCGAAAGCGGTCGGGTCAGGTACGAAGGGACCATGGCCGACCTTGAGAAGCAGCCGGAAATAAAGAGAAAATACCTGATGATATGAGTAATCCACGCTGATCGACATTGGAGACGAGTGCATGAAGACGGATTTGCGAGTTGCGGTGGTTCAGGCGGGAGCAATCCCTTTCGAGGTGGAACGCAGTGTTGAAAAGGCCTGCAGCCTGTTGGCCGATGCAGCGGCGAAAGGAGCCGAACTGGCCGTTTTCCCCGAAGCCTTCGTTTCAGCCTATCCTAAAGGCCTGGATTTTGGCTGCCGGCTCGGCATGCGATCCCCCGAAGGCCGGGAGGACTTTCGCCGCTACTGGGCAAGCGCCATAGAAGTTCCGGGGCCCTATACGGATGCGCTTGGCGCCGCGGCCCGTGAGAACCACGTCCATTTTGTCATAGGGGTCATCGAACGCGATGGTGGGACCCTTTATTGCACGGCCCTTTTCTTTTCTCCGGAAGGAAAGCTGCTGGGCAAGCATCGGAAACTGATGCCTACGGCGATGGAACGGCTCGTATGGGGTTTTGGCGACGGGTCGACCATTCCCGTTATTGATACTCCCATCGGGAAAATGGGCGCCGTCATCTGCTGGGAGAACTACATGCCGCTCTTGAGGATGGCCATGTACTCCAAGGACATCCAGCTGTATTGCGCTCCCACCGCGGACGACCGGGATACGTGGATACCGACCATGCAGCACATTGCTTTCGAGGGCCGCTGTTTTGTCCTGACCAGCTGCCAGTATCTCAAGCGGGGCGCCTTTCCTCCGGACTATGCGGCCGCTCAGGGAGATGATCCGGAAATCCTCATGATGCGAGGCGGAAGCTGCATCGTTGGCCCACTCGGTCAAATCCTGGCCGGGCCGAACTATGAGGGCGAGTGCATCCTCACCGCCGACATCGATCTTGGCGATATCG
>CAZDKX010000045.1:0-20761 GCA_964505935.1 uncultured Syntrophobacteraceae bacterium
TGAGCTGCCCGTCTTCGATAGCGGCGAATCCACGACGAGCCTCCTCAGCATCCGCATTCCCTGGGGAGCGCTGCAGCCCGGCACAGCCTATTTCTGGCATGTTCGTTATAAGGACAACAAGAACGGATGGTCCGACTATTCTCTCGAGACGTCTTTCACTACGCTCCAGGATGAGGGGCCGCCCGATACCGCCATTACGTCGGGACCGGACGAAGGCGGCGTTGCCAGTGGCACAACCACCTTCAGCTGGGCGGGCAGCGACGCAGCCGGAGAACCGCTGGTCTATTCGTTCGCCATGGATCTTGGCGGCTGGTCATCGTTCTACGCATCCACGATGTATACCTTCAAGGGACTGGGAGAAGGACTTCACACCTTTTATGTCCGCGCCCGCGACTACAGCGGCAATGTGGACCCGACCCCGGCCGTGCGGAACTTCAGGGTTGATCGCACCGCGCCGCTCATCAGCGAGGTGGTCTTAACCCGCGTTACCAACAAGCTGGCGGTTGTCTCCTGGCAAACGAACGAGCCGGCCACGACACAGACGGTGTACGGTACCTCCCCCAGCTACGGTTCGGGCACCTCCCAGGAAAACACGCTTGTGACCACCCACACGGCGACCCTGGCGAACCTCAAGGCCGATACCCTCTACCACTTTGCCGTTGTGTCCCGGGATCAGGCAGGAAATCAGGCGAAATCGGCCGATTTCACCTTCCGGACGCTTCCCGCCGTGGACGAAACGCCGCCGGAAACCACCATCACCGTGGGTCCTCAGGAGGGGGCTCTGCTGAACGCGGCGCAGGTTACCCTCGGCTGGGCCGGATGGGATGACATCAGCGAGCCGTCCAGGCTCAGCTATGCCTACCGGCTGGATTTGGAAGGCTGGTCGCCGTTCGGATCGGCAACCTCGCACACTTTTGCCAATCTTGCCGACGGGGAGCACACCATCGCGATCAAGGCTCGGGATGAAGCCCAAAACGAGGACCCAACGCCGGCCGTCAGGACCTTCACAGTCGATACGACGCCCCCGGCGCCGGCAACGGGTCTTACCGCCACTCCCACCCCAGATGGGGCAACGCTCCACTGGTCCCATTCCTCCTCGCCGGACATCCATTCGTACCGGCTGTACTGGAACCAGGGGGCCGGAGCGATCGATTATGCGACCGTTCTTGCGGCGGTGAATCACCCTGCCGGCATGGCCAACGTCACCATTCATCATAAGGGTGTCTACCAAATCGGGCTGAGAGCCGTCGATTGCGCGGGGAATGAAGAAAAGAACAGCACGCTCGTGGTGACCGTCAACCTTTCCCGTCCCGACGCGCCGACCCTGCAGCCAGTGACCAGCCCGACCGATGCGCGTACCCAGCTTCTGGCGGGGACAAAGGACGCCAACACCTCGCTCTGGCTCAACGGTGCCCAGGTGGTGCCGCTGAGCTCCTCCACCAGCTGGTCTTATGAGATGACCCTCATCGAAGGCGTGAACCGCATCGAGCTGACCTGTAGGAACGAGGCGGGCGAAGAGAGCCCGTCGGTGGCGGCGGTCATCGACTATGAATCGCCGCCGCTGCCTGTCGCCAACCTCACCGCTTCCGGGAGCGGGCCGGGAACGACCGTTGCGCTCAGCTGGGCCGGCTATGACGAAAAAGGGCAGGGGGATATCGCTTCCTACCGCGTTTATGTTGCCGACCATTCCTTTTCTCAGGTTGCTGGGATGCCCCCCCGGGTCGCCCTTCCCGCGGGCACCTTCGCCTATACCGCAACCGGACTGGTCAGAGAGACGATTTACCATTTCGCGGTGGTGGCTGTTGATACCAGAGGCAATGCCTTGAATGCCGTGACTCCGGTGGCCGCCATGCCCACCGACACGGCCGCCCCCGAGAATGTCATCGCGCTTTCGGCGCAGTGCTTCGCCGATCGCCTCATCGTGAGCTGGGACCCATCGGCCAACAGCGCCAGGGACCTGGCCGGGTACAAGGTCTATTTCAACCGGTCGGTTGAGGGGATTCCGGTGGATGCCGGCCGGAACAGCTTCGAACAGGCGGGTCTGACTCCGGCCACCGCCTATCCTTTCACGATTACGGCCGTGGATACGAGTGGCAATGAGAGCTCGGGCAGCGCCATCGAGGCGATAACCCTGCTCGACAATCCGCCGCAGCTGACGATCCAGCCCCACAACGGCAGGCTCGGCCTTTCCTGGGCGGATTCCCAGCCCAGGGCCTATGTCGCCCGCTATTACCTCTATCTCAGCGAGTCGAGTTTCACCAGCGTTGCGGGCATGACCCCGCGTACCACCACCACCGGAACAAGCGCCAGTATCGCCGGCCTGACGAACGATAAGACTTACTATTGCGCGGTTACCGCGGTGAATCTTTCGGGAGGCGAGAAAAAGGAAGTAGTGGCCCGGATGGGGACGCCGGTGGGCGATAAGGAGGGGCCGGTCATTGCCGATGTGCGTTTCGAGTCCGCACTCGTCGTCAGTGGGATGGAAGTGAAGCATTCAGGAACGTTCAGCCTCACCGCTGCCGATCCTTCCGGAATGAGCCGCGTGGAATTCCGCTTTGATGGGAATCTCTATCATACGACCACAACGGCCTCTCCGCGCTATACCTGTACCTGGGACATCACCCGGGTTGCCGACGGTGATCACCTCCTTGCCATCACCGCCTACGATACCCTGGGCAATGCGTCGACCGTCACTTTCAACCTGGTGGTGGCCCTCAATCCGCCGCAACCCCCCGTCATTATCTATCCTTCGGGCGGACAACTCGTCAACGATCCGATTGTCATCGTTTCAGGGCGGACGGAAAAGAACACGGAAGTCCTCCTCTTCGACAATAACCTCCAGGCAGGCAATGTGGTCACCGCCGATGCCTCCGGAAGCTTCACCGTGCCCCTGACCCTGGTCGAGGGCGAAAACCATCTTCAGGCGGCGGCCCGCAACCGTGCCGGGATGAGTCCCCGGTGTGCTGAAGTGATCGTAACGCTCGACTCAACCAGGCCCCAGGGCCCGACCGGTCTTGCGGCAATCCCGAAAGCCGGTGGGATGATCGCTCTCACTTGGCGCATGTCGGCCGAAACCGCACTCAGGGGCTTCAACCTCTACCGGGCTGCGAATCCGTTTTTCAATACCGGCGGAGCGGCCAAAATCAACGCCATGCCGCTCACGACCACGAGCTTCGATGATCTGCCGCCGGCTGACGGCACCTATTACTACCGGGTTTCGAGCGTAGACCGGGCCGGTAATGAGAGCGACCCTTCCGATCTGGTCGCGGCGGCATCCGATCGCACGCCGCCTCGCGCCCTCGCCGTCGATTATCTTCCCTCGGGACGCTTTGATCCGGTCAGCGGCAGGATGAGCGTTGGGGCGGTCTCGGTGCGAGTCAGCCTGAGCGAGCCGGTTCAGACGACGCCGTTTCTCAGCATCACGCCCCACCATGGCACGCCCGTTACCGTAGACTTGAGCAAGTCTTCGGAGACGGAGTTTTCGGGGATGTTCAGCATCACGGATGCCACGCCTTCCGGACGGGCCTATGCGGTTTTTTCGGCAAGGGATGCGGTCGGCAATCGGGGCACCGCCGTGGAAGCCGGTGCCGAACTCGATATCGACACCACCGGCCCGGCCCTGACGCTGCTCACGGTCGAGCCTCATGCTCCCATCCTCAACGATGAGAGCAGTCCCGCGCTGATCACGGTGACGATCGGACTGAACGAAGCGGTGAAGTCCGGCAGCCTCCCGCAGCTCTCGTATCTCCTCTCCAAGGCCGGCCGAACCCCCGCCGCCATTTCGGGCCTCATGCCGATTGCCGCTCAGTCGGGGCAGGTGCAGAGCTTTCAGGCGACGTTCGTCCTCCCTGCCGACGCCGGCCTTGCCGAGGTGGAGACGCTGCAGTTCAGCTGTCGTGGCGCCGATGATCTTGATAATGTGGGGACGCGCATCCTCGCTCAGAACCGTTTCCAGGTTTACCAGGGGGAGCTGCCTCCGGTTGACGCCCCCGAAGGATTCGCCGCGAAATCGCTTCCGGCCGGCCAGATCAAGTTGTCCTGGGTCCCAAGAGAGGGGGCTGCAGGCTATCAGCTGTACCGCATGGGCCCTGGGGAGAGTGTCTTGTCGGCGTATACCAGAACGGGGAAGATCGGCGAATGGCTCGACTCCCCCAGTGTGGACGGCAGATACACCTATGCGATTGCGAGCGTGCGGCAGGAAAACGGTCAGGAGACAGTGGGCGGGATGAGCGCTCCCGTGGAAGTCGATGCCGATTCACTGCCTCCCGGATCGCCGCGCAGCCTCACGTTGGAGCTTTTGAGCCAGGGAGCCAATGCTGTCTGGCAGCCCCCCCTTGGTACCACCGAACCGGTCACCTATGCTCTTTATCGGGCGAACCTCACCGAGATCACTTCGGTCGCCGGGCTGACTCCTTTGACCAGGGGGATCAGTGGAACCACCGTGCTTGATCCCCACCCCTCGGCCACTGACCACTGCTACGTGGTGACGGCTGTGGACCGCGCCGGCAACGAATCGGCCCCGTCGAATGCCTTCTATCTAAACTGCAAGCTGCTCCCCATATCTTCGCTCCGCGTGGTGCAGAACGGCGGCTCGCCACCCGTCATCTCCTGGACCCATCCGGCCGGCCTCTCGGCAGGGCTCGCTGGTTTCAACCTCTCCCTGGGGTCGGGAGGAACGAACGTTAAACTCAATCAAACACCAGTTGCCGCCATGTCGTATACCGATGCAGGCTACTCTGGAGATGAGCGGGTCTATACGGTTAGCGCCGTGGACGCCAACGCGATCGAAAGCCTCGGGCGAAGCATCACCCTGCCCGTGATCCGGGCATCGCTCAAGGCGGGCGAGGCCCTCCAGCGGGGCGTCATGAACCGGCTTACCTACACGGTTGAGGACCTCTCATCCGGCCCTGTTGAACACGTGCGGCTCAAAGCCGGGGTGGGCCCCCACCTGCACACCTCGGAGGAGTTCCGCCTTGATGCGGGCGAAGCCCGGGACGTTCACCTTGCCGTGGGCGGCTTTGCCGATCTTGCCGATTCCTCGACGCTGGTGACGACCATCGTTATCACGCCCCACGAAGGGGAAAGTGTTGAGATCTCGCGAACGGGCAGCATCGAGGTGACGGACGGCATGCTGGTGCTGCAGATCGTGAACGAGGAGCTTACTCGAGGCTTGAGTGGTCAAGTCCAGTTCACTCTTGAAAACACCGGCGAGGAGGAGCTCGAGATCGTCACGGCTACCGGTGCCGGAGCGTCGGCTTCCAACGAAATCTCCTTCCAGCTCCTGGACCTCGATGGCAATGTCCTGGTCACCGCGCCGTTCCGGCAAAGCCTTGGGACGCAAATCGTCACCCTTGCCAACGGCAACACCGTGGCGCGGATTCCAGCGGGGAGCGTTTTCACTTCGACTGCCGTTGACTTGCCTGTGCCCCTTAACGCCCCGGAACAGGCGGTCATCCGCCTGTCCCTGGCAAAGCTTTACTATCATCAGGGGAAGCCGGAGCAGGTGAGCATGGAAGGCCCGGCCACGAGGCAGGTGGTCTCCTTTGCGGACACCGCTTACTATGGTGAAATCACGCAGGTTGATCCTGCCGTCTCGAACGGCGATCGCGACGTCTTGCTTGCGGGACATGCCATCGAGCGGAGAACCGGCCTTCCCCTGGGGGGCGTGCCACTCAAGGTGGTGGTGACGCTGAACGGATTTGAGCGCACCCGGGAGGTCCTCACCGACGTAAACGGGGCCTTCAGCTATCCTTTCAAGCCCCTTGCGACCGAATGTGGGGTCTATAGCGTACGAGCGGTCCACCCGGAAGTGCGCGATAAACCCGTTCAGGCGCAGTTCACCATTAACCGGGTGAGCGTAACGCCGCAGACCGTCAATCTTAGCATGCCTCGCAACTACGAAAAATGGGTTGCGATTCAGGTGGCTGCTTCGCAAGGGACCGAAGTTCACAATCTAAGGCTTGTTTATGATGCCGCAGATCAGCCGGAGGGGGTATTGCCGGAGGGAGTGCATGTGAGTCTTGGTGCCCCCGTGGCCGTGCTCGGGTCCGGCCGGTCGGCGTCCCCTGGCTTCAACATCTGGGCCGATAATACGGCCGCGGGGATGGTGAGACTGGTCTTGAGGGTCACCAGTGACGAAAAAGGGGAGGGCGCCTGGGCCATGGTTACCCTCGTCATGAGCCTCTCCGAAGCCAGGCCGGTCCTCAGCTGCTTACCCGATCACGTGGAGACGGGAAGTGCCTTTGGTGAGACGGTTTTCGAGACGATCACGCTGGAAAACAAAGGCTTGGTGGATCTCAATGGTGTGTCCCTGGCGCTGCTCTCGAAGGATGGCTCAACGGTTCCGGGTTGGGCGCAGCTCAATAGCGATGCAGCGCAGGGGACTATCCCAGTGGGTGAAAAGAGGCTGGTGAGCCTTTCCTTTCGTCCCACCGAAGCGACGGCTGTCGAGGGGGACCATGCCTTCTTGCTGCGCGTGGTTAGTAGCAATCACCGCACCGTCGAGGTCCCCGTCTACGTTGCCGTTACTCAGTCGGGAACGGGCCAGGTCATCTTCAAGGTCTCCGACATCTACACGGGAACGATCGGTGCCAGCGGCAAGATCGTGCAGGGCCTGAAAAGTGCCGCCATCACCCTCCAGCACGAGACCGTGACCACCATCCAGAAAAACGCCGCCACCGACGATTTGGGGGAACTATATCTTGCCGGCCTTCCCTCCGGCCGATACCAATATCGCGTGAGCGCTGTCGACCACCAGGAGCGAACCGGGAGGATTTGGGTCAAGGCCGGTGTGGCTGCCAATGAAGCGGTCTTTCTCGACTACAATCTGGTCTCGGTGGAATGGGAGGTTAAGGAAACCACCATCCAGGACAAATACGAAATCGTCCTCAAGGTTTCCTATGAAGCAGATGTGCCCGCAGCGGTGCTGGTGGCCCAGCCTTCTTCCATCTATCTTCCCGAGATGAAGCCGGGCGACGTGTATCAGGGGGAATTCAACCTTGCCAATCACGGCCTGATCCGGGCCGATAACGTGGCCTTCACGCTGCCGTCCACGGATGCCGGCTACCGCTATGAGTTAGCAGGCGGGGTTCCAGACACCATCGAGGCCAAGGGGCAACAAGCCATTCCCTACCGGGTGACCCGCCTGGCGGTGTCGGATGGTGACGGCGGTTCGAGCTGTCTTCGAACTCTGCAGAGCGCAACGATATCCTATGACTACGGGTGCGCTGCGGGAACAAGAACGGCGGCTTTGGTGCCCTTTGCCTTTCTATACGACAATGGGCACTGTACGGGACAGACCCCGACAGTGCCGGGAGGCGGATCGTCAAACGGCGGCGGGGGCGGCTCGTGGGTGATTGTGGTGCCGCCTGGTGGCGGCGAAGGAGGGGGAGGGGGGATTGTTCCCAGGCCGCCGCCAGCACCCATCGCCGGGGCCAAATGTCTGCCGCTGCCGGAACGGCAGGAAGCGATGACGGGCCGCCCTCCCACCTGCCCCCTCGATACGCAGCAGGACGTGCTGCAGGAAGTCGGCAGTGCGGTCAATGGTGCTTTGCGTGAATTCACCGACCATGAGGAAGACCTCTCGGTCAAGCTCCCTGGTGGCAACATTGCGGTCACACGCTTCTTCTATGGTAACCTGTGGCGCTGGGAAGCGATGAGGAATAATCTCGTCTTCACGATGGACTCCCTGGGACAGGCAGTGAAAAGTGTCGATAAGGGGGGGGTGCGCTACGAGCGCTCGGCGGCTCAGAGTGTGACGCCGGTCTTTGTTCATGACACCTACCGCATCACTCAAGTGGAATCCGGCTTTTTTTGGGAGGACAAGCACGGCGCGTGGCGGTCTTTCGATCACGAAGGCCGCATGACCGCCTATGGCAATCCTTCGGGGGTGCTGGGAAGGCTTCTCTATGGATCGGGTGAAAACGGGAAACTGTTCGGCATTGCCGACCGCAACGACCGTCAGGTCATCTGGTTCGAGGTGGATGACGAAGGTAGGATCACCGCAGCGTACGATTTGGCGAATCGCCGCGTCGAATACGGATACCGCGACGGGCTGCTGACCTCGGTCCGGGACGTCCTCGGCAACCTTTCAACCTACGAATACGATGCCAAGGGCAGGCTGGTGAAGAAGATCGATGCTGCCGGTCATACGGAAAGCATTTCCTATGATGCCTACGGCAATGTCGCCAAGGTCGCGGACAGCCAGGGCCATGGACATGCCTTCCAGTTCGACTACGATTCCGGAAGAAAGCAATACTATGCCAGGATCACCACCGCGGCGGGAATGGTGAAAGAAGTCTGGTATGATCGGGATGGGGAAACCGAGCGGGTTGATGTCAACGGCAGGACTGTGCGCAAAATTGTCAAGGATGGCAGAAATCGACTGGTTACGGATGACCGGGGGAACGTCACCCGAAAGGACTTCGACGAGTGGCGGAATCTCACGCGCGTGGTCTACCCCGACGGCGCAACCGTTTCCTTCGAATATGAGCATCAGTACAACCAGCGGGTGAGTACCACCGATGAGCGGGGTGCACGAACCGAGTTCGCGTACGATGCGGCCGGGAATCTGATCTCAAAGATCGAGGCCAAAGGCACTTCCGTCCAGCGGGAAACCCGCCACCGTTATGATTCCCAGGGAAACCCGGTAGAGACCAGGAGAATGGCCGATGCGATTACGGCCGAAGCCGTAACCGTCATGGAATATGATACCTGGGGGAATCTGATCACCATGACCGATCCCGAAAGCCACGCAACCAGCTTCACCCACGATGTCATGGGCAACGTCCTGACGAAAACGGATGCCGGCGGCAAAGTGTGGAGCACCAGCTACGATGCCGCGGGAAGGGCCACAGCGATAACCGATCCCCTGGGTCATACGACGACATTTGCTTACGATGCCGTGGGTAACAAAATCCGGGAAACGGATGTCGAAGGCCGGGAAAAAGCGTTTGGCTATGATGAACACCACCGTCTCGTCAGCAGTACCGACACGGCCGGCAACGTGACCCGCTTTGAGTACAACGCGGCCGGCAAGTTGACCCGGCAGATCGACCCGGAAGGAAAAGTGCTCGAGTACGCGTACGACACCGAAGGGCGTCTCATCAAAGCGATGGATGGCAACGGCAACCAGACGCAGGTTGAATACGAAGGCCCCTCTTCGGGCTGTGCCGGTTGCTCCGGCCCCACGGATCAGCCGTCGAAGATTGTCTACCCTACCTTTACTAAAGAATTCCGGTATGATTCGCGGGGAAGAAAAATCGAAGAGCGCGATCGGCTCAGCGAAGCTGAAACCCATACCACGACGTTTGCATACGATTCAGCGGGAAATCTCACCTCGACCACGGACAAGGAGTCGAAAACGACCCGGCACAGCTACGATGAACTCAACCGACTGGTCAAAACCACCGATGCCGGCGGCCACGAGACGCTCTTTGCCTATGACAGCCGGGACAATCTGGTCGCGCTGACCGATCCCCGCGGGAACACCACCCGCTTCGCCTACGACCGTAACAACCGGCAGATCCGGGAGGTGCGTCCCCTGAGTCAGGCAACCCTTTACGGCTACGACGGGAGCGGCCGCCTGATCAAGAAGATTGACGCCAAATCCCAATGGTCGGAATATGAATATGATGATGCGGGAAGGCTCACCCATACCCGCTATTACTCCGCCTCCGACCATGCAACTTCGCTCAAAACCGTGGTGTTTGATTACGACAGACTGGGCCATCTGGTGAGCTACGAGGACGGCGTTACCTCCGGCCGCTATGAGTATGATGATGCCTACCGCAAGGTCCTGGAGACGGTGGACTACGGAGCCTTCCAGCTTTCGAGCACCACAGGCTGGTATCGGAATGGCGCCAAGAAGGACTTCACCGGCCCCGACGGTGTCACGTATGCTTACGAATACGATGCCAACAACCAACTGAGAAGTCTGGAGGTCCCCGGCAAAGGATTCATCACTTACAACGCCTACACCTGGAACCGGCCCGCATTGATCACCTATCCAGGGGGCACGGCGAGAGAGGTCACGTACGACCCCTTGATGAGAATCACTTCCATCCGGGTGAAAGACCCAGCCGAGGAAGTGCTCATGAATTATGGCTACACCTACGACCGCATGAACAATATCACGAGGAAAGCCACGGAACACGGGGATTACGCCTACGGGTACGATGACGTCTATCAGCTCATTCAGGCCGACAATCCCACCCTCCCGGACGAAACCTACACCTATGATTCGGCAGGCAACCGCCTCACCGCCGCCGACGTGCAGGGTGAATGGACCTACAACGCCAACAACGAGCTCCAGACCTATGGGGCGGTCACTTACCGGTACGACGAGAACGGCAACACCGTCCAGAAGGATACCGGCGGTGACGTCGTCAACTACTTCTACGATGTTCAGAATCAGCTGACTCGGGTGGAAAGCGGTGCAGGCTCGGTGATCGCGCAGTACTACTACGATCCTTTCGGCCGGCGGCTCTGGAAGGAAGTCGGGACGGAAAAAACGTACTTCGCCTACGCCGACGAAGGCCTCATCGGCGAATTCGACGGCACCGGCCACCAGACCAAAGCCTACGGCTACCGCCCCGGCTCCACCTGGACCACCGATCCCCTGTTCATGAAAGACGGCGAAGAATACTACTTCTACCATAACGACCATCTTGGGACGCCGAGTGCGCTCTTTGGTAGTAATGGGGCGATTATATGGTCTGCTGAATATAGTTCATTTGGTAAAATATCGATGCAGGAAATATCCTCTGTTGCAAATAATATTCGATTTCCGGGACAATACTATGATGCGGAGAGCGATCTTCATTATAACTGGCATAGATTCTATGATTATACTATAGGTAACTATGTAACATCAGATCCAATTGGAATTAATGGAGGGATAAATCTTTATAAGTATGCATTAAATAATCCATTGAATTATACAGACTCTTTTGGGCTATTCTTGCCACATATTCATTCCGAAATTACACTGAAAGTATTATATATGTATGGAGCATCTCTATCGCAGGCAAAAGAAGTCATTAGAGGAAATATTGATGTTGATAATGTGTCAAATCAGTTAAACAATTACCAGCACGCTATGAGAGACATTAAAGAGCATAGATATAGAGCTGTTGCGAGAACACGAGCTTTTCAAAAGGACCAATTACAGCGCGCGATAGAGGCGGCAGGTAGATGTGAATATGAGGTATCATTCTATGAATTGGGGAAAGGTTTGCACGCCATCCAAGACGAAGTAGCTCACGATTTCGCGGACCTATTAGAGCATTTCGCGCCTTTTGATCCCAGATATCGAGTTGAAGATACATACCCGGCATCATCTTCGCTGAAATTGGCAAGGAAAAGATCCAAGAACTATGTCGATAAATATATTGACCAACTTGGATATAATCCATTTACCAGAATAACATTATCATACTAGTGAGTAAATATAATAATGATAATTATTATAATTGTGGAGCGATAATATTATATTAATAAATCTTAGAACGATTATATGTATGCTAGATAGTGATGTGCTCTCTTAAACTATTTAGCAAGAACGTATTGGAGATTATTATAGTGAAAAATAGGTGTTTCGTTAATAGATATTGGAATAAGGGATGGATAGTAAAGCTTCCATTAATATCGACTGCATTATACATTATGTTATCACTCCCATTTTTGCTTAAGTGGCCCATAGCATCGATTCATGAGAATGGAGCATATTCTATCGCATATATAATTATAAATATTCCTGCGATCATGTTATTTGACCAGTTTAAATATAAACTTGAAGTTTTTTTGAACCATCCTAGCAGCTACAGCATGTATCTTATATTCTTCGCCTTTTCGTTAGTGTTTTGGGCTCTGGTATCTGTGGTTGTAGGGGCCTGCTGTGATGTGGCGCGTTATACAAAGGCTGGGCGTTGAGGGAAATCATCCTATTACCAATGTCAGAGAAGGTTTAGAGAAAATTCGCCAGAAATTGCAGTGCTAGGCTTTGCGAACAGAGTATTCCCAAGGGAATAAAGCACGTCGCCTTGGCCAGTTGCCTCCCCTGGGCCGATGATGAGGAGATATGCAGAAACAATATTCATTAAATCGAGAAGCGCCAGGATTCAAAAATAGTGTTCTTCGGTCCTTCGATTTTCTACTGGCGAACGGGCGATTCAGCTGTGTCGAAGCAAACAACTACACTGTTCGCTTCGAATCTGCGGATACCATAGTCCGGGTCTCACAGGATCTACGATCCTATGAGACATCTGCGAATATCGAGCCACGTAGTAATCCGGATGCAATCGCTTCTGTTGAAGAGATCGTGATCTTGTCGGGAGCATCCGACCTTCAGCGTCTGGGAGATTTCGAGGCTGCGAGCACGGAGAGGCGAAATGATTAAAAGAGGCACTATATGGCAAGTTCGATCCAAGTATCTAATAATCTGCAGTATAGTGCCGATTATCCTTCTCTTGTCTTGTTCCTCACCATACGCTGCCGACGCCTCCGTCTGTGCCGAGGTGAAGATTGAGATTCAGCAGGAGATGACGTTGGAGCGGCAGGCGTTTGATGCGCATATGCGGATCAACAATGGGCTGGATCAGATCAGCATCGAGAATGTTCGTGTCGAGGTGAGTTTTCTTGACAGGCAGGGGCAGACGGTGCGGGCGACGACCGATCCTGAAGATGCGTCGGCGCTCTTTTTCTTTCGCCTTGATTCGCTGCATAACATCACGGGCGTGGACGGCACGGGGAGCGTCCCGCCGTCTTCCGCGGCGGACATCCACTGGTTGATCGTTCCGGCCCCGGGGGCTGCCAAAGGATACTCGTTGGGGACGCTGTACTATGTCGGGGCGAGCCTGAGCTACACCCTGGGGGGCGATGACTATTCAATGGAAGTCACCCCGGACTCCATCTTTGTCAAACCCATGCCGGCGATCACGCTCGATTACTTCCTGCCGGCCGAAGTCTACGGCGACGACGCGTTTACTCCGGAAATCGAGGCGCCGGTGCCGTTCTCTCTGGGGGTGCGGGTCAGCAACAAGGGTTACGGCACGGCCAGGAATCTCAAGATCGATGCGGCTCAGCCCAGCATCGTCGACAATGCTCAAGGTCTGCCCGTGGCTTTCAGCCTTCGGGGTGCGGAGGTGAATGGAGGAGAAGCGGCCAGGACTCTGCTGGTGAGCTTGGGCGATGTTGCTCCGGGGAAATCCGCGCTCGCCCGCTGGATCATGACCTGTAAGGTTTCGGGGCGGTTTGTGGCGTTTTCCGCCGAGTACTCCCACGCAAACGAGCTCGGCGGTGAGGTCACCTCGATCATTGAGGCCGCGAACACCCACACGCTTGTCCGGGACGTCCAGGTGGATCTGCCGGAGCGGGACGGCCTTCGCGATTTCCTGGCCAAAGACGGCGGCGTCCTCCGAGTCTACGAATCGGAGGGGGTGGACAGTGTGGTGCTGGATCAGTCGGCATCTTCCAGCCTGCAACCCACTTCTCAGGGGCAAGGTCCCCTTGCCTATAGCCTCGTTGCTCCAGTGACCAGCGGTTTCATGTGGGTCCAGGTGCCGGACCCGGCAAACGGGGCAAAACATCTCAAGGAAGTCATCCGCTCCGACGGCAAGCGCATCAAACCAGAGAATGTGTGGCTTTCGAAGACGCGGAATGGGGATCACACCTGGAGCTGCTTTTTCAATCTCTTCGACGTCAACACCACCACCTCCTATGCCGTCACCTTCCTTGACCCCGAGGCAGAAGCTCGTCCACCGGTCCTGGCCCTCATCCCGGATCTGAGCGGCATCGAGGGCACGAGGCTTGCCTTCACCGTCTCGGCAAGCGATCCCGACGGGACGACCCCCACGCTTTCGGCTTCACCCCTGCCGGCGCTGGCCTCGTTTGTGGACGGTGGTGACGGAACGGCGGTCTTCGACTGGACCCCAGCCGTGGGACAGGCGGGCCGATACGAAATCACCTTCCGGGCGTCTGACGGGGTGCTGCACACCCTGCAGCGGGCCGCCATCCAGGTCTGCCCACCGACGGATACCGACTGCGACGGCCTTGCCGACGAGTGGGAAAGGCGCTGGTTCGGGACGCTCAACCGGGACGGTACGGGCGATGCCGACGGAGACGGGGTGTCCGATCGCGATGAATATCTAAAGAATACCGACCCCACCCTCAAGAACACGCCGAGTGTTCCGCTCATCGCCTCTCCCGGCGACAGGACCGAAACCACGGACCTTCAGCCCGAGCTTACGATCTACAACAGCACCGATCCTGATGGGGATCCCGTCCGCTACGCGTTTGAGCTGTTCGCGGACCCTGCCATGACCATCCTCGTTGCCGGCGAGTCACATCTTCTGGCAGGAACGGAGACGACGTCCTGGACGGTCCCTGTCGAGCTTCCCGACAATGCCTGGTACACTTGGAGGGTCCGGGCTTCGGACGGGAAGGGCTTGAGCGAATGGGCCAACGGCAGCTTTTTCGTGAATACGGCCAACGACCCACCGGGTCCATCGGCGCTGAGCAGCCCTTCGGACGGTTCGGAGGTGGACAGGCTGACCCCCGTCCTGGCGGTCAGCGCCGCAAGTGACGTGGATGAAGACCCCCTGACCTATACTTTCGAGGTCTTTGCCGATCCCGTCCTTGCCACGCCGGTGGCCTCCGCCGCCGACGTTCGGGCGGGAACAGACGGAGAGGTCCCGTGGACGGTCAATGTGCCGTTGAACGACAATAGCCGGTATTTCTGGCGCGCCCTGGCCGTCGACAGCCATGGGGCGGCAACCACAAGCCCGGTCTTCTCCTTCTTCGTCAACACGGCCAACGATGCGCCGCCGGCGCCCGTGATCCTGGCACCCCTTTCAGGATCGGAAGTGAGCACCCCGTCCCTCGACCTGGTGGTAAAGAACTCCGTGGATATCGACGGCGATGAGCTCACCTACACCTTCGAGCTGGATACGGTCAATACCTTCGACAGCCCGGGAAGAAGAATGTCGGGAAGCCTTGCCGGGGGCGTCGGCGAGACGTGCTGGACGGTGTCGGCGCTGGCCGACAATACGCGCTACCACTTCCGGGTTCGCGCCGGGGATGGCGCGGCGGAGAGCCCGTGGGCATCGGGCAGCTTTCGGGTGAATACGGCCAACGATCCGCCGTCGCCGCCGACCGTGAAGAATCCCGGCGAGGGGGCCTGGGTGCAGAGCCTGACGCCTGCGCTCGAGGTCACGGCGGCCGTCGACATGGATGAGGATGCCCTCTCCTATGAGTTTGAAATCTTTGATAGCGCTTCCTGCTCCAATCTCCTGGCTCGGGGGGGCTCGCGTGAGCCGCGGTGGGTGCTTCCCTTTGAACTGGCTAATGATGTCTGGTATGCGTGGCGAGCCCAGGCGGTGGACGAGCACGGAGCGGTCAGCGGTTGGGTTTCCGCCACCTTTTTCACCGACAGCAACGGGGTGGACGACCCTCCGGAGGTCATCCTCAAGACCCCGGCCGCTGTTATCGCAACTCGCGGCGAACCGATCCTCATCAGCTGGGCGGACCAGGACCCCGACAGCAACGCCGAAATCAGCCTGGCTTACGGCTCGGACCAAGCCGAGACGCTGACCATCATTGCTGAGCTGCCGGAAGATCCGGACGGTCCCGACGACAATTTCCTGTGGGACCTCTCGGGAATGCCCGAAGGGACTTACACCCTCACGGCGACGATCACGGACACAGCTTCCACGGCGACCAGCACGGCCAGGGGAGCCATCATCGTGGATCGGACGGCGCCGACGGTAGCGGCCGCCCCCGGCGGCGGGGTCCATGAGGCCCCGCTGAACGTCGCGCTTTCGGCGAGTGAGCCGGCGCTCATCACCTACACCATCGACGGCTCGGAGCCGTCGTCGTCATCGCCCCAGTACGGCGCTCCCCTTTCACTTTCGGCCACCACGACCCTGAAGTTCATGGCGGTCGATCGCGCCGGCAACCGGAGCATGGTCATGTCCGAGAGTTACGTCTTTCAGGACACCAAATGGAAGGCTATTTTCGGGAGCGGGGAAAACCGTCCCGTGAATGCCACGGACAGGGCCCACTTCACCATCCACCTCTTCCCTGTCTCGCGTCCTCAGGGGTTGCTCACCTATTCCTACCACGGACGGGCGGGAAGCGGTCAGGGCCGCGGGAAGCTTGCACTTGAGTTCACCAGCACGGCGATCACCAGTGTTTCGCTGCAGGGCAGGAGGGCGGTCATAAGCGGCACCGGTCGCATGCGGGGCGATGCTCGCTGCACCTTCACCGCTTCGGTCAGCGACGGCCCCCCCGATACCTTCGGGATGGTCATCAAAGACCACCTCGGAAACCTCGTCCTCTCGGCCGACCCGGCTCCGCTCAGCCGTGGCAGCATCGACATCCGGAGGTGAGGCCGGCCGCTGTCACCAGACAAGACGGTGAGACCGTCCCTGAGAACGTGGCTAAAAAGCCTGGGCAGCCGCCAAACCGAGGTGTTCGGCAGGGCCGGAGAAGCTAACCCGGAGGCAGACAGCAACAGTCGGGAATGGCACGGCTCGCCTCTGCTCTTGGCCTGCCTCGCGGCTTTCCCCAGCCATCATGAAATGTTCGCAACGGTGCGCACCTCGATTCGCACCTTCAATTGCTCTCAAAGAATGACAGAGCACCTGACTCTCTGCTCAGAGTCAATTCTACATACGGTGTCCTTATTCATTCGGCCAATACCCAGGCAAAGATCAGAGGAGCAACAATCGTGGCGTCGCTTTCGATGATGAATTTTGGCGCGTTGACAGAAAGCTTTCCCCAGGTAATCTTCTCATTCGGAACCGCTCCGCTGTATGAACCATAAGAAGTGGTGCTATCGGAAATCTGGCAGAAGTACGACCATAATTTACAGTCTATTTTCATGTCCATCTGGATGAGAGGAACAACGCAAATGGGGAAATCTCCGGCAATTCCTCCCCCAATCTGGAAAAATCCCATTTCACTGTTGAGTGACTCCTTCAAGTACCAGCCAATCAAGGCATCCATGGTTTCCAGGCCGGATTTGACAATCGAATAACCTTTAAGCTTCTTCCTGCGAACATTGGAAACAAAAAAGTTGCCCAGCGTGGAGTCTTCCCATCCGGGAACAAAAATCGGAATGTTGATTTCACAAGCGGCAACTAGCCATGAATCCTTTTCATCAATTTCATATTCATCTTTCAGTACTCCACTTCTAATCAGTTGAAAAATGAATTCATAGGGAAAGTATTTCTTATTTTCATCCTGCGCTTTTTCCCAGAAATTGAAAAGCTTGTTCTCGACCTTTCGCATTGCTTCTTCTTCAGGAATACAGGTGTCGGTAACCCGGTTCCATTTATTATTTAACAATTCGGCCTCATCTTCAGGTCTTAAATCTCGGTAATTCGCAACACGTTTGTAATGCTTATGCGCGACCAGATTGAAAAGGTCCTCTTCGAGATTTGCCCCGGTGCAGGATATGGCATGAATTTTACCGCAGCGAATCATTTCCGCCAGGGTAATACCAAGTTCCGCAGTGCTCATGGCACCAGCGACTGCCATAACCATTTTCCCACCATTATTAATGTGATTAACGTAGGCTTCGGAGGCATCCACTACTACTGCGGAATTAAAGTGGCGAAAATTGTGTTTGATGAACTCTTTGACAGTTCTGAATTTCGAAGCGTTGTGATCATACATTCAATCAATACTCCTCAAGCAAGCACTTTCGATGCTGCCTTAGTGTAGAATGAAAGCCGATCTCTCCAGTCGAGTTTCATGACATCCCTCGGCCACCATGGGAAACGATCATCCTGGCACGGCGCCTTGGCCCCCGATTATGTTATGGGCCAATTTTATACCCTGTCCCTGCCTCGAATCCGCTTCATTCAGGCGGACAATGAGGCCGAAGCTAACACTCCGGCGCCTTTCCCGCAAATGGAAACGACAAGGACATTGGATACTCTCGCTTTTTCCCTTTTCTCCCTCCTTGAGGGGGCCAATCATTTCACCTGGGTAAACCCCCGGCACAGCAGGGGTTTACCCAGGTGAAATCAGGTTGTGATAATACTTAACCTGACCCCACAGTCAGATTTCTCCTGGTTGACAGCGGTACCCGTGATCTCTATGCTCATCCACGATACCAGCGAGAAGGAGAGTCATGGATAGGGAGCGCTATCGACGCTTGCCGCATCGAGAAAACGACAACTGTTTCGGGTGTAGTCCCCACAACTCGGCGGGTCTCCAACTGGAGTTCTTCACGGATGGCGAAAAGGTGGTCTCGTGGTATCGGGTGCCGGAGCATTTCAGCGGCTGGGACCGGATCTTCCATGGCGGGCTGATAACGACCATGCTGGATGAAGTGATGGGCTGGACGGTGCTCCATCTTTTGCGGCGGATGACCTTGACCAGAAAGATCACGGTCGAGTTTCTGAAGCCGGTCTATGTTGGGGAAGAAGTCAGGATTGAGGGCCGGCCGTTTGAGGTTCGGGGGGAGCGGGAAGCGGTGATGCGCGGGTTGCTCTTCAATGAAAATGATGAGCTCTGTGCAAGGGCTACGGGGCATTTCGCGATTTTCACGGTTGAAGCAATCCGCGACCGAGCTCTTGTCGACGAGAAGGTGTTGCGGGAGGTAACACGGATCATTTACGGCTAGAGGAGGGCGAGAGGGCCGCGAAGCCGGCGGTGGCGGCCTGCGTCTTTGAGGTGTGTCGGGTCCAGGATGAAACCTTTGGTGCTGCTTCGTCACGGCGAAAGTGTCTGGAACCGGGAAAACCGCTTCACCGGTTGGGTGGATGTGCCTCTCACTCCGAAAGGAATGGAAGAGGCGGTGGCTGCAGGACGTATGCTCAGGGAGGCGGGGTATGTCTTTGACGTTGCCTTTACCTCGGTTTTGAAGCGAGCGATCAAGACCCTCTGGCTGGTGCTCGAGGAAATGGACCTCATGTGGCTCCCCGAAATCCACAGCTGGCGACTCAACGAGCGCCACTACGGGGCCCTGCAGGGCCTGAACAAGGCTGAGACGGCGGCGCAGTACGGCCTGGAGCAGGTCCACCGGTGGCGCCGCAGCTATGCGGACCAGCCGCCGGCCCTGACCCCGGAAGATCCCCGCCACCCGGGCAAGGACCCGAGATATGCCGATCTGCGCCCGGAAGAGCTCCCCCTCACCGAAAGCCTTCAGGATACTGTTCGGCGCTTTCTTCCTTACTGGTGTGAGACAATTGCTCCCAGGGTCAGGAACGGCGCGCGGGTGCTCATTGCCGCCCATGGGAACAGCTTGCGGGCTCTGGTGAAATTTCTGGATCAAATTTCGGATGAAGCGATTGCGGAATTGAATATCCCGACGGGAATTCCCCTGGTGTATGAGCTGGACGATGACCTCACGCCCCTTCGCCACTATTACCTGGGCGATCCCGAAGTTGTAAGGCAGGCCACCCTGGCGGTTGCCGGGCAACTCAAAAAAGTCTCATAGAGGGACCAAGTCGAATGTCAGCTCCCTTTCTCAGGTCGTTTCCGGTTTTCCTGGCGGTTGCGGCGAGCCTGTTCCTGGGCGGTGCTGGAGCGTCAGCCGCCTCTCCACCCTCGAAAAAGGCCCTATCGGGTGCCGCCGCTGCGGCGATTGCCTCGGCCATCGCCGAAGAGGAGGCCAAAAAGGAAGCACTCCATGAGGAGGGCGATGCCAAGTCATGAAACCTTCCGGGCCAAAGATCCGTTTCAGCATCCGGGATACGGAGACGCTCGTGATCCATCTTGGCGGTTCCTGGAGTATCGCCGGGGGGCTGCCGCCCCCGCCGGACCTCGAGAGGGAGCTTGCATCGGCCAGGGGCGTGAGGCAGCTTGCTTTTGATACGCAGGACTTGCGGAGCTGGGACAGCAGTCTGCTGACCTTTCTTGCCGCAATCATCACCAGCGGCGTGCAGGCACAGCTGGAGATCAAGCGCGAGGGGCTTCCCGAGGGTGTGATCAAGCTGCTCACCCTGGCTTCGGCAGTGCCGGAGCACAAGGATTCCCGGAAGACCGCAATGCGTGCCCCGCTGCTCGAGCGAATCGGCGCTCGGACGCTCCAGGCCGTTGCCGCCACCCTGGAGATGGTCTCCTTTCTGGGGGAAACCGCTCTGGCTTTTGCCAGGCTCTTCGTGGGCCGAGCCCGCTTTCGCCGTGTTGATCTGGTGCTCTTCCTCCAGGAATGCGGGGCCCAGGCGCTGCCCATCGTTTCTCTTATCAGCGTGCTGGTGGGTCTGATTCTCGCCTTTGTCGGGGCGGTGCAGCTCAGGCTGTTCGGCGCCCAACTTTATGTGGCGGACCTGGTTGGGATCGGTATGACCCGAGAGATGGGGGCCATGATGAGCGCCATCATCATGGCCGGTCGCACCGGCGCGGCCTATGCGGCGCAGCTTGGAACCATGCAGGTGAACGAAGAGATCGATGCCCTGGAGACCCTCGGACTATCGCCGGTGGAATTCCTGGTGCTGCCCCGAACCCTGGCTCTCATCCTGATGATGCCGATGCTCTGCATCTACGCTGACTTCATGGGTATCCTCGGGGGAGGCTTGATCGGAGTCGCCATGCTCGACCTCTCACCCGCGGCGTACTTTCACCAGACCAAACATGCCATCACTCTTGTTCATTTCGGTGCGGGAGTGATAAAGAGTGTGGTGTTTGGGGTCATCATCGCCCTCTCGGGCTGCATGCGGGGAATGCAGTGCGGCAGGAGCTCCGCGGCGGTGGGGGTCGCGACAACCTCGGCGGTGGTGACCGCCATTGTCTTCATCATTGTGTTTGACGG
>CAZDKX010000046.1:0-20682 GCA_964505935.1 uncultured Syntrophobacteraceae bacterium
GCTCATGAGCGGGGAGATCGCGGTATGAGCCTCGAAGGGCAGCTCCTCGACCGCAAATCGCTGCGTATAGTCACCGGCAAAACCGCCGACTTCGGTGAGCTGGCCAAGGACTGCGTGGCCTTTGCCGCCGCCCAGGGGGGCAGGCTGCTCATCGGCATCGAAGATGACCGACTCATGCCGCCGGAGCAGCAGCGCATCCCCCCCGAGCTGCTCGATCTCATCCGCAAGCGCATCGCGGAAAACACCGTGGGAGTTGAGGTTGTTCCGCGCATCGTGTCGGCGGAAAACGGCGGCGAGTACCTTGAACTGATCATTTTGCGAAGCGTTGGGATTCCGTCCACCTCCGACGGCCGCTATTACCTGCGGCTGGCCAATGACCGGGCCTCTTTCCCATGGGAAACCCTGACGACCATCCAAGTTCCACGGCAGCAGGTCGACCCGGCCAAGCTCAGGCTGTTTGTTGGCGGCATCCGTGCCTCAGACCGCGTCAAAGAGAGCGTCAAGGTCAAGACCGATGAAGAACTTCTGGATCACTACCTCCTTACCGGCGGGGATTTTCTGACCAACCTGGGGATTCTCTGCATGGGGCGGCGGAAAGATCGCGCCCGCCTGGGAACGGCCCCGGTCATCCAGTTCATCAAGTACGACGAAACCGGGACCAAAGTCGCCAAGATCGTATGGGACGATTACGGTCTGACGCCGATGGAGATGATCGAGGCGGTCTGGAAGCAAGTTCCCGACTGGCGCGAGAGCTATGAAATTCGGGACGGACTCTTTCCCCACACCGTTCCTCACTATGACGAGGTGGTCGTGCGGGAACTCCTCACCAATGCCCTCGTCCACCGGCCCTACACCCAGCGCGGGGATATCTTCATCAATCTCTTCCCGGAGCGGCTGCAGATCGTCAATCCCGGCCTGTTGCCGCTGGGCGTGACGCCCCGGAACATCCTCCACGTTACGGTGCGGCGAAACGAAGGGCTCGCCCGTGTGTTCCACGACTTCAAACTGATGGAGCGGGAGGGCAGCGGTTACGACAAGCTTTACGAAATCCTGCTATCCCAGGGGAAACAGCCCCCGGAACCGGTGGAAGGTCCCGACCGGGTTGAGGTGACGGTGCGGAAAAGGATTCTCAACCCCCTCATCATCGATTTCATCGACAAAGCCGACCGCAGGTTCCAGCTCCGGCAGAAGGAAAAGATCTGCCTCGGTCTCATCGTGCAGCATGAGTCGGTGGCGGCGAACCAGCTCACCCGGCTCCTTGAACTGAGGGATGCCGGGCAGCTCCACCCATGGTTGGATCGGCTGCTTGCCTGGGAGATTGTCAAGTCACGGGGCCGGACCAAGGGGACAGCCTATTTCGTTGACCCGGAGCTTTTGCGAAAGCTCGACTTCAAGGGCAGCACGACCCTCAGGGGAATCGAAGAACACCGCCTGCATGAGCTGGTCCTGCGGGACCTTCAGATCTACCGGGAGGCCAGCATCAGCGAGATCCACGGACGGATCGGCGAGGAAATCCCCCGCAGGCTCCTCAAGAACCAGCTGCGCAAGATGGTCGAAAGGGGTGAAATCGGCAGGAAGGGAAAGCTGCGCCACACTCGTTATCTATGGACCGGATAGGCCCCGAATAATCGCCTTTGGGCCATAGAATAAGGTCCATAGAAGTGCAGCATTCGTCTATCTCTTTGGAATAGTAAAGGTTTTTTATAGACACCGGGCTGGCGAAAATCGCTTCCTGCGGACAGCCAGGTCCATAGCGAATAGCCTCTGATGCCCGGCGACGGATGATAGGAAATCCCCCCAACCCCCCTTTGGCAAAGGGGGAGTGCCTGTGTGTGTCATGGCATTCAAGAAGGTCTCAGATGAAACTCAATTCAGAGTGATAAACGGGAGCGGGGCGAAAGCGGATGATCACCACTATCAACAACGAAGACCGACTGGTGCAGGAGACCTTTGCCAACCACCTGGAAAAGGAGCTCGGCTGGGAAAGTGTTTATGCGTGGAAAAAGGAAACCTTTGGGCCGAATGGGACGCTGGGGCGGGCCGATACCCGTGAGGTGGTGCTAAAGACTCATCTCCATGCAGCGCTGAAGAAGTTCAATGCCACGCTGCCGGAGAAGGCTGTCAACGAAGCCGTGGAGAAACTCACCCATTACGATTTTTCGCGATCCCTCGTTCAGCACAACCAGGCTTTCTACCAGATGATTCGCGACGGGGTGCCGGTCAGTTATCGGGATGCCAAGGGGCAACTGCGCCATGTTATGGCCCAGGTGATCGACTTCAACAATCCTGAGAACAACCGCTTCGTGGCCGTGCGGGAGCTCCAGATCACCGGTCGCCGCTCGCCCAACTACAACCGGCGGGCCGACCTGGTGTGCTTCGTGAACGGGCTCCCGCTGGTCTTCATTGAGCTCAAGGCAGTCTATAAAAACATCCGCAGCGCCTTTGAGGGGAACCTGAAAGACTATCTGGACGAGCACGTCATTGCCCACGCTTTCCACCACAATGTCTTCCTGGTTGTCAGCAACGGCCATCGAGCCCGCTACGGCACGATCACCAGCGAATGGGACCACTTCAGCGAGTGGAAACGGCTCCAGGAAAGCGACAAGGGCAAGCTAGCCGCCGAGGTGCTCCTCAACGGCATGCTGGACAAGGCGCGCTTGCTCGATATCTTGGAGAACTTCGTCCTCTTTGACAGCAGCAAACCGGGGGCCGTGCGCAAAGTGGTGGCGCGCAACCATCAGGTGATGGGCGTCAACAATGCCGTGGCGGCGGTGCTCCAGCAGGAGGAACTGAAACGCGAGTTCCCGCCGGAGGCGCGCCTGAGCTATCGCGTGGTGGAGGTGCCGAGGGAGCAAGCGACCGACCGGGACACGGCGGATCTGATCGAGCCCGAGGAGCCCCGAAGCGTGCGCCTGCCGGAACTGGCCCATCCAAGACTGGGCAAGCTGGGTGTTTTCTGGCATACGCAGGGCAGCGGCAAGTCCTACTCGATGGCGTTCTTTGCGGAGAAGGCACGGCGGAAGATCCCCGGCAATTTCACCTTTGTGTTGATGACCGACCGTAACGACCTCGACAACCAGATCTACCGGACTTTCGTCTGTTGCAACGTGGCGAACGAACAGACCCCCCGCGCCGGTTCCGGCAAGCAATTGAAGGAACTCCTCAAGCAGAACCACCGCTACATTTTCAGCCTCATCCACAAGTTCAATCAGGATGTGAACCCACGGCAACCGTACAGCAAAAGAGATGACATCATCGTCATCTCCGACGAAGCGCACCGCACCCAGGCGGGCAGGCTGGCCCGGAACATGCGGGCGGCGCTGCCCAATGCCGCCTTCATCGGCTTTACGGGTACACCTCTTTTCAAGCACGACCATTTGACCCGGCGGATTTTCGGCGAGTACGTCTCGCGCTACGACTTCAAACGCTCGGAGGAAGATGGGGCCACGGTCAAGCTCGTCTATGAAAACCGGGGGGAGAAGCTGGGCATCGCGCGAATGGACCTTAATGAAAAGATCAAAACGGCCATCGCCAAAGCGGAACTTTCCCCCGATCAGCATACACTGTTGGAGAAACTGCTGGGCAAAGACTATGAAGTGATAACCGCCGATGACCGGCTGGATAAGATTGCTGATGACTTCGTGAAGTATGCATCCACCCGGTGGGAGTCCGGCAAGTCCATGCTGGTCTGCATTGACAAGATCACCTGTGGCCGCATGCACCAGCGCATCATGCCGCGCTGGCAGGTGAAGATCGAGGAGTTGCGCAAGGAGATCGCGGCGCTGGAAGAAGAGCTTAAGGCAGAACCCGATGAAGAGATCCAGAAGGAGTTATCCGTCAAACGGGACCGGTTGAAGGCCCAGGAAAAATGGATGTCCGAAACCCGTATCCAGGTCATTGTCAGCGAAGCGCAAAACGAGGTTGCAGACTTCAAGAAATGGGGCTTCAACATCAGACCCCACCGGGCCATCATGAAGCAGGGCTTTGAGACGGCGGACGGGAAGCGGGTGGATGTGGAGTCGGCCTTCAAGAACCCCGACCACCCTTTCCGCATTGCTATTGTCTGCGCCATGTGGCTGACGGGTTTCGATGTGGAAAGCCTCTCCTCCCTTTACGTCGACAAACCCATGAGGGCACACACCCTGATGCAGGCCATTGCCCGCGCCAACCGGCGCTATCCCGGTAAGGATTTCGGTCTGATCGTGGACTACAACGGCATCTTGAAGAGCCTGCGGGAAGCCTTGGCGGAGTATGCCCTGGGGGATGAAGAGGGCGGCGAAGAGGAAATCCTCGAACCGGTGGAAGAGAGGGTCAAGGCGCTGCTGGAAGCCATCGAAGCAACGGAGACGCACCTAAGGGGGCTGGGCTTCAATCCGGCATCTCTTGATAGAAAAACCGGAAAGGAGAAATTAGAAGCACTCCGGGATGCCGTGAATGCTGTTCGGACGACCGATGATTCCAGGCAGCGGTTCAAGATCCTGGCGAGGCTGGTCTTCACCCGCTTCAAGGCGCTGCTTGTGGAACCCTCTGCCTACGTCTACGCTGAACGGCACGACAACATCGAGGCGATTTATAGAAAGCTCAGTGAGCATATTGACACGACGGATGTGACGGAGGTGTTGAAGGCGCTGCACCGGATCGTCAATCAGGCCATCGTTACCGACGCGCCGGGAGTAGATCAGGTTGAAGAGAAACAGTACGATCTGAGCCAGATCAACCTGGAGAAGCTGCGGGATGAGTTCGCCAAGAAGGTTAAACACAAAGCGACCACCCTTCAGGACATTCGCACTATCATTGAGGCCAGGCTTTCCAGAATGCTGATGCACAACCCTCGACACATGGACTACTACCAGAAGTATCAGGAGATTATCGCCGAGTACAACCAGGAAAAGGAGCGCGTCACCATTGAAGAGACTTTCGCAAAGCTCGTGGAATTGGCCAAGAGCCTTGATGCCGAGCAGAAGCGGGCGGTTCAGGAAGGGCTGAGCGAGGATGAGCTGGCGCTTTTCGACATGCTCGTCAAAGATGATATCAGCAAGGCCGACCGGGACCGACTCAAGGAAGCCAGCAGGGGGCTCCTGGAGTCCATGACAGCCCTGGTAAAGCCCATGGAACGCTGGACGGAAAAGGAACAGACGCAGGCAGAGGTCAAGGTTTTCATCCTGGATCACCTGTTTGCCAAACTTCCCGATCCTCCGTACTCCCCGAAAGAGACGGAGCAGGCCGCCAACCGTATTTACGATTACATCTGGCAGCGAAGTGCGAGCGGCACACTCTTTTCGCTTGCCGCCTGACAGGCGATTACTGTCCAACTCAAACACATGGAGGCCGCATTGTCCTACGACATCATCGGTGATATCCACGGACAGGCAGACAAGCTCGAAGCTCTACTGCGTCGCATGGGCTATCAAGAAAAGGACGGCTGCTGGCGCCATCCAGGCCGGACGGCGATTTTTGTCGGCGACTTTATCGACCGGGGACCGTATCAGCTCCGGTCTGTGACAACGGCTCGTCGTATGGTCGACGCAGGTGCCGCGCTGGCGGTTATGGGAAACCACGAATTAAACGCCATCGCCTGGCATACTCCCGATCCCGATGACCACGGCGAATACCTTCGGCCACACTTCAGCGAGAAGTGGGGAGAGAAGAATCGAAAACAGCACGAAAAGTTCCTCGCCGAAGTAGAGGATCAACCGGGAGTGCACCGCGAGACCATCGAATGGTTTCTGACCTTGCCGTTGTGGCTTGATCTGCCCGGAATTCGCGTTGTCCATGCCTGCTGGCATCCGAAGTTCATGGAGTGGATCTCGCCTCAGCTTTCCGGCGCAAATACGCTTGGGCTTGATCTTCTTCCTGGTGCAACCCGCGAACCGGGAAATGAGGCCGAAAAAGAGAACGCAACCCCGTCCATCTTCAAAGCTGTCGAATCGCTCACAAAGGGCATTGAGATTCCGCTGCCCCCTGGACATTCCTTCCTCGACAAAGATGGAATCGAGCGCCGTCGCGTCCGGGTGCGTTGGTGGGATGCTGAAGCGTCGACATACCGCAGCGCCGCCATGTTTTCAGAGGAGTTTCAGTCGAGGTTACCGGAGGAACCGATTCCCTCTCACGCCATGATTTCGCCGCCGACCGACAAACCCATCTTCTTCGGCCACTACTGGCTGACCGGTGTTCCAGACGTCCTTTCTCCGAATGCTGCCTGTGTCGACTACAGCGCGGGCAAGGGAGGGCCATTGGTGGCCTATCGATGGGACGGGGAATCCCGATTGACCTCGAAGAACTTGGTTCTTGCCGACTGAATGGGCAGAGGGGGGATTAGCTGAAGGTGGCGCTATTGGACGTGCACGATGACGGTGGAAACATAGAGTGGACTTCTGCCTTGAGGAGTTCAACACCGAGGTCAGTTGCGTGCGCTGCTACGGCAGCGTACAGAAGACTAAATAGACGGCCACCATGACGAGGAAAATTCCGGTAGTCTCTTGAAGCCGAAGAACGGGTCGAAGCTGCTTCCCCATCGGTAGGCAATGGAGGCTTGTCTGCAGATCAGCTTCATGGGAACAAAGTACTTGTTGCTCGACTTGTTACAGACTGAATTTCCCTTGAACCTCTGTTTGCGCGCCCAAGAGACGAATTCCTCAAAGAGGTGGGCATTGAAACGGGAAAACGGCATCTTGCCGAAAAACGGGATGAGGTAGTTCTCCAGGCAGCTCCGGTACTCTCTCAGGGGGCGTCCTGCCAGTCGCCCGGAATCCCGCAGCAGGCGATACTACTGCTCGGCGTAATCCCGAAAGATGACCTGGTCATCCCAGATAAAGACCTCAACGCTCAGCTGCTGATCCCGTAATACGGCGGTCAATTCCCGGCGAAAAATCTCCTCCCACTCTGATGACTCAAGGACCTGCCTCGAAGGACCGGAGCCACGATAACAGGCTCGGTGGATTTCAATGAACGGCGGAGAGGCTCTTCCGGCAGTCAGCCCCAGCAACGTGATGAAGTCCTGGTAGCGGAGGAGGGTTGGGTCCAGGTGGGGATCGACGAACACCACGGAATTCGCATGCCGCAGAATCAGCTCCAGGGCGGATTGGTAATCTGGGAGCGCCCTTCTGAGGCGCATGGATGGGCTGCGCCCGGCCCACCAAGGGGTGCTGGAAAATCTGCTGATGCGGGCGACCAAGTCCTCCGCTTCAAAATGGTGGGCGATGCGGTCAGTCACAATGATCCCCGAAAGAGACCGCAACTCACGGGAGGCCAGTGCCTAACGGCACCATTCTTCATCGCTTTCAGGCACGCCTGCCACCACCGCGACAAAGGGCACCAGCCGTTTCTGAAGAACAAGTTCCTTGAGAAGTTCCTTGCCGCGTCTGTGCCATGGGCGGCTGTCGCCTCTCAAGAGGCAGCACCACTCGCCATCCCGAAGATCTCGAACGAGGCCCTCGCTGAGGAGGACTTCTTTCAGCAGCTGAAGCTGAAGGTCGCCGACATCTTCACTGGTGTAAGCAGTGAGGTCAAAAACGTCGGGCGTGAGCGCGTATTCTGCAAGGGAGCCATCAAAACACCTCCCGCAAGCCTTCCTCGAAAAACCCTCCCGGCCAGGTCCTCCTGGCGGCACCCCTTGCTCACGGCGAAGAGCATCAACTGTTCGCCGGCGGCAAAAGAATCCGTGCGGCGAAGCCCTCGAGGGATGAACGAGTCGGCTTCGGCGGTTATTTCCGGGACGATCTCGGACATCACCTGGTCCAGGGTGTCGTAATCGGAGGTCTTCAGGTCAGCGGCCGTGGTCGATAGCTCAACGATGGCTCTCAGTGCTTCACGGAAAAAGGGAAGGTGGTGGTCGAGCCGATCCAGCTGAAGTTTTCCGTCCTTGCGTCGGCTCATCCGTAGAATGCTTCTCCCATCCGCTTCAATCGTGAAGGCGTGGGTCTCGGGGGCTGCCTCGGCAAGGGGCCGGTCTTCGTCGTCGAGCAGGACCCCAACGTGGATGGACAGGGTGATGTCGCTCACGGGAGCCAGCAGTTCCGCAATGGGTCCGGTGAAGTCGCCGGCGGCGAATTCGGCCGACCATTCGAGGCGGCGGTTGGCTTCCCGCCGGTGGACATACTGGCGAAATCCGCCCAGGTCGACGGCATCGCCGCCCACCTGGGTCCGGTGGACATCCAGGCTGCCTGTTTCCAGCGCATGCCTGGCGAGAATCAGGCTATGCAAGATGCTCGATTTTCCCGCGCTGTTGACCCCATAGATCAGCGTCAGCGGCCGGATGGGAATACGCTGCAAATCGGCGAAGGCCTTGAAATTTGCGATCTGAAATGCTGTCAGCATGGAACCTCAAAACTGAAGGATGAAGGCGGAAGGATGAAATAAATACGCAGAAACGGGAACCTTGCCCGTTCAGATAGACCAAAAGATGAATTTACCATGGTGGACTCAACTTCTGATTCTGATGTGCTTTTCTTCAACGATCCACAGCGAACGGTCAATCTGTTCACTGGTAAACATTCGCAGGACGCGCATGAAAACATCGAGCACATATGGCTTATCCTGTCTCCTGACCCGCAACACGATAAGCCCCGCAAAGCGATCCGGAGGATAGACGCGGATATCGGCAAAATCCGTATCGAGAGTCTCCAGAACCCTTTTCTCTCCTTGGCAGGCAGACAGGATTTGGCTGTCAGGTCTACCCTCAAGTCCCTGCTCTCCCACGGTCACGGCATCGTAGCCTGCTTCACGAAGCAGACCAGCTATTTCAACTGGAAGGTTTTCATCGATTTTGAATTTCACTTCCACATCCTATGCGGGCAAGGCAATGATGCGCTCCCGTGCAAGCTCGGCGGCATAAGCGATGGTAGCATGTATTCCTTCAAGGGTAAGGGACGGGTAACTCCTGAGGATCTCTTCCGGCGCGACGCCGGCGGCCAGGTTGTCAAGCACGACGGAAACCATGATGCGTGTCCCTTTGACACAAGCCTTGCCGTGGCATATTGCCGGGTCAACGACGATGTAATCTTGCCAGTTCATGATCAACCTCCTTGAATCCTATTGGTCCGTGTGGGAGTCGATAAGCATCTTCAATTAATATAGCACAAATAAAGCCACCAAACGCTATGGTGCAGGCATATTCAGTGCCTTGGCCTGCTCCTCCGTCTCCGAGAGGATCTGTTTCATGTGTGCGTCACGCCACTTGGCCGTGAGGTCGCCGGTGAAGGCACGATGAGGGAGGAGTTGGTACAAACGATCTATCACAGGACCGATTTCGGTGCTCCGATCAATGACTACCCGCGCCTTTTGAAATTGTTCAACAAAGTCCCGGTGTTGACCTTCGCTTGGTACCAGGATTGACTGTGACAGTAAATGCTGAGTCTCCAACTTTCGTGTGCCGTGAGCTGCAATTGAGACACTAGCATGGAGGCTCTGCTCCAGCGCCTTCATCGCCGAAAAGAGGCAAGGAGGAGACAGTCGAGCGTCCCTAACGGTCAATGCTTTCATGTCCTGGCTAATGGCTACAGGCCTGGTATTGATGGCAATCGGCACTTGCCTGGCGAGAATCATGCATCGAACGACTACAAGGATAGAATATTCAGGAATCAGTCGTGTAGTCGTCTCGTGAAGTGCGAGCTGAGTTATGTGGTCTTCAGTATCGCCAATGAAGTCTTTCTTCATGTCTTTGGGTGATACCCAAGGCACCTCGCCGCCCCAGCTAACCAACGAACTACTTCGCGTTTTTCGCCATGGTGCGTTGTGGTGCGTCCATGAACTACAAGCTGATGTGTGGCTCATATTTATCGTTTTGTGAGCCGCAATGTGTTTTTGTGGTTCACGCATGATCTTCTAGAGAATCGGCCTCGGTGATCGCCAGGAGTCTCGGGAAGATCATAATGTCCCCTCGCCTCCCGCTCCCGGATGACATCTCGTGAATGATACCGGCCTCCTTCAAGCCCGAAAGCATCCTTTTGGCGGTAGCGTTCGGGATCTTTGAACGGCCAGTGAAGGTGGAAGTGCCGAATATCGGCTGATCAAACAGCGCATCGATGGCCTGAATTGCATACTGGGAGTGAGTGATTTCCGGAACTTCCCGCTTCATCTGGTCATACAGGGCCAGGATTGCCTTGGCCTTTGCCGTGTTGTCGCGCGCCTGTTCGATGATCGCCTTATGGAAGACTCGAGCAATTGCCAGTTGGGGAGCTTTTCGCCAGGTCCTTTGCGGTAGGTTTGAAGAGCTGGGTTCTCTTGTTTGAGCTGGGAGATGATCTCGGATCTGCGGGGCAGGGGGAATCCATCGATATCCGTGTCCTCCCCAAGCAATCCCTTACTCCTGGCTTTCTTCTCCAGCCATTCCTCTCCGTAAATGGGAACCTCTGTGGGATCGGTGGAATACCGTGCCAGAATGAACTCCACGGCATCGATGAGAAAGCCACCCGTTCCACAGGCCGGGTCGAAAATGGTGTCGCCCTGGTCGGGCTCAACCATTTCCACCATCATGGTCCTGATCTGGCGAGGAGTCCGAAACTGGCCGTTCAGAGCCGACTGCCCCAGGTGAGTGAGCAGATACTCGAAAATGTCGCCTTTGACATCCGTTCCCAACTTGCGGAAATCGATGCTGTCCAGTTCGTCGATGACGAGCTTGAGCACGTGGGGATCGCGTATTTCGAGGACTGCATCCCGAAAGTACTCTGCAATCTGAGGCTCTTCCTTGACAAGGGACGACATGTAGGAAAAAACCTGTTCGCCGACAAATTGAACCAGATCTTTGCCGCTCTTGAAACGCCACTTCGACCAGCGATAGCGTTCCGATTGATTCGGGAAGAGACTTTTCCCGTTTCCCTTCACATTCAGGAGACGCGCCTGGAGCTCACGTGCACTTTCTTCTTCGTCGAGCAATTTCAGATAAATCAAATAAGAAATCTGCTCGATGTACGTGACCGGGTTGGTAACACCACCGGCCCAGAGAGTATCCGTGATGTGGCTGAGCTTTCTTCGGATTTGTTGATTCATGGATCTTCCTAAGCTGCGGTCTTCGGCAGAAATACAGAGTCATTCAGGTCGTCAACGACTCTCTTGAGCCCGACCTCGCCGAAGAGTTCAACCCCCAGGCTTGCGGCATCGAGGACTGACAGGGGCGGTTGGAAAAGGTCGATAAGGTCGATTCTCCCCAGGGCTCTCCCGCGGTTCTTGAGGAGCACGAGGTATTGAGCCTGCTGAGGAGCGAAATTCCTGGAAACCAGCCAGGCGTGAAAGTTCTCATTGACCTCCTCGTCACGGCTCTTGATCTTCAGCTTGCCCAGGGCGGCCTTGATGAAATCAACGATGGAACCGAGCGGCCTCCTATATGCCCGTCGGAGATTGTCCTCATTGAAGTACCATCGAGGTTGATTCAGCTTTTCGGTTAGCGTCTGTTCCTCATCGGAGGTCAGTTCCAGATCGTCCCGCACCTTTTGCAGGATGGGATCGCTGCTCACTGCCTTCTGGATGGTCTGCTCCCATGTGCTCACGTATTGGCGTTTGTCGACCCGCTCACCCTCCGGTCCGATCTCAACGTAATGGAGAGCATCGAGCCACTCATCTTCCAGGCCCAGCTCAACGAGTTCCCTGGGTGGTTTCGGGGGTGTTGTCCCTCCGCCGGTTCCCCTCCCCGAGCCGGTACCAGTGAAGATATCGATGTCGCTGTCGTTGAAGTGCTCGTGGTTCTTGAAGAAATCGTAGATGACGAAGCAGCGCTTGTCGATGTGAGGTGCTACGCGGGTTCCGCGACCTCGGATCTGCTGATATAGAATGGCGCTTCGCACGCGTCGACACATGGCAAGATGGAGGAGTTCCCTGCAGTCAAAGCCGGTTGTCAGCATGTCCACGCTGACAGCCATCTGAGGATAGGTTTCGCACTTTGAAGGCGAAGACGCTGGCGACCTTAGCGACAGCGAGATCATTTTATTCGGAACAGATCGAATCGATTTGGGCCAAATTAGGACAATAGGCAGGAAAGGTTTTCTTGCTATCACGGACACTTCAGATCTAATGGTCTCTGTCTATGAAATAGAAACCGCTACCATTAGCGATAGTCGCCGAGACATCGCCCGTCTCGCCTGGAATGTAGTAGGGAGGCAGCGATTTTGCTTCCGGGCGGATAGGAGATTCCCAGTGCTGAGGGGGTTGCCGCGTTTAGACGAAACTGAAATTCACGATGCCAACTACTGCGTCACACTGCGCATTCCTGAGCAAGTCCCCAGGAAGGCTCGCATTTGCAATCCCCTGAGAGAAAAGCGATGGGTTAGCTCAAAAGATGATCCACTGCTCACTATCCTTAAGGATTTGGACACCGCCATACCGGCGCATGGCGAAGAGACCGGAATAGTTCGCAAGAAGCAGTTGGAGGAGATGATGGCGAAGATAAAGATAAAGGTGCCAGCTCCCGAGGCAGCTTTTCGTGAACCCCATGAAGAGAGCCTGGAGGAAAAAAGGAAATCCGGCCACCATAATATCATTACAAAAAAGATCCTCATGCGGCCTGTAACGACAGGACATCCCCTTGACGATGAGACGGCACAAGTCCGGTGGGCGACCCACGAGGAAGCAAGAGCTCTTATTGCTGAAACCACAAACCCCCAACGGAAGAGAACGTGACCTGCGGGTGCTGGAGGCTGCTGTGCTGGCCTTCTTGAAAGGAGTGGTTCAGGCTCCCTGAGTGGAGATCGAGGGGTTGCCATATTTGGGTGAAGAATGGTGTTTCTGGTCTATTTCTTTCTAGGCGGCAACTTTGGGGTCAAGTAGTAGAATGCCCCGGTCTCCTGTGTGAGGCTGACGCTGCGTTTCCTAACCCACCCCTTTTCGCCTGATGCTAATTCAATCTGAACCCACTCATCATCCACAGATAGAACCTTTACATTTCCTCCTCGCCATGGGATCTGTCCGACAACAATTGAGTTCAAAACGCTCGGCCTATCATAGAGTTTCACTTCTTCCAAACCGGGTGAAGGATTCAGTTTCAGTTGCAAAGGCTTGTCGGGGAAGTCTCCGTTCACCTGCCTGTCGGCTGATGTTGTGGGTAGACTCACAGGTGATCGAGCTGGTGGAATCGGCTGATGGGTGATTGTCTTTCCTGGACGCCCGAAGATAAGCACATGGCGCTTATTATCGAGAGTCCAGGTGTCGAGTTTGCCGAGCAGGCTCTGGCCCAAAAGCAGGGGAGCCTTGACGGGAGCGATCACCGCAGGAACGTTGGAGATTTTATAGCCTCCCAGTTCCAGTTCTCGGATGACGAACCTTTGACTTTTCACGACTGAACCGTCTGCCAAAGAGAAGGACTTGCCGGGCAAGAAATCCCCCTGAGTTATAGTTCCTGCCCGGATAAGGGTCCTCACCACATCAGCCGGAATGCAGACTTCCGAAGCGCCACTGTCCAATATAAAGTTGAGAGTAATCACCCCATTGATTTGCACTGGGAGGGTATAGACCCCACCGCGCTTCACAAGAGGTATTTCGGTCTCGGCCAGGGAAATCTGAGTTGAGAAGCCCAATAGACAAAACACCACCACACCAAGGCTGGCCGACTTGAGCCACCTATTCCGTTCCCCTATGACGACAGGAGGCCGCGAAAAGAGGATCATCCCAATATCCCCATGGCGAAATCGTATCTGTCAGGAAGGTGAACCCTATCGCAATGGAAACCAATGAGTTTACTCAAGGTATTCTGGTAATGGAGTGCTGTCAACGAAAAGCATAGCCGAGACTGGCCACCTCATGAGGCGAGTCTGGATATTGCTCCTCGATCTTGATCAACGGGACCATTGCCGGTACCTGAGCCACAGGAGCTCCAATCTGATACCGGCCGGTCTTGCGGAGAGACGGGATAACCCTACAACGACCATTAATGATTGACTTCAACAATAATGGCATTCATAATCTACCTCACAACCCACTACGATAGAAAGGAAGGCAGACTATGCTGGCAGCATCCAGATGTGAAGGCGATTTGTATTCGATTCCGAAGTTTTCTTTGGATTGTGGCGATGTCGAAGACTTCCGGGATGAGCTTCATGGGTTCCATGATCAATTTGCGGATTGTTTCATGAGAAGTGAGCCCAGGGAAAACTTCCTTCTCTACATGGCTGGTCAGTTTAGCCCGCTGGAAAGGAAATCCATTGAGCCGATCGCTCTTCAAGTCGAGGACGGGAATGTTCGTGCGATGCAGCGTTTTATAAGTGACGTTGTGTGGAATGAAAAGGCAATGCTGAGACAATACCACACTCTTGTTAATGAAGACATGGGAGACCCTGAGGGGACCCTGATTTTTGATGAATCGGGATTTGCCAAGAAAGGTGACGACTCGGTTGGAGTTTCCAGGCAATACTGTGGCAGCACCGGGAAGGTTGACAACTGTCAGGTAGGAGTCTTCGTTGCCTATGCCTCTCGTCATGGCTATGCCTTTTTGGACAAGCGTCTCTATGTTCCGCAAAAATGGTTCGAAGACACCCATGAGGCTCGTCGAAAAAAATGTAAGGTGCCTGAGGACTTGGGCTTCAAGACCAAACCACAGTTGGCGGCTGAAATGTATCGTGAGGTGCGTGCCGGGGGCATCCTTCCTTACAGGTACGTCGTTGCTGATTCAATATACGGCGCCAATCCCGACTTCATTGGTGCCATCGAGGAAAAGGTCGGTACGACCTATTTTGTGTCAATGCCATCCGATACTCTGTGCTGGCTGCAAAGACCTTCCGCTGAAGAAAGACCGGTTCGCCGGAAGGGCGCTGGCAGGGTCAAATCGGTAGTGCCTGAAACCGAAAAGAAGCCCGTCGACTTTGCAGCACTGGCCAGTAACATAAATTCCTTCTTTTGGTATCGGCGCAAGGTTTCCGAGGGAACCAAGGGACCCATTGAGTATGAGTTCACCAAACGACGCATCACCCTGTGCAAAGATGGACTCCCCTGCAAGACGGTCTGGCTGATTGTGAAAAGGACCCTGGGTAGCGAGCGGAAGTACTCATACTACATCAGTAACGCCCCAGTCAGTACGAGACTCAGACTCTTCGTATGGCTCAGTGGTGTTCGCTGGGCCATCGAGCAGTGTTTTGAGGAAGCTAAATCCGAACTCGGCATGGATCATTATGAGGTGAGGAAGTTTCCCGGATGGAATCACCACATGTTGACCTGCATGTTGGCTCACTTCTTCCTCTGGCACCTGAATATCAGACTGGGGAGAAAAAGCACCCTCCATTACGCTGTCGCAGCTTAGGTTCATGCTGCAGGGCGTGCTACCCTTAAGGTTACTTCGTGTTGAAAAGCCCCCTGCAATGGTTGAGTGGATTCAGGTGAAATACCATCGTGCCCATGTTTCTCACGCAAAGAAGAAACTGCGGATCATGACATAACTATCGTTGTAGGGTTAGACAGTTCGTCTTCAGCATTCCGATCATGCTGCGCATTTATTTCAAATACGACCGTAAGCTCCTGACAAATGGGCTCTTTCGAGCGAACGGTGCCTTCCATTGTCTGCCCAAAAGAGAACTGAAAGAGCTCGAAGAGATCTTCCGCTCCAAGGTCCTGGCCATGTTGAAGGCTGAGGGCAGGATAAACGACGGGCTTATCGAAAAACTCATGGCCTGGCATCACAGCGGTTTCAGCGTGCATGCCGGAAACGCCATCGCCCCTGACGACCGGGACGGGCAGAAAGCCTTGGCGGAATATATCCTGCGAAACGCCTTCTCGGAACAAAAGATTACGTATATCGAAGATAGTGGGCAAGGTCCTGTATCGCTCCGGCATGACCCATGGGAGCAACAAGAAAAATTTCGAGATCTTCACAGCCGAGGAGTTTATCGCCGCTACCACTCAGCATATTCCTGGACATCTGGAGATTGACGACCAAGCTCACCGGGCGGCCCACTCTCCACACTCATGACCGCGATTGTAGTAACGCGACGGGCCCCACCACAAATCCCAATGGCTTTCCTGAAAGATCGAGCGGCAGCCGGGGACCGTCTCCCCTCGACCTTCTTCCGTTTTCGCCTTGATGTCGCGAGGATTCGCGCCGACTTCGGCCCAGAACAGATTGGCCCCGGCGATCGCGCCCAGCGTGCAAGGTTCATGAGTGCAGTTGCCGATAACCGTGCGTGGCGTGCCCAATCTGGTCACGGCAACGATTTGAGCCATCCGTAACTCGCTGATGGTCCCCCGCTTCGCCAGTTTCGTTCCCGGTATGGCTATTCTGCGCGCCGCACCGCTGTAGGCGGGATTGAAAGAGGCCGTGAATTCGATCATCTCGGCCAATTCCTCGTTGGTGTGTTCCGGTCCCACCGGTTCGACGCACGTTCCCACTTCCAGGCCGGCTTCCTTGAAGTTGAAGATGCTCTGCTTTCTCCCCTTGGTCGTGAGGCAGGTGTCTGTCCCTTCGCGGAGCCGAAGGGCGTGGTAAACGCCTGCAAATCCAGCATCTTTGAGCTTTACGGCATTTTTGAGCGATTGGTCGCCCACATTTGCAATCAAGGTGGTTTCCGGCTTCAGGTTTTTCCTGACTTCTTTTGCCATTTCCAGAAACCGGGCAAAGGGATACTGGGCCGTTGACATCATGAATACCGCGTTGGCACCGTCTTCCTCGAATTGTCGGCCGTAAGCGACCGCCTGATCGGGAGTGAGTTCCACTTCCGTGGTGAACACCCCGTTGACTTTGGCGAATGAGCAAAAAAGACAATCACCGCCGCAGGGGGCAAGATTGACGGCAAACTGAGCATGGACTTCCGCCTTCCCCTTGGATACCTCTTTCGATAGACGGTTTGCTTCGGCCAACACCCTGTAGGTTTCGGCACAGTCCGGGGAGAGACCCAGTAAATGAACCATTTCCCTGCGCGATAGAACCTCGCCCCCCTGTGTCTTTTCTAATAACCCGTCAATACGCATAGACAGCCCCCATCCTCCTCTCCTGCGAATCGTCGTTTCAGTACCTTCGGCAAACCCTTCGCCCCCGCCCGGGCTGCGCCGGCGGCAATGGTGAGTCCCGCCGCACCGCCGCCGAGGATGCCGATATCGTAGTCGTAGGTGGCCATGTCGATCTTCTTTCAATCAAGGCTTCTTAACGTTGACTTGCTTCTCTGCCGGTAAAACTCCACAATTTTCTTGACCGCCAGGGGAAAGACTCCCAAGAGGGTAGAGGACAGGAGGAGCGTAGGCGAAAGGATCGCCTGGAGCGAATCGATCTTGGACAACTCCCTTCCGGCATTGACGTAAACCATCGTGCCGGCGAGCATCCCCAGCTGAGACACCCAGTAGAATCGCCGCAGGGGCATCATGGTCAGCCCCATGACCAGGTTGATCATCCAAAAGGGAAACAGGGGTATCAATCGCAGCGTGAAAAGATAGAAGGCCCCTTCCCGCTTGATCCCTTCATTGATTTTCTCGAGCTTGTCGGCCAGTTTGGCCTGGACCCAGTCCCGCAGAAGGAAGCGGGTTGGTCCCTTTATTCCGCAAGACCTTCCCCAGGAGCAGTGACCGATTCCCCCCACAAACCGTGTGCCTTTTCAATACAGGTCATGGTCGCCGATTGGCGAAAAGCCGTGCCGACGTTTCTTGAAACCAATGCCCGGAGGTCCTGGAGGGTGTCCACATCCTGCCAAAGCGGCAGGAGATGGACGCGGCGACCCGCATCACGGAGAATCGCCAGCGTCCTGGCAAAAACATCCGGCGCACTCCAGGAGATCCCGGAGAAGGCGTCGGGCAGGAACGCTCCTTTCCTGAACCCGATCAGATAGTAGCCACCGTCGCGGGCAGGGCCCAGGACGACATCATGATCCTCCAGGGCAGCCAGGGCTTCGTCAATGATCCGGCAAGGGAGATCGGGGCTGTCGCCGCCGATGATCACCGCGGCGTTAAAGCCCCTGGCAAAGGCCGTCTGGAAGGCATGGTGCATCCGCCCCCCAAGATCTTCGCCCTCCTGCGGCACGAGGGAATACCGGTCTCCCAGCCAGGCGACGATCTGCGACCGCGAGGACGGCGGGGTGAAGAAGATCAATGGACGCAACCCGTCTAGGTCGAGCATGCCGATGGTATCCTCCACAAAACAGCGGTAGAGGTCAAGCGCCCTTTCGTTGCCCAGGGAAGCGGCCAGTCTGGTTTTGACCCGTCCCCTCTCCGGGGCCTTCACGAAGAGCATCACACAGCCGTCAATTCCCACTCCGAAAGACCTCGATGAAATCCAGATAGGACAGGGAACTCTGCCCCGTGTTGTCCGAGTCGTTCATGACGGCGAAACTGGCGGATGCCGGGGGATCCATGCCGAAGGCAAGCCGATAGTCCTCAAGCATATTCACATCCTCGACCTGCCAGACCCCCACCTTTTCGCTCCCCCTTTGCAGAGCAATGAGCTTTGCCTTTTCGGTGTAGGGACTGGTGATGATGCGTTCCTGGCCGGCCTGACTTGCCCAGACGTAGTTCAGAGTACTGTGGGGCGGGTATTCACCGTACAGTTTCCTTGCAATGCCGTACTGTATTTTTTCCAAAGGCTTTGCCTTGAGGGGATCGTAGGAAAAGATGACGTATATCCGAAGAGGATAATCGTCACCCGATTTCTCCTCCGGCCTGGCGTTCGGATAGACGTTATCCACTTTCCAGCGCCACCTGGCCCGGGGGTGCTCGTAGATGTTGAAGAGCTTCGCGTAGACCAGGGCCGAAGCGGAAGCGCGGCTGACAGCCTTGAGGACGTCGCTCTGGCCCATGCTTTCGACAGAGTAGCGGGTATGGGCGGCAATCTTGGGAAAGTGGAGTGGCCGCCAGTTTTCCAAATTCTGGAAGTCTTCCCGGAAAAAGACTCGATCGTCGCCCCGGCTGATCGCCGGCATCAGAGTCAGGATGAGACTGAGAAGAACCACCAGGAGGAAGACCCGTTTCTGAGGGAACGGCCACTTCGGTTGGCGCACCGCCGCTGTTTCATGGGAAGGCGCGTTCGTGGCCGGATGCGCCCGATAGTATCCGGCCAGCTGCTCCGGCGGGACGCCGAATAGGTAAAGCCCCTGGAGCAGCCAGTTGCGGAAGGTGCAACGCAGGAGGCCTTCCGTTTCCCATCGCCGGGGAGAGGTAAGGACCGGTTTGCCGATGATCGTGATGGGGTCCCCCCGCCGCCTGATCCGCCCCATGAGCTCCACATCCTCCATCAGGGGGATTTCCTGGTAGCCGCCGATCCGTTCAAAGTATTCCCTTCGGAAAAACAGCGCCTGGTCGCCAAAGGGGACGCGGGTCAAGCGGGAGCGGAGGGAGGCTGTCGCGGCGATGACCTTGAAGGCAAACCGCGCGGACCGCAATCCCAGGTCGAAGGCCCCGCCCACAACCCGCGGGCAGCGGAAGGCCTCGTCGATCAGTCCCAGCGCGTCGGCAGGCAGGTCCGTATCGGCGTGCAGAAACAGGAGGATTTCTCCTCGGGCCTTTTGGGCTCCCGCGTTCATCTGCCGTCCCCGACCCCGGGGTGCAAGGATTTTGTGTACGTCCTGTCGAACAATCGCCTCCAGCGTTCTCCCTTCCGGATCTCCGTCGACGACCAGAATCTCCGCCTCCTCTTGCCGTTCGAGGCTCCGGAGATGGTCCAGCACCCTCCGGATCGAAGCCGTCTCGCCCAAGACGGGGACAATGATCGAATAATGCGGTGCGGTGGGGGTCAATACTTCCTCCCGGGCGAAAAGGGAAGCAGCAGGAGCTTCATCAGGGTCAGGTCCCGGGGATTGCGAAGATTGGCCAGGCCGATGACCATGTCGGTGTGACCCTTTTCAGGCTGGGCGCGATAGGTCCCGAAGAGGCGGTCCCACCAGGAGAGGTTGAAGCCGAAATTGCTGTCCCGCTCACGGATGATGACCGAATGATGCACCCGATGCATGTCCGGCGTCACGACCACAAGGCGTAACCATCGGTCAATCCCTGGAGGGAGTCGGACATTGCTATGGTTGAAAAGGGATAAACCGTTGAGGAGGACCTCAAAGACGAGGAAAGCCCAGACCGGCACGCCCACCAGGATAATCGTCGCGGCCTTGATCAGCAGCGAGAGAGCAATCTCCAGGGGATGGAACCGGGTGCCGCTGGTCACGTCGATGTCCAGGTCCGTGTGATGGAGCCCGTGAAGCCACCAGAAGAGGCGGACCTTGTGAAAGAGGAGGTGCTGGAGGTAAATCGTCAGGTCCAGAACGACGATACCGATAACGCCGGCCGCAAGAGGCTGGAGGTCGAGCTGGTTCAGGACCCCCCAGCCCCGGGACTCTGCGCTCAGGGCCAGTCCCACCCCGGGCAGCAAAAGCACCAATCGCCCGACCAGGGAATTGACAACGGTAAGGGAAAGGTTGGTCACCCAGCGGCCGGACTTCGCCGTTCGAGGTGTGCGGCGCGGGGCGAGCCTCTCCCAAATCGCCATAACCAGGAAGATCGAGATGAAGGCGGCAAGCCGGATAACGACTGAATGGTCGGCAATCAATGAATTCATTTCAGGGTCCCCAAGATCCGAAGGCCTGATAGCCGGCTTTGAGTTTCGCTACGACGCCCAACGATCCTTGTTCCTGCCCGGCATATCGTTGTTGCGGCATCGTGGATGCTTTTCCGATTTCCCCTTTTGCATGCAACCCACTGCTCAACCTAACCTGAGCGGTATCCTCTGATTTCGGGAGGGTCTTCTGCAAAAAGAGCATAAAGACGTTTGTCCTGCGTGTCAATAATTGCTAGCACGTTTAACCA
>CAZDKX010000047.1:0-20519 GCA_964505935.1 uncultured Syntrophobacteraceae bacterium
TGCTTGAAGGCATGCCGGTAAAACGCCTTCTGGCGGCCCTCGGTGACATAATTCAGGCCGAGGGCGCCGATCATGGCCACGGTCACCGCCAGCTGCAGGACGACCACCGGCAGCCAAAAGCCTTCCTCGTAAGCCGCGACTCCAAGCACCGGCGGGAGCGGCAGAAAGGCGCCGAAAACCAGGATCGAGGATCGGGCGTGCTTGCTGTGGACCAGGCTCAGGGCGCTGAGCACGGACAGCAGCATCACTGCCAAAATCACCACCGGCCGAGGAACGTCCCGGAGGAAATCGCCGGACCACAAATTGTCCAAAACGGTGGCATGAATTTCCACGCCGGGAAACACCCTGCTGACCGGCGTCGGTCGCAGATCCATGAGCCCCGGAGCGCTGAATCCGAAGAGTACGTAGCAGTCTTTGAAGACATTTGGGTCTTCGATGACCGGCGGTGGACCGGCCGCTTCCCGCAGGCGCATCTCCGACTGGATCACGGCGGCCGCACTGTAAGCTTCGTGAGTCCCTGAAGGACCGCGGTAGCGGAGGATGACTCGCTGGTTGGCATCGAGGGGACAGCAATAGCGGTCGATCTTCAGGCAGCCGTCGCTCAGCGACACCTTGTTCAACATCGTGTCCAGCGTTTCACCGCCGGGCGCAGCAGAGCCGCCGCCGGCGAGGTACCCGCCGAGCCCCAGGGAAGGGATGGCCCGACCGTCGAAGATCCGGAACAGATAGGCGCGGCGAAAAATCCCGTCGCTGTCCGGGTCATCCATGACATTGGCCAGGAGTGTGGCGCTGGTGGCGATTTCCGGAATCGGGAAGGTACATTGGAGCACATCCAGATGGCGAGAGACGGCCCGCGCCAGGTTGGGGTCGGCCCCGTCCAGCGGCAGTGAGCGGGAAGGGATTGCCGGCGGCCACGACGTCGCCGCCCCGGTCTCCTCACCCAGGGCCAGCGGTGCGACGAAAGCGGGGGCCTGCCGTATGGCGTCGGCGAGCAGGCCGTCGTCGCTTACCCCATAGACCGACGGCTCCGTGTAGAGCACGTCAAAGATGACCGCACGGGCGCCGCCCCGCCGGCAGAAGTCAATGATGGGGGCATAGACCTGGCGCGGCCAGGGCCAGGACCAACCGTTGACTTCCTTGCCCCAGTCGAGGCTGGCCTGGTCCAGCAGGATGAGCTTCACCCGGGGCGTGGCCGGGCCAGGCCGGGCCAGCAAAACCACCCGCCAGGCCCAGGTGGCGAATTCCAGACGTTCCAGAAAACCCGGCAGCCACAGCAACAGGGCGAGCAAGGCCGCTCCCGTCCCGATGGCCACCCCCAGGAGGGTCTTTCGGACCTTCTTAGGGACCATTTCCGTCAACCCTGATCCTGAGATTGAGAGCTCATCACCGCATAGCATTTCCCCCCCTTTCCAAAGGGGGGCGGGGGGGATTTTAAGGCTATTGTCAGCTCCAAATCTCCCTAATCTCCTTCGGTAACGGGGACTCGTGAAGTATTCATGGACAAGTCCTAAGCGGCTTCGAGCGCCCGTTCGAAGCGGGCCTGGCGGGCTGCCGGCGACGGCATCTGGCCGGGGCTGCCCGCTGACACCCGCACGGTGTTGATGCGGTCCTGGGGGTCGGGGTGAGTCTTGCCAAACCCCGGGCCGCCCGCCTTGAGCTGGGCTTTCATCACCGTCAGCATCTCCACCAGGGCGTAAGGGTTGTAGCCCACCCGTCGGAGAATGGTGAGCGCGGCTTCGTCGGCCTGCCGTTCCTGGGCGCGCGAATAGCCGCTCACGACCAGCGTATTCACAACATCCCCCACGGAACCTTCGAAGGCCTCGGTGAGTTGCGCCAGGTCACGCCCGGCGGTTTGTTTGACGCCTTCCGCGGCCAGGATGGTCAAGGCCGAGGTAAGACGGCTGCTCTTGATGGCGCGCAGCCCATCCTGGTGCTGTACATGGGCAATTTCATGGGCCAGCACAGCGGCCAGCGCATCTTCCGTCTTGCAGCAGCGAAGCATGCCGCGGGTGATCACAATCAGCCCGCCCGGCGCCGCAAAGGCATTGATTTCCATGGAGTCCACCACCTGGAAATGGTACCCGCCAAAAGTCTGCGGCCGGTCGGAGGCTTGAGCCAGGGTCTGGCCCACCACATTGACGTAATGGTTGAGCCCGGCCTGGTTGTATGGGCGATACTGGGTGAGGACTGAGGCGGCCACCGCCCTCCCGATGTAATATTCCTGTTCCAGAGTGATGTCCTCGAAGGTCTTGCCCACTGCCTGGGAGCTGCGGGAGATGGAATCGGCCTGGCTTTGGGAGATCTTACCGGTTGCCACGCCCACCTGGGTGGCCACATCGACCACGGGTTGCATGGTCTCGCAGGCTACCAGGACCATGACTGGCAAAAGCAGGAGCGGATAATAATGCTGAGGTCTCATTGGGCACCTCCCGACGCAGGCTTGACGGCACCCTGTTCGAGAAACGTCGCCATTTCCTGCGGGGAGATCTGGACCAGCTCCATCCGGTCCACGGCAGGATAATTAACGTTCCGATGCCCCTTGCGGTACTGGGCTTCGACCTCGGCGTTGAAACCCTTACCGGCGAGCGCCACTTCCTTGCCCGAAGCCTTCATCTGAGCGTCCCTGCCGCCGCCCCCCATAATAATGCTCTTCGTGGTCAGGGCCGAACTGTGCACCCAGCCCTTTTGACCCTTGCAGGTGACTTCCATCCAGTCGCCCTGCTGCTGTTGGATCTCCACGCGATCCCCATAGGCAAGCGAACCCACGACTGCCCCCAGGAAAGAGGGGGTGGCGCGCAGCTGGCCGTCGCGCACTTGCACACTCATGGTGCCCAGTCCCGACCAAGTCGAAGAGGCCATCAAGAAAATGACGCCAACACCCAGCAGTACCTTCCATCTAACCATCAGTTGCCCTCCCGTTTGCTGCCAAGCGAACGATGAAACCTGTATCAACACGACAGTCATCAAATGTCTTTCCTGCTCTTTGGAAAGCACCTACAGGGTCGCTAGGCTAGCACGAAATCAGGATCAAATCCATGCCTTGTCATCAAAAGTCCGGGTACGACCGGCGGAGGTCTGCGGTTGCCGGGCTGCTCCTTGGCCTGCCGTGGAGAGGACTTCAGGGGCCGGCGAATGCGTGGAGAAGAGGAACTTGTGACTCGGATTTTAAAACAATTGAAAAAACCTGAAAAATAGGCTATATTTTTGTTTTAAAAAGAAAATCACGTTATCCAGGGAATGGATGGGGTCTCCTGGTTGGTCCTGGTTTCACAGTCAAAAACGAAGCCCAGCGAATAGTAACTGAGGGGTTCAGTTATGACCGAGTTGATTACTGCCGACAGCGGTGAGCAAAGCCAGTACACCGCACAGCAGATTACGGTTTTAGAGGGATTGAGCGCGGTTCGCAAACGTCCTTCCATGTACATCGGCAATGTCTCGACCGAAGGTCTTCATCATCTGGTCTATGAAGTCGTTGATAACAGTATCGATGAGGCTCTGGCAGGATTCTGCACGCACATCAAGATCCAGCTTCATATCGATGGCTCGGTGAGCGTGGAAGACGACGGAAGGGGGATCCCGGTCGACCTTCACGAAAAAGAAAATCTGCCGGCTGTCGAAGTGGTGATGACGAAGCTCCATTCGGGCGGCAAATTCGACGATTCGAGCTATAAGGTTTCAGGCGGGCTTCATGGCGTCGGGGTGTCGGTGGTCAACGCGCTGAGCGAGTCACTCCAGGTGGAAATTCGCCGTGACGGCAAGGTCTACTATCAGCGCTATGAACGGGGAGAGCCCAAGACCCCGCTGGTGGTGAAGGGGGACACAGCCCGCCGGGGGACGAAGGTCATTTTCAAACCGGACCCGCTCATTTTTACCGAGACCGAGGTGAGTTTCGAGATCCTCGCGCAACGCATGCGCGAGCTTGCCTTCCTGAATCGCGGCGTCCGCATCGATCTCTCGGATGACCGGATTCCCAAGGAAAGAAGCTACTGTTACGAGGGGGGGCTGGTCTCTTTTATCGAGTATTTGAACAAGAACAAGGAACCGCTCCACCCGGAAGTGATTCACATCGCGGGAGACCGACAAAACGTCGGCATCGAGACGGCGATTCAATACAACAACACGTATAATGAAAAGATCTTCACTTTTGCCAACAACATCAACACCAACGAAGGGGGAGCGCACCTGGCCGGTTTCAAAGCCGGCCTGACCCGGTCCATCAAGCAGTACGCGGTGCAGAGCAAGATGCCCAAGAGCGACCTGGATAAGCTCATTGGTGATGATGTGCGCGAAGGGCTTACAGCGGTGGTCAGTGTCAAACTTTCCCAGCCGCAGTTTGAAGGTCAGACCAAGACCAAGCTTGGCAACAGTGAAGTCAAAGGGTTGGTCGAAAACCTGGTTTACGACAAGCTATCAACCTTCTTTGAAGAAAACCCGCGGGTAACCAAGATCATTCTGGACAAGGTGCTGGAGGCCGCGCGAGCCCGCGAGGCCGCGCGCCGGGCGAAAGAGCTGACGCGTCGCAAAGGGATCTTGAGCGAGCATTCGCTGCCGGGGAAGCTGGCTGACTGTCAGGAACGGGACCCGGCAAAGAGCGAGATTTTCATCGTTGAGGGGGATTCTGCCGGCGGTTCGGCGAAACAGGGGCGAGACCGCAAGTTTCAAGCGATTCTGCCGCTGCGCGGCAAGATCCTCAATGTGGAGAAGTCGCGCTTCGACAAGATGCTGGAGAACCAGGAGATTCGAACCATGATCTCCGCTTTGGGCACCGGCGTGGGCAAGGATGAGTACAACCCGGACCGGCTCCGCTACCATAAGACCATCATCATGACCGACGCCGATGTCGACGGCGCTCACATTCGCACGCTGCTGTTGACCTTTTTCTTCAGAATGATGCCGGAGCTGATCGAACGGGGACATCTTTATATTGCTCAACCGCCCCTCTATCGGGTTGCGGCAGGCAAGCAGGAGAAATATGTCAAAGACGAGGAAGGCCTCAACACGTATGTGCTGTCGCGAGCCGTGGAGAAAAAGGAAGTCTATCTGGGCGGCTCGGAGCAGGCCCTTCCCAGGACGCAGCTCATCCAGCTGCTGAAGACTTTCTCGCGGTATGAGGAATTCCTCGAGCGGCAAGCGGAAAAGGGGCTACCCAAGGGGCTTATTGAAGAACTGGTAAGGATTTACAGTCTGCGCAAACTCACCATACTGGAACAGAGTGAGTCCGCCCTCGTCCTCCGGGAAGAACTGGAAAAGGCCGGCTATGAGGTCACTTCGCTGGAAGAAAGAGAAGAAGCCGGGGGTTTCGATCTCGTGCTGGTGCCCAGGGCCGCTAATGGCCCGGGCACCCTTCAGGTCGGCCATGAATTCCTGGAATCCGTCGCCTTTCGGAAATTGCTGGAGCTCTATCATGCCCTGGAGGTCCTCCAGCAGACCCCCTGCATCGTCCGCAGTGCCCAGGGTGAGCAGAGCTTTTCTGCCCCGCGGGACATTTTCCAGTCCTTGATGGACGATGGCAAAAGAGGACTCACCATTCAGCGCTACAAAGGGCTTGGCGAAATGAACCCCGGCCAACTCTGGGAAACCACCATGGATCCGGAGAAGCGGACTCTCCTGCAGGTCCGCATCGAAGACCAGTATCTCGCCGATGAACTGTTCACCACGCTGATGGGCGATCGCGTGGAACCTCGGCGCGATTTCATTCAGGTCAATGCTCTGGATTTTCGAGAGCTTGATATCTGATGGCAGCGGACAGGCACCCTCCGGTAATGAGTATCCCATGAACCACGTGCTTCGAGAAGTTGCGAGTTGCAGGGTGCCTGTCAACCGCAGTCCGTTTCATGGGTCTTCGGGTTTCCCACCGGGACATGAGCAACTGCTCCCCAATAAGTGAGAGAGTTCCCCCCAAGGAATGTCAAAATGGATTTGAAAACGATCAACATCGAAGATGAGATCAAGCTTTCTTATCTTGATTATGCCATGAGCGTGATCATCGGTCGTGCCATTCCGGATGTGCGCGATGGTTTGAAACCGGTCCACCGACGCATCCTTTTCGCCATGCATGAACTGCGCAATGACTTTAACAAGCCCTACAAGAAGTCAGCGCGGATTGTCGGAGACGTCATCGGTAAATACCATCCGCATGGTGATGCCGCCGTCTACGACGCCCTGGTGCGGATGGCGCAAGCGTTTTCCATGCGCTATCCGCTGATTGATGGGCAGGGCAACTTTGGGTCGGTAGACGGCGATCCTCCCGCCGCCATGCGGTACACTGAAATCCGCATGCATCGGCTTGGCCACGAGTTCCTGCGGGATATTGAAAAGGAAACCGTCCCGTTCCAGCCCAACTACGACAACACCATTCTGGAACCCATGGTGCTGCCGACCAGAGTCCCCAACCTGCTTCTCAACGGTTCTTCGGGCATCGCCGTGGGCATGGCCACCAACATCCCCCCCCACAACCTGCGGGAGCTTTGCCAAGGGCTCATCGCGCTGCTCAATGATCCCGAAATCAGCATCAGCGGGCTCATGCGCTTCGTGCTGGGACCTGACTTTCCCACCGCCGGTTTCATCTGTGGCTGTGAAGGGATCAGGGAAGCGTACGAGACCGGTCGGGGTACAATCAAAATGCGGGCCCGCATGGAAGTCGAGGAATCGGGTCGCAGAAGCCACCTGATTGTCACGGAGCTTCCCTACCAGGTGAACAAGGCGAGGCTGCTCGAACGGATCGCCGAACTGGTCAAGCAGAAAAAGATCGAAGGCATTCAGGATATTCGGGACGAATCCGACCGTGAAGGGATGAGAATGGTGCTCACCCTGCGGCAGGGAGACGACCCCAGGGTCATCGAGAATCAACTCTACAAGCACACGCCGCTGGAGAGCACTTTTGGGGTCATCATGCTGGCCGTGGTGGACAACAAACCCGAAGTGCTCAACCTCAAGGAAGTGCTCCAGAAATTCCTCGACTTCCGGCGCCAGGTAGTCATCCGGCGCACCCAGTATGAGCTCAGCCAGGCTGAGAAACGGGCGCATATCCTGGAAGGGCTGAAACGGGCGCTGGACCATCTCGACGAGGTCATCGAACTCATCCGGGCCGCAGCCAGCCCGCAGGAGGCCAAGAGCCGGCTGTTGGCCCGCTTCGACTTCAGCGAGGAGCAGGCCCAGGCCATCCTCGAGATGCGGTTGCAGCGCCTGACCGGGCTCGAGCGGGAAAAGATTGTTGAGGAGTACTATCAAATCCTGAAGGAGATCGAACGATTACGCCAGATCCTGGCTTCCGCGGCCTTGGTGGACCAGGTCATTCGGGAGGAGCTGCAGGAATTGGTGGCCCAGTTTGGGGACGTGCGTAAAACCGAAATCCTTGCCGAAGCCGGCGACATCTGTATCGAGGACCTGATCGCCAATGAAGAGATGGTCGTGACCATTTCCCAGGCGGGCTACGTGAAGCGCACCCCGCTTGCCATCTACCGCAGCCAGAAACGGGGGGGCCGCGGCCGGAGCGGGATGAGCACTCGTGAGGAAGATCTCGTTACCACCGTGTTCACCGCCGCAGCCCATGATTACCTTCTGGTCTTCACCAACCGAGGCCAGGTCTTCTGGCTGAAGGTCTACGAAATTCCCGAAGTGGGACCTTCGGCGCTCGGAAAGGCCATTGTCAATCTCCTGGCGCTCCAGCCGGGTGAGAAGATTCAGACCATCCTGCCGGTGAAAGAGTTCAAAGACGGGCAGTTTGTGGTCATGGCCACCCGCAACGGGATTGTCAAGAAGACGGAGCTTACCGCCTATGCGAACCCGCGCTCAAACGGGATTCGCGCCATCAACCTGGACGATGATGATGAGCTGATTGCCGTGCGGATCACCGATGGCGCGCGCGATCTTTTCCTGATGAGCAAAGCCGGTAAGTCCATCCGGGTCTCCGAACAGGAATTCCGTCCGCTGGGACGGGTGAGTCGCGGTATTCGGGGGATGAACCTGGATGGCAGTGAGTTGGTGGGAATGGATGTGATCGATGCCGGCAGGAGTATCCTGGTCATCACCGAAAAGGGCTTTGGCAAGCGCACCCTCGAAGAGGCCTACCGCTGCCAGAGTCGCGGCGGCAAGGGGGTGTTGAATGTGCGGGTCACGGAGAAGAATGGCGGCGTGGTGGGCTTTCGCCAGGTAGGAGAAGAGGAGGAGATCCTGATCATTACCAACCGCGGCCGTCTGATCCGCATGCCGGCGGCGCAGGTGAGCAAGATCGGGCGGGTCACGCAGGGAGTCAAATTGATGGTACTGGATGAGGGCGAGCAGGTCATGGACCTGGCGATCTCGGCAGAACCAGAACCGGATGACGCGAAAGAGGAACCGGAGAATTGATGGAAGCCGTTGGTCCTGTCGGCGTCGTGGGGGCGGGCAGCTGGGGCACAACCATCAGCCAGCTCCTGGCCACCAAAGGGTTTCAGGTTGACCTGTGGGTTTACGAAGCGGACCTCTGTCAGACGATGCGTGAAACCCGTGAGAATAGCATCTACCTGCCGGGTTTTCGCCTGCACGAAAACGTTATTCCCCATCATCATTTGCAGCAGGTCGTTGAAGGCCACCACCTGATCGTGATGGTGGTCCCTTCCCATGTCTATCGCCAAACCGCGGTCCAGATGCTGCCCTATTTGCAGCCGGGCAGCGTGATCGTGAGTGCGACCAAGGGGATCGAAAACGGCACCCTCCTGATGATGTCGGACATTTGGAAAGAATTGCAGCCGTCATCGCCGTTGGCGACCGTGTTGGCGCTTTCCGGCCCTTCGTTTGCACGCGAGGTGATCCGCCAGGCACCGACCGCGATCGTGGTCGCGGGAGAGGACCTGGAAGTGGCCGAGAGGGTCCAGCGGACCTTCTCCACGAACACGTTTCGCGTTTATACGAGCTTTGACAAGACGGGCGTGGAACTGGCCGGCGCGCTCAAGAATGTCATTGCCATTGCGGCCGGCATCAGCGACGGTCTGGGCTTTGGCCACAATACCCGCGCCGCCCTGATTACGCGGGGACTGGCCGAAATGTCGCGCCTGGGCGTGAAAATGGGGGCAAATGCTTTGACCTTTTCCGGCTTGTCAGGTATTGGGGACTTGCTCTTGACCTGTACCGGGGATTTGAGCCGCAATCGTCAGGTGGGCCTGCAACTGGGGCAGGGACGCAGGATCGAAGACATCCTTGGGGAAATGCGCATGGTGGCGGAGGGAGTCAAAACGGCCCAGTCGGTCCATTTCCTGGCTGACCGAATGGCCGTCGAAATGCCCATCGCGGAGCAGGTCTACCAGGTGATCTACGCCGGCAAGGGACCGCAAACCGCCGTGCGAGAGCTCATGGAGCGAAGCCTTAAGCACGAACTCGAAATTGCCTGAACGGCAAAGCCTTGGGGAATCATGTCAGAGCAGCTGATGGCGAGTGTTTACAAGCGGGTTAGAGAAAAGAAGGAGAGTTACCAGCGCTACAACTTTGAGCGCCTGCAGGAGGAGGCGTTCGCCACCTTTTTCGACCTGGCTCAAGAACACACCACGGTCGATTACCTCTATCTGATCTCTGTGGCGGTCCCGAAAGAGTTCTTTGGGCTCGACAGTCATCTCTATGTGATCGATTCCCACACTTCCCGCCTGGAACGAGTCTGCAGCAGTGAGAGCGGCCTCATTCCGGCCGAGGAGCGGGCCCCGTGTGGCCTGCCCCTGGCCGAGGCCTCCTATGAGACCGCAGACGCCTGGATACTCCCCATTCGCGGGAATCAAGCCCTCACCAAATGGATACCCTTTCTGGATCAGAGTCAAATCCTGGGGCTCTTTGAGATCTTTCCCAAGGAGAAGGTTGACGAAAAAGAGCACTTCTTTCTGGAGAAGCTGACCAACCGGATCGGCTATAACCTCCACCAGAAGTTGCTCATCGAGCAGAACATCAACCATCTCAAATTTATCAACCAGCTGGTTTCCGATATCGAGCACAACGTCATCACCCCTAATATCTATTACAAGCTGTTCCTGCTCCGGTTGAATAAATTCATCAAGGAATACGAGCGTGTTCAGGGGCAAATTCGGGAGACGATCCTGTTTCTGAAAAATGGCAACCAGGTGCTCTCCAAAGAGCTGTGTGAGATTTATCATGCCTTGAACCAGAACAGTGAGCAGTTGGCTGACGAAGCCAGAGCTCTCTCCAAGCACTACGAACACACCAGCCTCTTTCTGGAAACCCTGCTCCGTCGGGACCATTTTTTGAAAGGTACGTATGTCCTCAGAAAACAGTCCTGCAACTTTCGCACGGAGATCATTGAACCGCTTCTCGAGCGCTACCTGCCACTCTTCAGGAAGAGAGAGATTGTCGTCGACAACAGTCTGGATGAAGTACCGGATGAGCAGGTCACCCTATATGTCGATAAAGGATTGATATCCCAGGTCTTCGACAACCTGTTTTCCAATGCTCTGAAATACGCCCAGGAGGTAGAAGATCAGTTGGGTAATCGGATCAAGCTGGTCTCTTACAATCGTCAAATTTTGAAAGACGTTTTTGGGGAACACATTGGCGGGGTGAGGTTCAATTTCTTTACCACAGGAAGCCCCCTTTCCGAGAGCGAGGCCCGCCGGGTGTTCGATGAAGGATATCGGACCGCGGGTGCCGAAGCGGAACGCGGGACGGGGCACGGGCTTAATTTTGTGCGCAACGTGGTGGAGATTCACGGTGGCAGGGTCGGATGTGAACCTCAGCGCTACGGCAATCTGTTTTACTTCGTGCTGCCCCTGAAGGACGATCAAAACGGAAAAGCCTGAACCGTATACCCTACATACTTACCCTGATAAATACGGCAATTCTCCATGCAGAATACAGGTTTTGCCCTATTTCAGCATGACGCATGATGCGGTAAAAAAACTTTCAGATGCCACGCCTCTCACCCTTTTTTTGGGCCGGGTAGCAGCTTTGTTACCCGGCTTTTTTCTTTGCTGTTACCTTGCTGCTGGATGGTACCGATGCGGTTTGATAATGAGGTCGTGAGGGGAGCGCCTTACGGTTTTCAACGGCCCCGGTAATCAGCATCACCCCTTCCTCCTCTGTTCGAGTCAAGGCGGGAAAAAGGAACGGGGTGCCTTCAAGCGGGCAGGGTCAGGTTCATGGCCATCAATTTCTTGCTGGTTTCAAAGATGACCTCAATCTTATGAGGCGAGATGACCTTGGTAACCACCCCCAGACCAAACTGCGGGTGAATGATCAACATACCGTCGCGATAAACTTCGGCCAACTGGTAGGTCGGGACTCCCTCACGACTTGCTTCCATGAGCAACTGCCGCCAGTCATCATCCGTTTTGGGCCGCGATACGCCTTTGTAGAGGACTGATGGCACGAGGTCCTCCTCGTCTTCGCCCTCTTCGAGCAGGAGGTCTTCGTCGGCGGCAAAATCAAGCTCGTCCTGCTGGTCGAATTCCAGTCCGCCATCATCGTCAAATTCTTCCATGATCGGGCTGTCTTCCATATTCTTCTTCTTCACCATGATTCATCTCCGTGGTTTCTGCGTCTCTTTGACTATGGCTTCGTGTATTAGAAGTCAGGGCGAAGGTCAAGACTTTTCAAACATTCACATGGTTGCCTCCCTCTCCCGCTCTTTTCAGCCATCCCCAGGGTCCTCTTCCTCGCTCCTTTCCAACGGGCATGCGGGGCAGATATGCGAGCCTAAGATAGAAAGCCGCTCCCACATGGTCACATTAGTCAAGAAGGTTTTCGGAAACGATACAATTCAACCTTCACAAGCATGGCAGAGGCTGGCAGAGTTTTCTGATTGACAACCCGATGCAGGTCCATTAGGGTGTGGCCGCGCATTGAGAAGGATCTTGCGATTATAGCTGAAGCAGCATTCTTCGTGGACGAGGCAAACGAGGGTTGGACTCAATCGGTTAATCGCTGCCCACTGCCACCGTCAGTTTCCGCGTGTCATTTCTTATCATCTGCACCCGTTCAATAATACAGTATCTCAAGACGTTCATTATTCACTCTACAACCATTTTGAGTTGAGAAGGGGGTGACAGGAGATCGAGTGTAATCAATTTGTATTGTTTGCAAAAGGCGGGAAACCAAAGCGATTAACTCAACAAGCAACGGGAGGTCAGTGATGCCCTACGACGCAACAAAACTCAAGGATTGGCAGATTTCCGAAGCAGCAGAGAAGAACATGCCCACCCCGTGGGAATGGCAGGAAAAGCTGGGCTTGCAGAAAGAAGAAATCCTGCCCATGGGGCGCCTCTGCAAGCTGGATTTTCTCAAAATCATGGAGCGGTTGAAGGATCGGCCGGATGGCAAGTATATCGAGGTCACCGCCATCACCCCGACGCCTCTCGGGGAAGGCAAAAGTACCACCTCGTGCGGGCTCATGGAAGGGCTGGGCATGCGCAAGGTCAATGTTGGCGGCTGTCTCAGGCAGCCTTCCGGCGGCCCCACCATGAATGTCAAGGGGACGGCTGCCGGTGGGGGCAATTCGCTGCTCATTCCCATGACCGAGTTCTCGATGGGGCTTACCGGCGATATCAACGACATCATGAATGCTCACAATCTGGCCATGGTGGCGCTCACGGCACGGATGCAGCACGAGCGGAACTACACCGACGAGCAATTGGAGCGGCTCACCAGGATGCGCCGTCTGCAGATCGATCCAACGCGGGTCGAAATGGGCTGGATCATGGATTTCTGCGCCCAGTCCCTCCGCAATATCATCATCGGGATCGGCGGCCGCATGGACGGCTACACCTTTCAGTCCAAGTTCGGCATTGCGGTCAGCTCCGAATTGATGGCCATCCTCTCCATTGTCAGAGACCTGGCCGATCTCAAAGAGCGCTTGAACAACATCACGGTGGCTTTTGACCGGCGGGGCAACCCGGTTACTACCGGTGATCTGGAAGTGGGGAATGCCATGGCGGCCTGGATGCGCAACACCATCAATCCGACCCTCATGTGTACCGCCGAGTATCAGCCGTGCATGGTTCACGCCGGTCCTTTCGCCAACATTGCGGTGGGCCAGTCGTCCATTATCGCCGACCGGATCGGCCTCAAGATGTTCGACTATCATGTGACCGAGAGCGGTTTTGCGGCGGACATCGGGTTCGAGAAATTCTGGAACGTCAAATGTCGCTACAGTGGCCTGAAACCTCATGTCTCCGTTCTGACCACGACCATTCGCGCCCTCAAAATGCATGGCGGCGGGCCGAAGGTCGTCGCCGGCATCCCCCTGCCCGAGGCCTACACCAGGGAAGACCTGAAACTGCTGGAAAAGGGCATCCCCAATATGGTCCATCACATCAATACCATTCGGAAAGCCGGGATCAATCCGGTAGTCTGCATCAATGCCTTCCATACCGACACCAAGGACGAGGTGGCGTTGGTGCGGAAACATGCGGAAGCTGCCGGAGCTCGCTGTGCAGCTTCCTACCATTGGGCACAGGGCGGCGAAGGGGCTCTGGAATTCGCCGATGCGGTAATGGATGCCTGCAAGGAAGAAAATGAATTCAAGTTCCTCTATCCCGTGGAAATGAAACTGAGAGAACGGGTGGCGACGGTTGCCCGGGAAGTCTATGGGGCCGACGGCGTGGCCTGGACCCCGGAAGCTGAGGCCAAGGCCAAGATGCTGGAAGGGGATGCCAAATATGATGACTACACCACCATGATGGTGAAGACCCATCTCAGCCTTACCCATGATCCCACCGTGAAGGGAACGCCCAAGGGCTGGACCCTGCCCATCCGCGACGTGCTCATTTACTCCGGCGCCAAGTTTCTGTGTCCCTGCGCGGGAGCCATCAGCCTGATGCCCGGGACCTCTTCCGACCCCGCCTTCCGCCGTGTGGATGTTGATGTCAAGACGGGCAAGGTGATTGGCCTGTTCTAGAGCTGACGGGCTAATTCCACGATTCCCATAGTCAAGTCGCCTGAGTGCTGTAGGGACGGGTTTCAAACCCGCCCCTACGGTAGTTTTGTCAACCACGATTTGGCATGGAGGTGGGCCAGGCCCTCCTCTGCTTTCATTACACAAGGAGTACCGACGATGCCAGCCAAACTGATCAAAGGGGCCGACGTGGCCAAGGAAATCCGGGCCGAACTGAAGGCCGAAGTGGAAAGCTTGCAGGCCAAACACGGAGTGGTCCCGGGTCTCGTAACGATTCTTGTTGGGGAAAACCCTGCTTCCCAGAGCTATGTCAGAGGGAAACAGAAGACTGCTCATGAACTGGGATTCTACTCTGTTCAGGACAATCAGCCGGCCGACCTGAGCGAAGAAAAGCTGCTGCAGCTGGTTGACCAGTATAACAAGGACCCTAAGATTCATGGTATTCTGGTCCAGCTGCCCCTGCCCAAACACATCAATGAAAACCGCGTGCTGCTGGCCATCGATCCCAGCAAGGACGTGGATGCTTTCCACCCCGTCAATGTGGGGAAGCTCCTGATCGGGGAGCCCGACTACCTTCCCTGTACCCCGGCGGGCATTCAGGAACTGCTGGTGCGTTCGGGGACGGAATTATCCGGTGCCGAGGTGGTCGTGGTGGGTCGTTCGAATATCGTGGGCAAACCGATCGCGGCCATCCTCATGCAAAAGGCCAAGGGCGCCAATGCAACGGTTACCGTCGTTCACACGCGGACCAGGGACGTCAAGTTCCACACCAAGCGGGCGGATGTCTTGATTGTGGCGGCGGGAGTCAAGGAATACGTGAAAGGCGACATGATCAAGCCGGGGGCGGTGGTGATTGATGTCGGCGTCAACGACGTCGGGGTAACCGCAGACGGCAAGAGGATCCTCAAAGGTGATGTCGCTTTCGACGAAGCCGCGGAAATTGCCAGCGCCATCACCCCGGTACCCGGCGGCGTCGGCCCCATGACCATTACCATGCTCATGAAAAACACCGTCCGGGCCTGTAAAGTGCACAATAATATCAAAGATTAGCCCTGAAGGGCGTCGCCGGGCGTCATCCCGTGGACCTGCAGAAGCGCTGTGCCTCTGCAGGTCCATCCTTCCCTCCCGCTGATCGCTATTTCCCGTCGAAGAGGCTTACCCTGCCGTCCTCGATATCGTATTTGGCACCCACGATCTTGAGCTTGCCTTCTTCCACCAGGTGTTTGATGATCTTCGACTGGCTGGTCAGAGCACGGCACACCAGTCTGACATTCCGGTCGGCAGCCGCCTCGACGATTTCCGCCTGCCCCTTGCCCTTAGCCTCCTCTCGTGCGGCCGTCACCACGGGGGCAAGGGTCTCGAGAATGGTGCCGATGTTGCCTTCCGCCTTGCCTTCGGTCACCGCTGCCGTCACCGCCCCGCACCGGCTATGGCCGAGGACCATCACGATGGGGGTCTCGAGATGCTCGGCGGCGTACTCAATGCTCCCCAAGACAATAGGATCCAGAATGTTCCCGGCCACTCTGACTACAAAGATTTCGCCCAGACCCTGGTCAAAAACAACCTCGGGCGGCACGCGCGAGTCCGAACAGCAAAGAATGGTCGCGTAGGGTTTCTGGCCCTTGATCAAGGCCTGCCGGGTGGCTGCGTCGCACAATTGCTGGCCCTTCATTTGATAAGCAACGTAGCGTTGATTTCCTTCCATTAGCTTCTGCAGTGCCTTATCAGCAGTCATCATGGTTCCTCCTCAGGATGCGAATGTCAAAATGCCGATCAGCAACGGGACGTCCATACCAAATAACTCGCTCCCCAACCTGTCTTCAGCCGTCACGTTCGTTCTCCCGCTGTGGTCCGAAGCGCGTGCCCCTCTGGGGGCTTCGGGCATGCAGCTTTCGAACTATGTTAGTTGCTGCAGGATGAGTTCGTCAAGAGACCTTTTGGGCACATGGTGGGTCCCGTTTTCGTCGCGCCAGTATTCGATCGTGCGGTCAGGTCCCATTGTTTCGATGATCACCTCTTCGGCGGGCTGACCCAAGGCCAGCACCAGGAGAATCTCAAGGTGTTCCGGCAGGTCGAGCGCGGTCTTGAGCCGTTCGCGGTTGACAAAGCCAATGATGCAGCCCCCAAGCCCTTTCTCGACCGCTCCCAGCAGGATGCTCTGGGCCGCGATTCCGGCGTCATAGCCGAACTCCGGGGCAAGCGTCCGGTCGCCGAGAAGAATGATGTAAGCCGTGGGCCGTTCGCCGGCGGCCGGGCCGGGCCAGGATTTGAGATAGACCGCCCAGGTAAGGTGCTGGAAAATGAGATCATTGCTGGATGGTCCGCAGGAAAGGACATATTTGAGCGGTTGGCGATTCCCGCCTGAGGGGGTCAGACGTGCCAGCTCAAGCAACTCCCGTAACGTAGCGATGTCGATGGGAACGTTCTGATGGAATCGGCGATAGCTGCGGTTCCTGCTGATCAAGTCCTTCAGCATGGGTCACTCCTTTTTTCACCACGGCGGCGGCTCGGCGGCGGGCGCCTTGACGGAACCCTCAAGCTCCGCAATCTCCCGCCGAAGTTCTTCGGGCAAAGAGACCTTCCGGTTGACGCGGTAGTCGTAGGAGACCAGCACGGACTCGCCCTTTGCCACGATCTGCTGAAGCCGCTCGCTGACCAGGCAATCATGCATGATCAAGCGATCCTTGCCCAGTTCCGCCGTTCTGGTGGCGGCGAACACGCGGTCCGGGTACGTCAGGGGGGCCAGAAAGCGGCACTTGGTTGACGCCAGAATGGGACCGATGCCGGTGCGGTGCATAACCTCCCAGAATTTCATCTTTTCCAGGTACGTGACCCGAACGTTTTCGAAATAGCGGAAGTAGACGACATTGTTCACGTGCCTGAGGGCATCCATTTCACCCCAGGCCACCCTGATCTCAACCACTACCGGGTAAGCCTCCAACAGTTGCGCAATCGAACTTTCCTTCAACGTCATTGCCCCCCTCGATGTTTTTCACCGCAGACAGCTGTCCCGTGAGAGGTTTCTCCTGTTAGACTTTCGGTTGGTGGGCCATTATTTGCTTTGCCTTCAACCAAGGCCTTCTTGATAACATGAGCAAGGTCTCCATGGGAAGCAGCCTTTAATCACGAGAAAAGCGGGGCGGAAGGTGACGAGTCCCTCCCGGTTACTACTGAGCCTCTTGCAAAAGTCCGTCAGGGCGTCATTCCGGCAGGGTTTTTGGGCCGGAATCCAGGCTTCAAGGTCCCTGGCCCCCGGCTGGAAGCATGCCGGGGTGACGGAATTTGAGGCTTTTGCAAGAGGCTGTACTGTGTCGCTTAATTGGATGTACTGGCCGGAGCCGCTCGGTTGGATATTCCTCTTTCGGGGACTGCCCGCTGGGGGGGACTTGCTCCCGTGAAGCTCTGCCTTGCTCCCGGTGGCCGGTTTCGTTGAAAGGTGCAATTTGTCACCAGGGAGGGCGATGTATGAAAGACGGCGGATGACAGGATGAGAAGGCTGTTGCAGCGAAAAACGCAACTGATTTCTTGACGGCCGTTTGGATGGTACGGTAGATTCCTCATTGTCAGTGGGTGATTTCAGGGCGGCCCTTTCGCGCCGGTTCAAAACGTCACAACCACACTTTACGGAGGATCACATGAAGAAATCCGTCGTTGCGCTTCTAGTGGTGGCCATGGTGTTGGGCGTGCTTTTCGTGGTCGGGCAGGCTTTTGCTCAGGAAAAAGCTTTTCCTTCGCGGCAGCTCACCTACGTCGTCTGCTTCGACCCCGGCGGCCAGTCCGACCGGGGCGCGCGGCTCTACCAACCCCACCTGGACAAGCTTTTCGGTCAAAAGGTGATCATCGACTACAAGGTGGGCGGCGGGGGCGCCCTGGGCTGGCGGGAGCTCACCCGTGCCAAACCGGACGGCTACACCTTTGCGGGCTTCAATATCCCCCACATCATCCTGCAACCTCTGCAGCAGGACGTGGGTTATCAGACTGAACAGATCGTGCCGGTGATGATCTTCCAGCGCACCCCGCTGGGACTGGCGGTGCTCAATACCAGCCCGATCAAGACACTTCAGGACTTCATCGACCAGGCCAAGAAGGAGCCGGGCGCCATATCCGTCGGCGGGTCGGGCTCCTTCTCGGGATACCACATGGCCACCCTGCGGCTGGAAAAACTGACGGGCACCAAGCTCACCTATGTGCCCTTCACCGGCTCGGCTCCGCAGATGACGGCCTTTCTGGGCGGGCATGTCACCGCCGTCTTCGGCGCCTCTGACGACCTGACCATTCACCGCGACAAGCTGCGGGTCCTCGGTTTTGCCATGAATGAACGCTTCCCGGGCTTCCCGGACGTGCCGACCCTCAAGGAGCAGGGCATCGACATGGCGGAGGCGGTTGATCGGGGAGTGGCCGTACCGCCCGGCACTCCGGAACCGGTGATCAAGAAGCTGGAAAGCGTCATGATCGAAGTGGCCAAGATGCCCGAGGTCCAGGCCGAAATGCGCAACCAGGGCTTCTTGCCCGTGGCCATCGGGCACGAGGAAAGCAAGGCGTATGTTGCAGAAATGACCAAGGTTTACAAAGAGTTGGCCGCAGGCCTCAAGAAGTGATCGAGTCGAGGAACCGGTGAAGACACAGCGATCAGCGGATTTTGCGAGCGGTTGTTTCCTGGTCCTGCTGGGCTTGCTGGTGCTTCTTGCCGCCTCCCAGATCCGGGGCGGGATGGAAGAACGGCTGCCGCCCCGCACGCTGCCGTATACGGTGGGCGCGACGATCCTGGCTGGGGGAGCCTTGCTGGCCCTGAAGTCACGGCGGGATGGGGGCCGGGATATGCCGCTCAAATGGCCGGACCGCCGCGCCATCATCCAGATATCGGTCTGCCTGCTGGCGGTCGTCGTTTTCGTGCTGGTGATGACGCCCCTCGGGTTCCCCCTGAGCGCAGGACTCTACATTGCCTTCACGACCTGGTATCTGAAGCGCTCCGCGCTTTGGGCGGCCGTCATCAGCGGTGTGACCACGGCCGTCCTTTCCTATTATGTCTTTGGCAAGCTGCTCGAGCTTTCCCTGCCCATGGGGACGCTCTTTCTCGACTAGGAGGCCGTGATGGGGTTTTCCTGGGACTATCTGCTGCAAGGTTTTGCCGTTGCTCTGACCTGGCAGAACTTGTTCTGGGCCCTGTTTGGAAGCCTCATCGGCACGCTGGTCGGGGTGCTTCCCGGCATCGGCCCTTCCTCGGGGATTGCCATCCTGCTGCCCTTGACGACCTTCCTGCCCCCCACTTCCGCCATCATCATGATGGCTGCCATCTATTACGGCGCCATGTATGGGGGATCGACCACCGCGATCGTCGTCAATATCCCCGGTGAAGCTTCTTCCGTGCCTACGGCCATGGACGGCTATGAGATGGCCAGGCAGGGGAACGCCGGCCCGGCCTTGGCCATGGCGGCCATCTCCTCCTTCGTGGCGGGCACGCTGAGCCTCGTCGGGCTGACCTTTTTCGCACCGATCTGCGCGAACTTTGCCCTGGCGTTCGGCCCTCCGGAGTATTTCGCGCTGATGCTGATGGGACTTTCCCTCGTGATCAGTCTCTCCGGGCGCGCCCTGCTCAAGGGTGTGATTTCCATGGCCATCGGGCTGCTGGCGGCGCTCATCGGCCAGAATCCCCTGACCGGGGCGGCGCGGTTGACCTTCGGCTCGGTGGACCTCATGGCCGGCATCAATTTCATCAGTGTGATCGTCGGGGTTTTCGCCATCAGCGAGATCATGCTGAACATCGAGGCTGAGGCCGAGGCCATCAGCCTGGCCGGCATCAAGAACCTCATGCCGACGTGGGCGGACCTCAAGCGCTGCACCGGGGCCATGCTCCGCTCAACGGGTGTGGGGTTCTTCCTGGGGCTGCTGCCCGGTTGCGCACCCTCCGTAACCACCTTCGTGGCCTACGATTTGGAAAAACGGGTCGCCAAGGACCCGGAGCGGTTCGGCAAGGGGGCGATCGAGGGCGTAGCCGCCCCGGAAGGCGCCAACAACGCCACGTCCACCGCCGGCTTCGTCCCGCTTTTCTCCTTCGGACTGCCCACCGCCCCCTCGATGGCCGTCCTCCTCGGCGGCTTGATGATGTATGGGCTGCAGCCGGGCCCCATGCTCTTCAAGAGCAACCCGCAATTCGTCTGGGCGGTCATCGCGAGTATGTACATCGGCAATGTCATGCTGCTGGTGCTCAATCTGCCCCTGGTCGGCCTGTGGGCGCGGATTGCCATTGTCCCGTTCCCGATCCTGGCGCCGATCATCATCTTCTGCTCCGTACTCGGCACCTACAGCATCCGGTTCATTCTCTTCGATGTGTGGGTGATGCTGGTTTTCGGACTGATCGGCTACTTCATGCGCAAGCTCGGCTTTCCCATTGCCCCCCTGGTCCTGGCGTCAGTGCTGGCCCAAATGCTGGAGACCTCCCTGCAGCAGGCGCTGCTGATCTCCCAGGGATCGCCCTTCATTTTCTTTACCCGTCCCATCTCACTCACCTTCATGGTCCTGTCGGCCATCTCGATCCTGTGGGGATTGTGGGTGCAGCTGAAAAAGAAAGACCGCGTGATCCTGGAAGAAGCCGACGAATAAACCCGCGCCGGCCGGACCAGGAATGATTTCTTCGTGTGTCTTCGTGTGACTT
>CAZDKX010000048.1:0-20441 GCA_964505935.1 uncultured Syntrophobacteraceae bacterium
GTTGCGGGTTGCGGGTTAGCTGGTCAATCGCAGACCTTTTCATGTGTCTTCGGGTGTCCCGAGGGGTCATCAGCAACTGCAGGGGATAACGTTGCCCGGAGCGTCAGGGACCCGCCGCGGACACCTTCATGTTCATTGACAGGACTTCCGGGCAGTGATCTAATGAGATTAGGTGGACACAGGCACAATTTCTTTGGTAAGCAGGGGGGCGCTGTCGGAGCCCGACCGTTCAGGAGACACTGAAAGCCAGGAACACTCCCGGCACCCCGGAGAATAACCTGGATGGAGATGAGGGCCTGTCATGAGTCAAGAAAAGATCCGTGAGTCCGCAATCGCCGGCAGTTGGTATCCGGATCATCCCGCGACCTTGAAAAGGCAAATCCAGAAATACCTTGACCAAGCCAAGGCTGCGCCTTTGGAAGGTTCGCTGGTGGGCCTCATCGCGCCCCATGCCGGTTACCTGTATTCCGGCGGTGTTGCTGCTCACGCCTACCGGACTTTGCTGGAGCAGCCGTTTGACCGGGTGTTGATCCTTGCTCCCTGTCATCGCGCCTATTTTTCCGGCGCCAGCGTCTACCGGGCCGGCGGCTACCGCACGCCGCTGGGAGTTGTCCCCTTGGACCAGGAGCTCATCACCGCCCTCTTCGAGGACCCCTCCCTGTTCCATTACGTCGCCAGAGCCGAGACGCAAGAGCATTCCCTGGAGATTCAGCTGCCCTTTCTGCAGGTGGTGCTGCCCGATTTTCGGCTGACGCCCATCCTGATGGGAGATCAGTCTCCGGAAGCTTGCCGCAAGCTGGCCGATGCCATTGTCAAAGCATGTAGCGGCTCTCGCGTATTGCTGATCGCCAGCAGCGATCTGTCTCATTTCCATCCTTACCAGGAAGCCAAACGCCTCGACCAGGTCGTGATCGACCGCGTCTCGGCCTTCGATCCCGCCGGGCTCACAACCGCCCTTGCCGAGCGGACTTGCGAAGCCTGCGGCGGGGGTCCCATGATTGCCCTGATGCTCGCCGCCCAGCAACTGGGGGCCAACAAAGCGAGAATCCTGCATTACGCCAATTCCGGCGATGTGACCGGCGATACCCAGGGAGTCGTCGGTTACCTGGCGGCCGCTTTTCTTGACAACCCCGGCAAGGGCATCAAAGAGCCCGCACCCGCTCGACAGGGAAGAGGGATTGATCTAGGACTCTCGGCACAAGAGAAACAGACCCTGCGGGAGATCGCGCTGCAGGCCATCCGCAGCAAATGTCTGAAACAACCCATGCCCGATATTCCCATCTCCTCGGAAAGGCTGAAGGAGGCTCGAGGGGCTTTTGTATCGCTGCACCGCCGAGGGGATCTCAGAGGTTGTATCGGGATGATCGAAGGTTTTGGCCCCCTCTTTCAGACTGTTAAGGATATGGCCGTGCAGGCGGCTTTCGCCGATCCTCGCTTCAGTCCTCTACGCCCCGAAGAGCTGCCTGAAGTCGACCTCGAGATATCCGTGCTGACACCGCTTGAGCGGATCACGGACCCATCCCGGATCGAGATCGGCAAGCATGGCCTGCTGATCCGCAAAAAATCCTCCTCCGGTTTGCTGCTCCCGCAGGTGGCCACCGACCATGGCTGGGACCGCCAGCAGTTTCTGGAATGGACCTGCCGCAAGGCGTCTTTGCCTCCCAGGGCCTGGCAGGATCCCGATACCGAGATCTTTCTTTTTTCCGCGGACATCTTCTAGGGAACGCTCCAATACGCGCTCAGAGGAGGCCAGGTGGCTGAGGTCCTTGATATGCAGCAACAGCGCCAGCGTCTTGCTGCAAGCCGGGGGTTTGCTGGGTGGTCAAGGCGTTTTCCTGCCTCTTATGACCAAACCACAAGCGTTGCAGACCTCAGCGACACCGTGCTTCGAGCCTTGATGGAAGGGGGAGATCACGCTTCGCTGCTCCTCTACGAACTGATCATGGGAGTCATGAAGCTCGGCAAGGGAACCAACTTCGACGGCCTGGCAAGTCCCATCAAACTCGAAGTCATCGATAAGGCTTTGTTCCTGCTGGATCAACTGCGCTTCGAGGTGATGAGACGGCTGAACTGGGTGAGTCCCTCCTCGTTTGCCACGGTTCCCATGGTGGATTTGATCGAGAATTTCAGAACCACCTATGCAAGCATGAAGAACCACACCCCGTCACTGCTCGAGCATCATCCCCGATATACGGAATATCAGAAGCTTTTCGAGGCCGATCGGGCCGCCTTCGTCAGGAGGCTGATTCCCGACGCTCTCGAAGCCTTTGCGGAAGAACCGGAAGGGGCCTGACTGAAAAGAGAATATCCAATATCGAATGATAAATGGCCAATGATGAAGGGGTGGAGTGAATCGCACGATAGCAGACAGGGGATGTCTCTAATGATCAACTGAGCCAGCGCCAGCGGAGGAGAGAGCGACAAACGTGGGAAGCTTCTCCTCCTTTAGCATTCTGCGGTTTCTTGTTCGATATCCTGCGGTTCGCTTTTGATGTTTCGCTTTTCGGTGGGCGATTCTCGGTATCTCGGTAGGAAAAGATGCCCAAAGAACGCTTTCATCTGCTCGTGGCAGATCAAATCCTGCCAGGCCTATGCTCCTTGCGCCGGTCATCTGCGGTCACGGCGCGTCAGCGGCTGGCCTATCATTTGGGAGCCATCTCGCCGGACACCCTCTTCTATGATCTGCCTTCCTTTCACTTCTCCCCTGCGGCCAAGGCCTTCCACCGTCTCGAAGGCCCGCCCGTGATCGATTTCCTGGGATCACTCATCGATCAAAACCGACCACAGGTGACACCGGAAACCGGTATGTGGTTGCTGGGGGTGGCCTCACATCTCCTGGCGGACGGCTTCTGGCATCCGGTTGTCGAGAAGATGACAGCTTTCGATGGTGTAGGCTCGCTTGCGGTCAGGTTCAAGCTGTCCAAACGCGAAGCCCATCACTGGTTGGAAAGCGAGCTGGAGGGGTTCTGGATGGATCGCATTGGTCCGGCCGGGGGCTACCGCCAGATGCTGAAGGATTTTGCCGCACCCGGCGAGATACGGGCTGCATGCATCCGCTGTTTGCGGATGATCCTGAGGCGGCTGGGAGTGGTTGACCTGCCCGATGCCGAGCGCATAGGCCGATGCTTTTCCTGGCAGGCCTTTTTGCTTCGTCAGTGTGCTCAGCCTGGATGGGCAAGGTGGCGGAAGCTGCTGCTCCGCTTTCCCGCCACGCGCTTCTGGGGCACCCTGATTGTGCCCAAAACGGCGGATCGATCAACATTTTTGGCTTGCCTGGCCCAGACGGCCGGCGCTTGCCGGGATTCGGGGGAAAAGCTTTTCTCAGATCACCTGATGGCGCGTTCACTCACCTTCCTGACGACCCACCTGCCTTCGCTTGCAGCACAGCTTTGACGATCCCCGCCGCGTCAATCCCTTCCAATCGATAGAGCTCGGCAGGGTGCCCGGAAAGGCCATAATGTTTCACCCCCAGTCGCAGCAGCCGGCACGGCCGGCCCTGGTCCGCCAGAACGGTGGCGACTCTGGCGCCGAGACCGGTATCCACGTGATGGTCTTCGACCGTTACCAGAAGACCCGAGTCGGCCGCCCGGTGGATGGCTTCCTGATCGAGAGGGCGAAGCGAGGCGAAATTCAGCACCGCCAGCTTCAGATGGTGTTGCTGAGCCAGCTCCTCCCGGGCCAGCAGGGCTTCCGAGAGGGTCATACCATAGCTCAAAATAGCCCCCTGATCACCTTGTCGAAGCCAGTCCGCCCGGCCGGGAACGAAGCGGTAAGCCCCCGCAAAGGCCGGAGCGCCGCTCTCGTCGCAGATCACCTTCAGTTTGGACCGCCCCATGCCGACGAAGAAGTTCCCCGGGTGAGAGGCGACGTGGCGGATAATGCGGTCGGTCTGGTTGGGATCGGCGGGCATGAAGATCGAGAAATCATAGAGATTCTGCAGCAGACCAAGATAATCGAGACACTGGTGGGTCTGCCCGTCTTCTCCCACATCCAGGCCAACATGCGTGCAGACCAGCTTCAACTGCGTTTGATTGATGTCGTTCAAGCGCTCCTGATTGTACGTTTCACCCACACCGAAGACACCGAAGGTGCTGAAGAAGGTGATGAAACCTTCTTTGCTGGCGGCGCCGGCCAGCGTCGCTGCATGGTGCTCCTGGATTCCCGACTCAAAGAACGCCTGTTCCGAGATCTTGTGAAAGCCGTTCATCTTGACCGAGCCTTCAAGGTCGCAACTGAAGCATAGGACCTTTGGCACTTCTCCCTGGTTGTTCCAGCGGGCCAGGTCTTCCAGCACCGCACCATACGCCGAGCGATTATCAGTCAAGACCTCAACGCCATAGGAACGGGGTCCTCCCACTTCGATGGCACTGGTCCGGCGCGCTTCACAGAAGCCCTCGCGAAAGGCAAAGTGGGTCTTACGCCGTTCCCGGTACATGGGAATGGGATTGTCCAGTTCCAGTTCTTCGAGGGCCTTGGCGGCGTCGCCCTCCGGCAGGGCGGAGCCATGGTATTTCTCCTTGTTCTCCATGAAGGAGACGCCCTTCCCCATCACGGTTTCGGCCACGAGGACCGTCGGACTGGCAGGATCGTCAACCTCCTGCCGGAAAACCCGGCGCAGCGCCTGGAACAATTGCGGGAAATCATGACCATTCTTGATCGTGATCACATTCCACTGGGCTGCCACGTAGTCTGCTTCGATCGCCTGCGGCATGATGAGATTGGTATCGCCACCAATCTGCAGATGGTTCCGATCGATGATGGCAAAGAGATTATTGAGACCATATTTTACCGCGAAACGCCGCGCTTCGGCGATTTGTCCCTTTTGCTGTTCGCCGTCGCCCATGAGCACCGCGATGCGGGCGCTACTCTTCCTGAGCCTCTGGGCGAGGGCCATCCCCGTGCCGGCGGAGAGCCCCTGGCCGAGATTGCCGGTGTTCCACTCGACCCCGGGAATGCAGCATTCCACATGCCCTGCAAAGCATGATCCCGCCCGCCGGTATTCGAGAAACAGCTCTTCCTCCCCCACATAGCCGAATTCACAGAGCACGCTGTAAACCCCGGGGCTGATGTGACCCATGCTCACCAACAGGCGATCCCGCTCCGGCCAGCAGCAATTGCCCGGGTCGTGGCGGAGGGTGGCATACAGCATCAGGAGCAGATGCAGAGATGACATCGAGCCACCTGGATGCCCGCTGCCGGCCAGGGTCGTGCTGACAATGATCCGCCGTACACAACGCCGCCACATCTCCGCAAGCACTTTCTGTTGATCTTCGGTTAAGGCGGGCTGTTCGAAAGATATGCGCAACATGGTCAAGCTCAAACCTCCTTGCTGGATATTGGTGACTGGCAATCAATAACTGGAAAGCATGGACTGGTGACTGGCAGACTCTCTGGATTTCTCACCTTCGGCTCGAAATGACAATTTTCGGACACGCTCCCAACGCTTCAGCATGCCTGCCGAAGAAGGAAGGATTCGAACCTGGAGAGTCAGCAGGCGCCAGGTCGTCTCCCTTCAAACCCGCAACGCGCAACCCGCAACGCGACCGCCTCGGGCCTCAATGAATGGTATTGCCCTGGGGACCGTCCATCTTCTCGGGCATTTTCAAGCTCTCCAGCACAGCACTGGTAAACTCTCGCAGGGCCTGTTTGAAAGGAGTGTCGGCATCTTTCTCCAGCACCGGCCGCCCCTGGTCGCCCCCCTCAACCACTGCCGGATCAAAGGGGAGAGCGCCGAGATATTTCAGTCTCATCGATTCCGCGGTCCTCTTGCCGCCGCCGGTGCGAAAGATCGGAATAAAGCCCTGGCAATGCGGACAGTGGAGACCCGACATATTCTCCACCAGGCCGGCAATTTCAAGCTTCACCTTACGGCAGAAATTGATGGATTTCCTCACATCGGCCAGGGCCACTTCCTGGGGTGTCGTGACAATGATGGCCTTGGCCTCGGGAATCAGCTTTGCGACACTCAGCGGCTCATCGCCGGTACCGGGCGGGCTGTCGATGATGAGGAAGTCGAGATCATCCCAACGACAGTCGGCAAGGAACTGCTGGATCACCCCATGTTTCAGGGGACCGCGCCAAATCATGGCGGAATCCGTATCTTCAAGCATGGACTCGATCGAAACCACCTTCAGGCGGGCACTGTAAGGCTGAGGAATGATCTGGTGGTCCGGAGCAATATCGAGGTTGCCTCGAAGTCCAAGCATTTTGGGAATGCTGGGGCCGTGCAGATCCACATCCAGAAGACCCACTTGATAGCCCTGTTTGGCCAAAGTCAACGCCAGATAGGCAGCCACACTGCTCTTGCCGACCCCCCCCTTGCCACTCATTACCAGCAGCTTGTGCTTGATACGCATGAGTTTGCACTGAATGAGCTGCTCCCTGGACCGTTTGCTTTTCTCCGAGCAAGACTCACACGATTTGGCATCACAAGATTTCATGAGATACTCCTCTTCTTTCCCTGCTTCCCTTCTGTGGATTGCGCCTACCTTAGAAGCAACCACGGCCGTTGTCAACTCGGAGGAGCGCAGCTCTCGGAATTATCCCTGCCAAGCTCTCATCCCCGGCAAATAATAGGAAACCATCACCATCCCCCTTGCCTCTCAGCAGTAAAGCGTTCATTGCGTTTTCAGAGGGCCGTGGTTACTTTACGGCTTTGTGGAGAATGAGTCTTTATCCCCTCTATCAATTCGAGAAAGTGAGGGCTTGACATGCCGATTTATGAGTTCCGCTGCAGAAGCTGCAATGATGAATTTGAAACACTGGTCCGGAATGCCCCGAGTGAAGAGCCGATCGCCTGTCCGAAATGTGGAAACACCGACCTCGAACGCATCCTGTCGGTTTGTGCCGGGAGGTCCAGTGAAAATTCGGGTGGTGCCTGCCGCCCGCGGTCGACAGGTTTCAGCTGAGCGTGATCTCTACGCGGCAGGATGCCGCGATTTGGGAGATGGTGTCGTCATAGTGCGCTCCTGGAATCAGGCAAATGCTTTTACAAGAGGAGGAAAAGATGAGCTGGGAACTGCTTGTTCTAATCGGTGCCGTGGCGGTTTGGGTCATCCTGAATCGCTGGATTCTTCCCAGGCTCGGCATCCGCACCTGAATGTCCGCTTCATGCGGGATCGGCGATCCCGCCAGGAAGGAACCGGACAACCCTTCAAAGCCGTGAGTCATCGTTCGAAAACGAAAGGGCATCATCCAGGTTTAGCAGGTGCCTGGGCCGAGGCTCACTTTGCCTGTTTGGCTAGCGCGACCTCCTGAGGAGGTAGTGCCGGTTGCCGATGAGATAGAACAAGCCAATCAAGAGAGCGATGGCGCCACTGATGCCGACAAACCATCGCCAGTCAACCTTGTGAATCTGCAGCAGGCTTTGCCAGGACCGTTTGAACCACCCGGCCAGTGGCACGCTCTCCTGGCTCACCAGGTCCACGGTTCGTCTGGGCTGATCGGAAACATAGAAGACGATTTCCCCCAGCGCCTGGTTGATCTCGATGGGGGCCGTCACATCACTGGCGTTATGGATTTCCCAGCGGAGCAGGTTCTTTTGAGCGCGCGGAATCACAAACGCGGCAGCTTCAGTCGGATAGACGCCGATCTCATCCTTTTCGGCCTTCCATAACTGGATAGTGGTCACCGGCTTCCCTTCCGGGAAAGGCTGGACCAGCACAAACTGGTGAAAACCAAAGTTCAGCAACTTCATCGCCTCGCGCTCTCGAATGCGCGGGGTTTCAGCACCCATCACTACGGCGAGCACGCGCATGCCTTCGCGTTGCGCGGTCGCAGCCAGATGGTAGCCGGCAGCATCCACGAAACCGGTCTTGAGGCCGTCCACAGACGGGTCTTTGTTCAACAGACGGTTGCGGTTGTGCTGGGTGATGTTGTTGTAAGTGTATTCCCTCATGGAGTGGTACCGCAGGGCCTCGGGGAATTTCCGGATGTAGGCGGTGGCAAGAGTCGCCATGTCCCTGGCCGTGGTGATCTGCCCCTCAACCGGAAGGCCATGGGGGTTCATGAAACGGCTGTGTTCCATCCCCAGCTGTTTTGCTTTTCGGTTCATATTCTCCACAAAGGCTTCGACACTCCCGGAAAGGAGCTCAGCGGCTGCTACACAGGCATCGTTCCCCGATACCACGGAGATGCCCTTGATAATCTCCTCTAAAGGCACCCTGCTGCCCAAACCCACAAACATCTTCGAACCCTTCGTGCGCCAGGCGGCATCGCTGATCAGGGCTTCATCCTGCATTTTGAGGTTGCCGCGCTGTATGGCCTCGAACAGCAGGTAAAGGGTGAGCACTTTGGTGAAGGAAGCGGGTTCGATCGCCTCGTTGGCGTTTTGTTCAAAAAGCGTCGTCCCCGTGGCGACTTCCAGAAGAATAGCGCCCCTCGCAGCAACTTGGCCGGGAGAACCATCGGGCGCAGATGATTTGCCCTGTGTTGCATCAGCAGCTCCAGTCTTGTCCGGCACTGCTCTTTCCGCCTTTGCCTTTCCTCGATGAGGCTTCGCCACGGTCTTCTTGCCCACATTCGGCTCCACCCCAAAACCGTTCCCGGGAAGACTCACCAGGAGAGCTACCAAAACCAGCAGAATAAAGCAAAACATGGGTCTCTTTTGCATGTCACTCCTCATATCCCGGGCACTGACCAAAACCAAAATGCCATTTCGCAGGCCCCCCATCCTATCAAATCGCCAGCCAAGATCTGTCTTTCATGCTGTAATGAGCCAGGATTGAATCCTTCATCCTTCCCAAAGCTCGGTGAATCGCAGGTTGGGTTATGTGGCAGCGAAACCCAACAAGCAGGCTGCGAGCAGCACGAAGATATTCAACCCCGACGGATATAAGTCAATTCATATATCTCCAATCCGGCCATTTTACAAGCGGTTCAATTAGCTAACCATTCCAACCACATAGCGACCCTGACGGAGGCTTGCCAGCGTCAAGGCTGTTGAAATAAGGAACGCTCACTGAACAAATTCCCCCCTTCAGGGGGGCGAGGGGGGGGCATCTGCCTACAGCCGGTTATACCCCTCTCACCTTCTCCAGGGAGGAATCAGATCCCTTAGTGCAGCTCCACACAAATAGGTGTCCACCTTCGTCATTCCTACGGAAGCAGGTATCCAGGCAATCTATGGATTCCGGCTAAAAGAATGCCGGAATGACGCCCGAGGATAATGGTCACTTTATTCTGTGGAGCGGTACTCAGTTCAGGAGCATTGGCTGCCAGAGTTCAAGGGTCCAAATCAGAACCTCGATAGGCTATCTGCTGATACCACAATCTGGTTGCTTCGTCGAACACCGGGGCTCCGAGAAGCTCAAAGATCTCCGTGTCAATACTCGAATCGGCAAGGGTCCAAAGCCTTCCTTCGGCATCCTTCCATATTGCGGTCGGGTCCCAGGTCATCTCATCCTCCCCGTTCGTGAATCATCTCGGCCATAGTGCTCACCATGCTGTCTCCTTGCGGGCAATTGCCTCTCCCGTCGCCCTGCCCTCGACGCAGGCCCCGGCAGCTTTGGATCGTGGTTGTCTTTTGGCCGCCATGAGTCTATTATCATGCCAACCGGCGATCTTGACCATCAGTTCCGCACCTTATGCAGGAAAGGAGAAAGAGAATGCGTCCTGGGAAACTGTTCGTACTTGTCGCTGTGCTCACGTGCATCATCCCTCTGTTGAGCAGCAGCGCGCTTGCCAACAAATCCGCGGTCTCGCTTCAAGTCCCCAGCGCAGCCCAGCGGGGCTCTGAAGTCGTAATTCAGGTCAAGGTGACCCACGAGGGCAATAATTTCCTCCATTACACTGACGACGTCACCGTCACCGTCAACGGCAAAGAAATCGCCCGCTGGAAGTATACGGCAACCAACCGCCCGGAGACAGAAAACTTCACCAGGGAGGTGAAATATACGGTAACGGAGGACCTGGACATCAAGGCAGAGGCCAACTGCAACCTGCACGGCAGCGCCGGCCCCGCTTCGGCAAAGATTCAGGTCAAAGACTAGATGGACGGTTGGGGGCTTGAGCATTGCCCCTGTCAGCCGTTTCCACCCAGGCAAACCAGCGCCAATCTTCAAACGGAGACATGCAACGATGACGATTGCGGGCGTTTCCATCATCTTGCTTTTGGGAATCTGCAACCTTGCCCTGATCCTGTTTCAACTCGCGACCGGCCTTCGCTACCTGAAAGTACGCATCGGGGTGCACAAAAAGACCGGCATCACCCTGCTGATCCTGGCAATCCTGCATGGAACGCTCGCCTTCCTCGCCAACTGACCCTTTGCTTTGTGCCATCGCCAAATCCCCTCAAGGAATGACCCTTTGATGTCGATAAGTCATTGTCAACAGGCACCGCAACCTGCGCCGGCGGCAGCCGACGAGCTGCGGACGGTCACGGCTGCCGTTCTTTTCAAGGACGGAAAGCTCCTGATTGCCAGGCGACCGGCCGCTGACCCACTTGCCAACAAATGGGAATTTCCCGGCGGAAAAATGGAAACCGGCGAAACTCCCGAGGCTTGTCTTGCCAGAGAATTGAAGGAAGAACTGGGCATTGAAGTTGAGGTCGGCAGCTTCCTGGGAGAGAGCATCCACCGGTACCAGCATGGCTCCATCAGGCTCCTGGCGTTTCAAGCGTGCTGGCAAAACGGTGAACTTGAACCGAAGGTCCACAGTGCCATTGCATGGGCTTCTGTGGTTGAGCTCGATCACTATGATTTCGCTCCCGCCGATGTCCCCTTCGTCGAGAAACTGATGAAGGGTCAGTGGATCATGGGTGAGGGGTAATGGGTGGTAGGTGATGGGTGAGAGGTGCTGATCACGTGATGTTTGATCGGGGGTTCCAGATCCTTGGCCATCCAGGAATGTATCATCATCCTTTACTACGAAGATCATGAGGAGAGTGCATCATGAGACTCAGAAACCTAATGGGGTTGCTGCTATTGTTGATAATCCTGGCGACTTTCGGGTGTGCCGGGATGGACCTTCAGACGAGCGGGAGCGGCAGTTCGGAAATGATGAGCTGCAATGGGGACGTTCCCAGCCCTTACCCTCCCTACTGCCACCCGAGACATTAGCACCATCTGAAGGTCCGCACGGCCCTGGCGGGCACTGGCCGCTTCCAGGGCAATTCGAGGACCGTCGGTCGCTGCGCTCCAAGACCTGACCCGAGACGAAACCATCACCCTGCCGTGTGAGTCACCACGAGCTCCTCGTCCTTCGCGTCCACCACGATCTTGCTGCCGTCAGTGATTTCGCCAGAAAGGAGCGCTCGACCGATGCGGGTTTCCAGTTCATGCTGGAGGTAACGCTTGAGCGGGCGGGCACCGTAGACGGGATCGTAGGCAACTTTGGCGATATGGTCCCGGGCCGCATCCGAAATGCTGAGCTGGATATGGCGATCCTTCAGCCGCCCTGACAGGTCCCGGGTCAGCAGCTCGATGATGGCCTTGATCTCCTCGACAGTGAGCGCCTTGAAGAGGACGATGTCGTCAACCCGATTGAGGAATTCCGGGCGGAAATGGCGCCGCAGTTCGGCCATGACTTCTCGACGCGCCCCTTCTTTGATGTCCCCCCGCTCGGTTACCCCGTCGAGCAGGTGATGGGAGCCGATATTGCTGGTCATGATGATCACGGTATTCTTGAAGTCGACCGTTCGTCCCTGGGCGTCCGTGAGGCGGCCATCGTCGAGGATTTGCAGGAGGACGTTGAAGACGTCCTGATGAGCCTTCTCGATTTCATCGAAGAGGACGACCGCATAAGGTTTCCGCCGAATCGCCTCGGTGAGCTGTCCACCTTCCTCGTAGCCCACATAGCCCGGAGGAGCCCCAACGAGGCGCGACACGGTGTGCTTTTCCATGTACTCGCTCATATCGATGCGGACCATGTTTTCTTCGGAATCAAAGAGCGCCTCGGCCAGGGTCTTGGCCAGCTCGGTCTTGCCCACCCCGGTGGGGCCGAGAAAGATGAACGACCCGATCGGCCGGCGCGGGTCCTTGATCCCTGAGCGGGCCCGAATCACGGCATCCGCCACCAGCTTCACCGCCTCATCCTGCCCCACCACCCGCTGGTGCAGCACTTCATCCAGGCGCAGCAGCTTCTCCCGCTCACCTTCCACCAGCCGAGTTACCGGAATCCCGGTCCAGCGGGAGACGATTTCCGCAATTTCTTCTTCCGTCACTTCCTCCCGCAGCAAACGATTGCCGCCCTGCTTGTCCGCCAGGCGCTGCTCCTCGGCCGCCAGCCGCCGCTCCAGCTCCGGCAGTCGCCCATGAGTCAACTCCGCCGCCTGCTGCAGGTTGTATTCCCGCTGGGCCACTTCGATATCGCGGCGAATCTTCTCAATCTCTTCCCGCAATGCCTGGACCTTTTTGATGGCCTGCTTTTCCGACTCCCACTGGGCCTTCATGCCGTCGCTCTTGGCACGGAGTTCCGCCAACTCTCGCTGAATGGCTTCCAGGCGCTCCTGACTTCCCTTGTTGCGCTCCTTCTTGAGCGCCGCCTCCTCGATTTCGAGCTGCATCACCCGCCGCCGCACATCGTCGATTTCCGCCGGCATCGACTCGATTTCGGTCTTGATCATGGCACACGCTTCATCCACCAGGTCGATCGCCTTGTCGGGCAGAAAGCGGTCGGAAATGTAGCGGTTGGAGAGCACCGCCGAGGCGACCAGGGCACTGTCCTGGATCTTGACACCATGATGGACTTCAAAACGTTCCTTCAGTCCGCGGAGAATGGAAACCGTGTCTTCCACCGTCGGTTGATCCACCAGGACCGGTTGAAAGCGCCGTTCAAGGGCCGCGTCCTTTTCAATGTACTTGCGGTATTCGTCCAGGGTGGTGGCGCCGATACAGTGCAGCTCGCCCCGCGCCAGCATGGGTTTGAGCATGTTCCCGGCATCCATGGAACCTTCAGCCTTGCCCGCACCCACAATGGTATGCAGCTCATCGATGAACAGAATGATGCGCCCTTCGGATTCCTTGATTTCCTGAAGCACCGCTTTGAGCCGTTCCTCGAACTCCCCGCGGTACTTGGCGCCGGCCACCAGCGAGCCCATATCGAGCGCATAGACGGTTTTGCCTTTGACTCCCTCGGGAACGTCGCCGGCGACGATGCGCTGCGCCAACCCCTCCACCACAGCCGTCTTGCCAACCCCGGGCTCACCGATGAGGACCGGGTTGTTCTTGGTTTTCCGGCTCAGGATGCGAACAATACGGCGTATTTCCGCGTCCCGGCCGATGACCGGGTCCAGCTTGTTGGTCTGAGCTTCCTTGACCAGGTCTCTCCCGTACTTCTGGAGCGCCTCGTAGGTCCCCTCGGGCGACGCGCTGGTCACCCGCTGGTGCCCCCGGACGGCGGTCAGCGTCTGAAGGAAGAGATCTCGGCTGATGCCGAATTCCTTGATGACCTTCCCGGCGGGAGTGGCTGGTCCCTCCTCAATGAAGGCCAGGAAGAGATGTTCCGCCGACACGTATTCGTCTTTCAGCCGCTGCGCTTCTTCCTGGGCTTTGATGAGCAGCCTGCTCAAACGCTGGGTGAGATAAATTTTTCCGGGATCCACCCCGGGGCCGCTGACTCTTGGTTTACGTTCCAGTTCCTCCTCGACGCGGCTCCGTACCCGGTCAACGGGCACTTCCATACGCTGAAGCAGCTTGGGGAGCAGCCCGTCTGACTGTTCGAGGAGCGCCAGCAACAGGTGTTCACCGTCAACTTCCATATGGCCGAAGCGGATCGCCTTGGTCTGCGCCGCCTGGATGGCTTCTTGAGATTTAGTGGTAAAATTGTTGAGATCCATATGCGAGGACCCTCCTTTTTTCTATATGGTGACTCCGGTCAGTGAAGCCCCCCTGCCGCACTCAACCACCGCCGAAGATTCTTTCTTCCAGTTCCCTAACCTGATGTTGGAGCGATTCGATCTGAGCCATGAGCTCGAGGACCACCCCGATCCCCGCGTAGTTGACCCCCAGCTGGTTGCGCAGCCTCAAGATCGTGCGTACCAGCGGGATCACCTCCGCGTTGAACAGGGCCTCACCGGCGCTCGTGCGTTCCTCGCAGTCGATCAATCCCAGGCGCACCAGGCGCTCGATGAGCTCCGGGTGGAGGCCGCAATGATAGGCTACCTCCGAGAGCGTCACATACGAGGAGACGAGCGATGAACCGCTCGCACGAACCAGGAAATACGTGCTTTCCGCCATAAGAAACTCCATCCGTTACGAACGCGGCCGAAATGTGGAGACTCTCTGCAACTCCTCGAAGAGCTCCCGTTCGCGCCCGGAAGGTCCTTTGGGGACCACAATGCTGACCAGCACATAAAGGTCCCCCGGGTTCCCCCTGGGATTGGGCATGCCCTTGCCGCGCAGCCGCAGTTTCTGACCAGTTTGCGTACCCGCCGGCAGCTTCAGGGTGACGGCCCCCGCCAGCGTCGTGAGTTGTATCTCGGCCCCCAGAACCGCTTCCCAGGGGGCAATGGGGAGGTCCATGGTCAGGTCTCGGCCGCTCATGCGATAAACAAGGTGGGGCTCGATTTCGACCTTTAAATACAGGTCGCCGCGTGGGCCACCACCCGTTCCATGACCGCCCTGACCGGCCAGACGGATCTTTTGACCATCCAGAATGCCCGCGGGCACCTTGACCTCATAGCTTTTATCCTGCACCGCAAGCTGGCCTTCGGGAGTAACCGTCTGCATTTGCATGGTTATCGGTTTGGTGGCGCCATGGAAGGCTTCCTCGAGGGAAATCCTGAGCGAGGCTTCCTGATCGGCTCCGGCCTGAGCCCATGCCGGTCCGCCTGATCTCCTGCCGCGACCGCCCCGGGGCGCTCCACGAGGGCCTTGCCCGCCAAAGATCGTCTCGAAGAAGTCGCTGAAACCACCCGCGCCTCCCCACTGGAATTCGCTCTGGCCTGCCCCACCCGCACCAAAATCGAAATGCACATCCCAGCCCGGGGGCGGCCGGAATTCCTGACCAGCTTTCCAGTTTGCTCCCAGTTGGTCGTACTTCCGGCGCTTCTCCGGGTCCTTCAAGACCTCGTACGCTTCGGTGACTTCCTTGAATTTCTCTTCCGCGTCCTTGGCCTTGTTCACATCGGGATGGTATTTCCGGGCCAGCTTACGGTAGGAGCGCTGGATTTCCTCCTTCGTCGCCGTCCTCGGCACCCCCAGCACCTCATAATAGTCTCTGAATTGAACCGCCATGATCTCCTGTACCAACCTCCCTTCCCATGGTGTCAGAAAGCTCCTGGAAAAGGCTTCTCATACCACGAAGGACATGAAGAGCACGAAGGATTTGCCCGAAGAAACGTCTCATCTTCTCTTCACAGCCGTTCCGCTCTTCATGGTGAAAGCGGGCACTCACCCAGTTTGAAAACCGCCAACTGCGTGCCCGCTTCCATGATCCGAAATCTGCCGCTCGATTCCGGCAGATCCGGTTTCTAGCGCTCGGTGAACTCCGCATCCACCACATCGTCCCTGCCACCGGGCCGCCCTCCACAGGAACCGCAAGCACTTTCCTGAGCCTTGCCCGTTTGCTGATAAACGATGGAGGCGATCATCTGGAGCGCCTGCTGGAGATCGCTTGACAATTGCTGATAGCGATCCTTCCCCACCGATTCATCCTTTACCGCCCGACGGGTTTCTTCTATCAACTGCTCCGAGCGCGCTTTTTCATGCACCGGGACTTTTTCGCCCAGGTCCTTCAGCGTTCGTTCGAGCTGGTAAGCGAGGCTGTCAGCCTGGTTCCTGGCCTCAATCGTCTCCCGGCGGTTCTTGTCATCGGCGGCGTTGGCTTGAGCATCCTGAACCATCCGTTCCACCTCACCCTTGGAGAGATTGGTGGATTCTGAAATGGTGACCGTCTGTTCCTTGCCGGTTTCCTGATCACGGGCCGTAACGTTGAGGATACCGTTGGCATCGATATCGAAAGTCACCTTGATCTGGGGCAGACCGCGGGCCGCCGGTCGAATCCCCTCCAGCCGAAAGCGGCCGAGCACCCGGTTGTCCCTGGCTAATTCCCGCTCCCCCTGGAGCACCACAACGTCCACTGCCGTCTGGTTGTCCTCAGCCGTGGAAAAGACCTCCTCGCGCCGCGAGGGGATGGTGGTATTGCGTTCGATGAGTCTGGTCATGACGCCCCCCAGGGTCTCCACGCCCAGGGAGAGCGGGGTGACATCAAGGAGCACGACGTCTTCGACCTGGCCCTTGAGAATCGCCGCCTGAATCGCCGCGCCCACGGCCACCACCTCGTCCGGATTCACACTCATGTTGGGCTGCTTCCCCCCGGTCAATTTCTTCACCAGTTCCTGGACCGCGGGCATGCGCGTGGATCCGCCCACCAGAATGACTTCATCGATGTCCTTTGCCGTGAGCCGGGCATCCGCCAGCGCCTGCTCCACCGGCTTGAGGCAGCGCTGCACCAAGTCGTGGGTAAGGTCCTCCATTTTGGCGCGGGCCAATTTCAGCAGCAGATGCTTGGGGCCCGAGGCATCGGCAGTGATGAACGGCAGGTTGATCTGGGTTTCCGTCATACTCGAAAGCTCGCACTTGGCCTTTTCCGCCGCTTCATAAAGCCGCTGGAGAGCCTGCCGGTCACTTCTGAGATCAATCCCGGTATCCTTGCGAAACTCATCGGCCAACCAGTCGACGATGCGCTTGTCGAAATCATCCCCACCAAGGTGGGTGTCGCCTGAAGTTGAGCGCACTTCACAGACCCCTTCCCCCACATCGAGAATGGAGACGTCGAAGGTCCCGCCGCCCAGGTCGAAGACCAGGATGGTTTCGTTCTTCTTCTTTTCGAGACCATAAGCCAACGCTGCCGCCGTGGGCTCGTTGATGATCCGCAGCACCTTGAGGCCGGCGATCTCGCCGGCATTCTTGGTGGCCTGGCGCTGGGCGTCATTGAAATACGCGGGCACCGTAATGACCGCTTCGTTGACCTTTTCGCCCAGGTACTTGGAGGCATCTTCGACCAGCTTCCGGATCACCTGGGCCGAGACCTCCTCGGGGGCAATCAACTTGCCGCGAACCTCGAAGCGGACCGCATCAGCCGGGCCGCGCTCGACTTTGTAAGAGACTATCTTGGATTCCTCGTCCACCTCGCCCCACTTACGCCCGACGAAACGTTTGGCGGAATAAATCGTGGCGGCCGGGTTGAGGATCGCCTGACGCCGGGCAATCTGCCCCACGAGTCGCTGGTTGTCTTCCGTATATCCAACGACCGACGGGGTGGTGCGCGATCCCTCGGCATTGGCGATGACCGTTGCCTGACCGTTTTCCCATATGGCAACAACGGAATTGGTAGTTCCCAAATCTATTCCAACTGCTTTACTCATATGCCTTACCTCCTTCATGCAAACTATTCAGCAGCACAGGACAGCACCTCGATGAACCCTGCTAACACTAAAGTTAATGATCGGGCCAGGAGCTGTAAACATACCAATTTGTTGGATGTTTCCTGAGCAAGGCAAAAAATAATCACGATTTACCGACATTCCAGGGCGGCAGGCATCTTTATTTGTCAGAATGGCGCACTTTCTGGGCGGTCGTCCTGGAGCGGCAGGGATATGCGGATCACCAGGACCTTGGGGGGTTCGAGCACAACCTTGATGGTCCCGCCATGCTTGTTGACAATGATCTTACACATGGAAAGATCGGCAGCTTCAAAGGCGGCTGAGGAGGTAGTAAAAGGGTAGAAGAAATGCTCGGCATCGTCCGCGGCAAGGTGCGGAGCGGGGTAACGTAGCGACAGTTCGAGCATTTCTGCTTCCTGGGAGGTGCGAACCGCCAGGATCGAGCCTTGCGGCATCTGTCTCAGGGCATTGGTGAACAGGGTTTCTAGGACCTGCTCCAGGAAATTGAGGTCACCGAACAAGGCGGGAAGCGCTGCCCCCAAATGGAGCTCGGAGCGGACGCCGCATCTCAGAAAATCCCCGTGCAGGCCCTTCAGGACGTTCTCCACGAGGCTATTGAGATCCACGGGCAGAAGGTTCAGTTCCAATGGTTTGAGGTAAGTCAAGATCATGCGCAGAATGACTTCGAGGCGTGCCACCTCCTTGACAATGATCTCCACTTTGGCCCGGTTGGGGTCGTCGGAGCACATGGAAGAGAGGAGCCGCCGAGCAAAACCGCCGGCGGAAACCAAGGGGTTGCGGATCTCATGAGCCAGGCGTGAAGAAACCTCGCTGATCGTCTTGAGTTCCTCGGCCCTGACCAATTGCTCGTGGAGCCTGACCTTCCAGGTGATATCCATGATGATCCCGTCCACCACACTGATCACGCCTTCAGGAGTGCGAAGCGGAATGGCGTGATCGATGACGTGAACGAGATGACCCTGCTTGTGCTTGACCCGATACTCCGTGATGAGCTCCTGGCCGCCCCGGTATATGCTTTCCCGCTGTGCTTCCACACGAAGTCGGTCTTTGTCATACAGGGTTTCCGTCCACAACCCCGGATCACGGAGAATCTCGACCGGGGTATAGCCAAAGAGGTCTTCCACAAATTGATTGACAAACAGGATGTCGCCCTCGGGCGTGAGGCGGTAGACAACAAGCGGTACGTTCTCCACCAGCGTCCGAAACTTCTCCTCGGAAGCGATCAGTTCCTCGGTGCGCTCCCGCACGAGGGCCTCGGCTCTCTTGTACGCGCTGACATCGCTCAGAATGCCGACCGACCCGACCACCTTGCCGGCCTGCCCGCACCAGGGAAAAGAATGGTCCCGCAGCCACTTCTGCTCTCCTGAACGCGTGGTGATGAGGTAATCCGCCCGGTATTCGCCAACCGTCCCGCGCTGTCGGTCGTCGATGAGGACCTGCGGCTGCACGTTCTCCCGGTCTGGAAGGTCGATTCTGGCAACCAGCTTGGAAAAGCCGAGAGAATTGATTTCCTGGGTCGTGTATCCGGTAAGCTTCTCGATGCCCGGGCTGAGATAGTCGTAGCTCATCGAATCGTAGCGCAGGCGATAGATGACATCACCAGTCGTTTCGGCCATAAAACGAAAGCGCTCTTCACTCTCCCGGAGTGACTCCTCCGAATCTTTGCGCGAAATTTCCACCGCCGCCAGGTTCCCGATCAAAGACAGGGTCTCCAGGTCCGACTGAGAAAAAACTGTCCGTCTGCGGTTGAAGACATAGAGCAGGCCAAGCTGCCTCGAAGCCATCTGAACCGGCGCCGCCATGCCAGAGACGATCCCCTCGGCGGCAATAATGACACGCAAATCGGCATCCAGCGAGGTTTCTGCCAGGTAATCCTCGACCATGTATCCCCGGCCGGCTTCCGCAACCCTTCCCGCCAACCCCATGCCCGTCGGCAGTCGCATCTCCTGAAAGGCTTTCGTGCGGATGCCCCTTGAGGTGTGTTTGTAAAAATCCCCCCGGCTTTCATCCTGCAGGGTGAGGTAGGACAGGTCGGTTTGCAGCAGACGGCAACACTGATCGACGACCAGCTGCAGCGTATCGTCCATGCCCTGGTCCCTGGTCATGGCAATGGCCAGCTCATAAAGCCCCCGGAACTTTTTCAGCTCCCTCTCCAGGTCCTGCTGCGCCTGTCTTTGGGCCAGGACCTGAGCTTCGAGGTCCATTATGCGTCGTTCCACGTCCTCTTCCCGCCTCCTGACCTTCAGGGCATGATTTTCACAGGCGTGCCAACCCGAATGACCTCATAGAGCTCGTCGATGTCGCTGTTACGGAGCGCGACACATCCCAGGGTCCAGTCATCCCCCAAACCCCCACCGTGAATGAAAATGTCGCCTCCCAGACAGGTGTTGTCCGGCGGCAGCGTCATTCTCTCATTAGCCTGGATGATCCTGGTGTAGTCGTTTCGTGAAATGGCGCCAAGCCGATAAGCTTCTTCCGCATGTCTCGGCGACGGGTAGTTCAGACCAAGCCCTTTGTGGTACTTGCTGGAGGGGTTCTTGACGCAAATGAAGAATTCGCCCTCGGGAGTCCGACCATCTCCTCGCAGACATTTGTCTCCTTTCGGCTGAGGTCCGAGGGCCACCGGGTAGTCCCTGATCAGCACCTTGTCGTCAACCACCAGCAGCCTTCGCTCCTGCTTCTGCACGTACAGAATCGGGTCAGCAAGAGTCCACAGCGAGCGGTTTAGATCCACTTCACAATATGGAAGGCCACAATCCCTGGGAGCCATCGGCGGCATAACCTTGGGGGGAACCACCACGGGTTTTGATGACTCAAACCAGGAACACGACGGCAGCCCGGCGAGCACCACAAACAAGATGACCAGGATTCCAAACCGCTTCATCTTTTGCAGACATTCAAAAGGTCCCATCATCCACACCTCCCCGTATTCTCCATGCGCGTCTCCCCATTATCTCAGGCTATCATCCAGCCAACTAACTGCCGCATCCACCCGGCCCCACTCCTCCGCCACCCCATCCCCTATCCAACATCCACCATCCGACATCCGAAATCCGAAATCCGAAATCCAACATCCAACATCCGACATCCGAAATCC
>CAZDKX010000049.1:0-11414 GCA_964505935.1 uncultured Syntrophobacteraceae bacterium
GCCAGCTTGCGCTTGAATCCTTCTGTTGCCATGGGACCCCCTCCCTTGCACTCCGGATAAGGCCAGGCGGCAAACACAGAATCTGAGAGAGAACTCCAGTGAGCAGCCTCTTTTGTCTTTTTTCCTTCAACCTTGGCTCCCCTGGATTACTTTCGATTATAGCATGAAAATGGCTGGAAGATAGGGAAGCCCTGGTTCCGTCAATCCCCAGTACAGCGCCACAGAAATTAGGTGTCCGAACACAATTGGTTATTCCGGTGGAAGCCGGTTTCCAGTCAGCCTTTCTGGATTCCACTGGTCACCGGAATGACGAGTGAAGGTTGTGGTCACTTTATTGTGTGAACCTTTACCAGGAGGTTCATGCAGTGACTTGAAGAGCAAACTTTTGCGGCGAGATCATCAGATTTCAGCCTGATCGGGCCATTGGGGGGAGAATCAAGGGCGGCAATACCTTGCCTTATGTTGCGAGTTCCCCTAAGTGGGCGAGAGTACCAAGTTATTTGAACCGACTGTGAGATATCCGGAATAGGCTAGGAGAACGATGCGTTAGGTGGTCTCTGAGCGGAGTTGAATGAGAAAGTTGGAACATAAGATTTGAGAGAGGGCCTTCTCATGGGTTCGAGGAAGCGGTTGAAGCCTTTCCTTCTACGATTGCTGCATAATTTCCATAGTCAGGGCATACCTTGAAAAACGGCAAGGTTTCCATAATGGCAAGAAACTGAAAGAGAGGAAGCTCTACAGGTTCTCGAAATCATTACAATCTGCATGCCTCACAGAGGGACCAAGACCCTTGGAAAATGATTGCAAGGGCTATATGCTTGAACTAGACTACCAAATCAAGACGATGGCGAGAAGTCAGCTATCAACGGGCACCATTCACCAGATATCCCTTGTGAAAGGAAAATACCAATGAAGACAATACTTGTTCTGCTCCTCGCGCTGGTCAGCCTCAGTGCGACAGCATCGGCCCAGCCTGTCCCAGCAAACGCTTATGAATGCATCGGCGATGGTGTGTCCGTCATCTACGACATGGACAGCTTTGTGGGGGGGCCGCAGGTTTACTTCACTTGCGACAATATTACGATTGCGCTCTTCGACGATGAGTTCAGCGTCTCCGAGACGGTTCTAGGTTACATGGTGACAGCCGTATACCGGAAAGTCCCATATCAATTCACCGACACGCTGACGGTGATCCTCCCCGTTGTGAACGTAACTGAGCGCAAACCGGAAGTGACTTTCGTCACGCGCCTCTTTAAAACTCACACCCGGACCCCCAAAGGCGGTCCCGAAATGGTCAAGGGACTGGTCCAGCAGTCGACCTCTTACCGTCTTGTCTGCAAGGCTGGCGCAGCCAAGTTCTAGCACGGGGCGAGTAGCTGCCATGAGCGAGGACTTGTTCGGAAGCGGCCATGGGGTTCCCAGCCCGGCCAAGACCGAGATGGCAAAGGATCTTGGCCAGCAGTCCCTTGAGCCAATGTCGCCGGTAAGAAGTGGACTGAGTTTAACTCCAGCGACATTGCTGGAAACGGTGAGTAAGGTTGTCACGGTGATGGAGGCCTGAAAGCGGCTCCAATAATCGCTCGGGCGAGCAGTGACTGCCAGCCGGTGGTCGGGACAGAGATAGCGGCGCATAAATAGAGCGTGGGGACAGTCGTCGAAGTACCTGATGGTGGAATGGTACTACGTGGTTTCCACCATAGAAGATCCCTTGGAGGTACCGTCGGCATTGCCATCGGGAATCGGTAAAGTCAAAATATCTCTCCTGAAGATTGACCGGAAAGCATCCGCCACAATCTTAATGTTCCAATTTCATACGTAGAAAAGGTAGTACCCAAGGAAATGCCACTAAAAGCAACCGGCAATCTGCACCGCACCCGGATAGTTGGGTGCAAGTTTGGGCTGGAACTTCCTGAGGAACCCGTCCCCTCTTTGGACCACCCCCGATGAGTTGGGGTTGTCCCCATTCTCGCCAGCTCTCTGCGGCTCAGTTTGCAGGGAGATGCTGATGCGAACATTGTAAATTACGGACAGGACTCCATCTGTCCGTGATACATTATAAGGGAAGTTAAGATGACTACACGAGGGAAGAGAGCGGATGTACAGATGGGCCAGGCAGGAACGGTTCTGTGTGGTTGGGGACCTCCTGGCCTCAACAGTTGGCGAGATTAATCACGTTCCGGGCAAGAGAAGCGAAGCATCCGAAATTCGGCGAGCAGTCTCATTAATAACCAGGAGATTTGAGAGATGTCATCGAGCCATAGACAGGGCAAAGAATTTGAACAACGCCAACTGCGACGTTGGCAGGAACTGAATAAGGGCACTGCGAAAGGCAGCAAGAAAGAAATTGAATCCGACTCCGAGGATAAAACCTCGGCTAGAGTGCCACCCATACAGTCTCACAAAGTCGGTCGGAACGAACCGTGTCCTTGTGGAAGTGGTAAGAAGTACAAGAAATGTTGTCTGCAAAAGGAGCCGCCACAGTAGGGAGATGTGTAGAGTCAGTTGGACCAAAGATCTAGCCCACACTCTATTGAGTGTGCCCCTTGGAGAGAAACCCCTCAGCGGCTAGTTGTGCAATCATGGGCGCGTTTCCACCGGCTCGGTTGTTGATGATCACGTTTACGCTTATACCTTGATCGATTCCTGCGTGCATGAGTACAACCGTGTCCTTAACGGTCTCAGGACTTAACATTCCCTTCACCATTTTGTCGAATGGGTGGGCCAAAGCGTAGGCTTCTTCGTAGCGGTAGCGTTTGTCCTTTGGGATCAGGCTGAAAAAGGCATCGAGGGCCAACGCCATCTCCTTGAGTGATTTGCGCTCCTTGGCTCGCTGGTATTCCTGCTCAAAAACGAAGCCGTTGAGGTTTGGCCCCAAAAGCTTTACCGCTGGGTCGTAAAACTGGCGGGTGAATGTTTCAGGATCAAGATAGGCCTCATTATCGACGTACCCACCCTCGCGTCTGACTTTTTGAGCAAAAATCGTTTGCGGCACCTTAAGAACAAAGCAGTCGCCGCTTTTGGCGTGGGATCGGTGCGATTTAAGAATCTGGAAATTCTGTGTTGGCTTTCCATCCTGATCAAGGAGCAACCGGTAGAAAGTGAAGTCGATTTCCAGAACTCGGAAGTGTCCAAAATACTCTTCGACCGATTTAACCGGCAACACCTCCTCGATAAAAGACTTCCCTCCGACTTGGTTTGTTCGACGCGAGATCTTGTTTGTGTAAAGGTCGGGTGAATAGACCTGCCCGATCCAACCGGAATACCGATCACTTGCTGTTCCGATGAGGATTTTCGAATGGAGGCCACGAAATTCAAATTTTTCGAGATCGAAGCCCTCCTTGGAACGCTCTGGTCTATATTCTACAATTGGCACCACGAATCCCATTTTCCGCCCCCACCTGATTTAGAATCGACGTGAAAATAGTGTGAAAATCGGTGGGGGATCGGGGCAACGAAAAAGCCGACCGATAATATGACCACAAGGCCACAATACAACGCATAGGTGCCGGCGAACAACTTTCCCGCATCGGTATGGAGCTCACGCACTGGCCCCATCCCGCCCAAGATCATGGCGGCATTCATAAAAGCATCAAGCCAAGACATGCCCTCAAATCGCCGGTAACCGAGGATGCCAAGGATCAACGAAACCACGATAAAATTAACAGAGATCGCGGCGCATTTGGAAAGGCGCCAGAAGAAATCGGAACGTGACAGCAATGGTTCGTGGCGACGCTCGAACATTGGCGTTTCTCCGGTCCTTCTTATCGCTTACGGCCCAGGATCGTGATGGTGTCCCCGTAACTCACACCGACCACTTTGCCTTGCCACGGGGGCAAAATTTGGCGCCATCTATTTGGAGGGCGAAGAATTTTCTTCGGCTTGGGCAAGGAACCTTAAGAATATGGCCGGAGAGAGAATCGGAATTCCTTCGAATGTCTTAAGACCGGTTAAGTGGCTGTCTCCAGAAACAATGCAATCGGCCCTTCCCTCGACGGCGCAGGCCAAAATCATATCGTCTTTGGGATCATCGGGAATGGCCTTGACCGGCAACTTGTCGGGGACTTTGATGGCCACTTCCGCAAGCTTTTCTATAAAATCGTCCGTCTCAGCCAAAGTGACGCCGTGGCTTTTCATGAGTTTAATGATTTTGGGATAGCGGATTACTTCCTGGATTTCGCGGATAAGCGACGCCGAGAGGATCAGCTCGAATTCGCCCTGGAGCGCGAGCTTAAGGATTTTGGCCGGAGGGCCATTCGGAGCCAGAATGGCGCTCACCAGTACATTGGTATCGATAACGACTCTGATCATTGCTGTGCTTTGGTTTTTCGGGTTTTTCCGACCGCCTCCGTTATCAGCGACTCGACCTCCTTGGTATCGACTCCTTTCATTTTGCCCCAGATCGCATCCAGCGCCGCAAACGCTGCTTCCCGGTCTTTCTGGAGGCGCTGGTACTTTTCCATGGGAATGATGGCGACCAGGGGTTTCCCTGCCCGCTCGACGATGTAATCGTCACCTCGGAGAGCCACTTCATTCATGATCTGGCCGAGACTTTGACGTACTTTCATGGCGGAAATCTTCTTAAGCATTTTCATATCCTCATAATTCAGCTAATTGATAGAGCCTGTTTAATTAGTATAATTGACACAGCTGGTCTGTCAAGTTCGCGACGAAAGAGGCATGCACGGATATTGCTGATTTGCGCTCTAAAAGCGCCTCCTGCAATCGCTAGTCAGACCGAGAAGGGTGAGAATTTGAGGCATCAAGGTTATGTGGTAATCTGAAATTTCGATCCTTTCCGGAACCCGTTCAGGCCAGTGCTCTGCTATGACCCCCGAAACAAAAACCGTCCATAGCCCGACTTCCTTGGCGCCAATCAGCTCGTTTGAGCCACCGTCACCTGCAAAGAGACACTCGCTGGGCTTCAGCTTGAGCCCCTCAAGACACCTGTGGAAAATGGCTGGGTCGGGTTTGACACAACCGACCTCACACGAAAATATTTCCACGTCAAACAATCCCACAAGCGGGGACTGTTCCCACGCGGCGACCTCCATCACATCGGCGTTACTGATCAAGCCCAGTCGCAATCCGGCAGCACGAAGATACTTTATCGCATTGATGTTCTCCAGCGGAATGTTGCGCAACGCATGTCGAAACCATTGGCTCCTGATTCGCACGCCCTCGCGGATTTGGCTCTCGGGTATCGCCGGGTCCACCTCGTGGGCAAGTGTACGAACGATTTCAAAAGGATCGCGCTGCGCTCCCATAAGTCGCCGTCTCGACCTCGTTGCGATGATTTCATCCCACACTCGTCGATCAATGCCAAGGGCATCCGATGTCACGGGAAGGTCTGGCCATTCAGACTCGACACCGGTCAAGGTGCGAAAGAGATCGAAGATCACCCCGCGTACGGAATAGTTTTTCTCGTCCAGCATGCTGTCGTTGCTGCCCGCCAACAAGTTCTGCGGTCCAACCGCGTCTTTTCAATTCTTCCAGCAAGACCTCGCGATGATCCCCCTGAATTTCAATGACACCGTCTTTTAAGGTTCCTCCCGCTCCGCACATTTCTTTGAGTTGCCTCGCCAATTCCTTCAACCCCGGCTCATCAAGAGGAACCCCGGTGATCACCGTGATACCTTTACCTTTGCGCCCCTTCGTTTCTCTTCCAGCCCTCACGATGCCGTCGCCCTTGGGGATTGCCTTTTTTTGCAGCACACACATTCCGCTATAGGCTTGCTGCAGGTTGGGCACATTCTTCCGTGGACGGTCGAGTAAACGATGCCTGTCTCTCCCTTTTTCAAAGGCTGCCTCCCTGCAAATGCAACTCATAGCGTTTCAGAACAAGGGATGCAGAGTTTCTTCCCCGCAACTTCTTGAATCCTGCTTGCCATAACCTCTTCCAGACAAACCTCACAAACGATGCTTTTGTGAATTCGAGCTGGAGCCGGTACTTGTGGCGGCAGATTCTTGATTTCAAACAAATCCTCCAAGGGAGCTCCCAGGATCTTCTCGGCGAATATGATCTGCAGTTTCTCAAAACGCTTCTTTTCCTCCGAAGTGATGGTATTGTTCCGCAGCTTGGCCATCAACTCTTCACGTTCAGGATCCAATTCAGACAAGGCCTTTGGCACCGCCACGACTCGGATTCCTTTACCGTCTGACCGGCGATAAAAGCTGAAGGCTTTCTTTCCGTAGTCCTTGAAGATCAGGTTTCCTTTACCAAAGGTACAGCCAGTAAGCACTTGGATGGCATCAACTCCGCACATGTCGGTTTCGACAACGGCAACGAGTTCCTCATCTTCGGCACGAGGCCCAACTTCACGCAAGGCAATCTCCGCGGCACGGATGCCGATCGCCAGTCCCGGGCACATATGCCCATGGAACTCCTTTACCTTCTGAACCGCCTCGGTGGTAATCATACAATCCCCCTTTGACCTTCTCGCTCTTCAGAGCATTTTAGGTCGTGGAGCCTCAGCAATCTGACTGATGTTCGGCCGGGGCGGCCTCGCCGAGGCCAACGGGCGGCTGTCAGCAACCCGGTTCTCCTGGATGGCCACAGCAATCTTGTAAGCTTCTCAGCTTCTTCCAGTTATTGCGAAACAAAAGGAGGACCTTCTGATTCCAGGGTAGTGACCCTCGCAAGTTGGCAATAAAGGCCCAGAGGTTGGGATCCTTTTCCTGACACATCGACGCAATCCTTTTCTGAAGTCTTCCAGAGGCATGTTTGATGAATGCTGGCGACCAAACATCGTCGCCACGATCGAGGACTATTCATCCACAAGGCAGAACTCCAGCGATATCTACCCGCCATCGGTGCAGAGCGTCTTCTTGATCTTGGAAACGTCGTACCCGTTTTGAGCAGCCTTTTCAACCAACCGTTGGTAAACACTTTCGCTCATTTCTGGAGTCCTCGAAAGAATCCACAGATACTTTTTGTTGGGATGTCCGACCATTGCATACTCATAGTTGTCATCAAGGGCCAGGACCCAGTAGTCACCTTTGAAAGGCCAAAAGAACTGGACCTTCAAGCGCGAGTTGTTGCTGCCAGAAACGGGATAAGCTTTTCCTGTCGCCACATCAAGGTTCCCTTGAGTAGAGCCCTTCCGGCAGCTATTCCTGACAAGAACAAAGTCCGCTCTCAATTCATATTCTGCCATCGTGCAATGGCAGCCGTTCTGAAACCAGTTGGGGAGGGATGCGATTTCGTACCATTTCCCCATGTAACGGTCGAGATCGACCCTTTCGACAGTCTGTTGACTGTAATCTGTTGGGGAAGTGGCGCAAGATACGGCCGCAACGAGCAACAAGAGCAGCGTGATCTTCACCTCAATTACTCCTCTCAGCGAGACAGGTGAGCATCGGTTGATCCATGTCATTACCGGCACCAGGCGCCAAAATCACGCCCTTCTTCACTTCCCTTTCAGGAACGGACAGGATCCCGGAGACTTCTTGGCCTTCTCCGACAGAGATTATTACCATTTTCTGATCGTCCTGGCCTTCCGTTAACGCTTTATTACCGTCATCTCCCGTCGTAGAATAGCAGGCTGAAAATACGCACTCATTCAGGGTGGTGCAAACGGATTCCGAATGAGGTCATACCAGATCCATTTTATCATCGAAAAACCAGCCGTCCTGGAAATCGGCAAACTCGGCAGATTCGAATTTCCAGCTGGCCACCGCTCACGCCAAGATTATCAAGGTGGAGCTATTTGACAGAGAGGAATGCGTGGTAAACCAGGAAACTGAAGGGAAGATCCCGGCCCGCCGCTTTGGGGCAACGGACTGTAGGAACAACTGTGGAAGTCGTTTGAAGTAGGTCGCCGAAGAAGATTTACCGTCAGCTGACCTGGCAACCTCTGCGGGCAATCAGAGCCATGTGCCTCTGGTGCTCGAACGACCAACAGGAAGAGGTTGAGGCTTGTGCTGCGAGCAGCTGCTTATTGCACCGCTGCCGGATCGGGACAAAGGTAGCGTCCGACAAAACATGTCTGGCGGCCATCAGGCGGAAATGTCTTGACTGCCAAACTGGTTCTCATGTTGAAGTCGAACGCTGCAAATCCTTTGAGTGGTCACTTTGGCTGTTCAGATATGGAAAATCACTGCTGTCCGACTGACTTATGATAAATCGCCATAACACGATGGATTCACATGTAAAATAGGTCCAGAATCTTTTTTGGATTAAATTTTCAACTTTCCCAAACCACAGGTAGCCTGGTATCTTTTATCTCTTGATAGTCCGGTTTTCCCCGGACAGCACAATGACAATCCATTCAAGTTGGTCAGACGAGTCCAATGGCGCGCCACCCCTTCGTTATCGCCCAATTCCTCAAGTTGCTGTCGCGATACGAGTTCCAGCGCATTGTCAACAAATTCAAAGGAGATTTCCGCAGCAAGATAAGGAACCTGGGCCTGGAGGACAGAATTGTGGTGGTTTGCGAGGATTACCGAAACGTTACCGGAAAATACGATAAAATCGTCTCCGTTGGCATGTTTGGACATGTGGGGCAGGAGTTCATCCCGGTATTCATGCGGAAGGTGGATCAACTGCTGAAGAAGGGTGGACCGGGACTGCTGCATACCATCGGCAAGGACAAGGCCTCAACCAGCGATCCTTGGATGTGGAAATACATTTTCCCGAACAATTACCTGCCCACTCTCGATGAGATCGCGCGGGAAATGGGTATGGCTGGGTTCTCTCTCCTCGATGTGGAGAATCTGCGTTTGCATTACGCCCGCACTCTGGACCGGTGGGCGGACAATTTCGAACGCAATGTTGAGCAAGTGCGCCGGATGTTTGATGATGCTTTAGTCCGCATGTGGCGCTTGTTCCTGCGCGGTGCTTCGGCGGGGTCCCAATATGGAGAGTTGCGCGTATTCCAGGTGCTCTTTTCGAAAGGCTTGAACAATGATCTGCCGATGACTCGCGGCCATGTCTATAGTCAGTAAGCCGGAAACCGGTCGCAGCCTCTATCCTCACTTCAGTCCCGCCTGCCGCAGGGATTCTATGTAGCGATCCCGCGTCGCCTCGTTCTTGTATGGGAGGGCTTTGGCCATCTTTTCGACAGAGAAATTGGGGGCTATTCGCTGGATCTCCGCGACGGTAGCCCGGGCCTCGTCTTCGCGTCCTGCGTACATGTACAAACTGACGAGTTCTACTTTGTCACTTTACTCGATCGCCGGCCCTCTGCACGCTCCCTTCCAGCACGTACTGCACCCCAAGCTCCTCGCTCACCTGACTGATCTTTACCCCCTTGCCCTTGTAGCTGAAGGTGGATTCCCGAGCGATGACAAAGAGTTCCGGCACCTTGGAGAGGCCCGTTATCAGGCTTTCGCTCAACCCATCGCAGAAGAAATCTTGCCTTTGGTCCCCGGTCATGTTCACAAAGGGCATGGCGGCGATGGACGGCTTGTCCGGCAAAGGAAAGGCCATCCGGTCCTTGGAGGATTTCTCCAACGGAGGTGGGGCAGGGGGACGGGTGAAATACCAGAACGCTAAGGCCCCTAATGCCACGACCAGGACGCCAAGGAGGGCCACCAACAAGGGCCTGCGCCTTGCACCAACCTTTGGCTTGGCCTCAGCCGCGGCTATTACCGTTACTCTTGGTTCCATCAGGACCTTGTAGGTGCCTACCGGTTTCGCGATATTCTTGACCGTCTGTTCTCCCAGAAACTCGCACCCGAACGGAAGCTTGGCCTCGATGTGCTCGAAGGCGGTCTTGGAAACGCAGATCCCGCCCTGGTCCGCGAGAGATTCCAGGCGCGCGGCGATGTTCACCCCGTCACCGTAGATGCTGTCTCCCTCCTCGATCACATCCCCCAGGTTGATCCCGATGCAGAAAAGCATTCTGCGGTTCTCGGGCAACTCGGCGTTGCGCGCCTGGATCTCCTTCTGCACCGCCACCCCACACTGGACCGCATCGACGACACTGGCAAACTCGGCCAGGACATTGTCCCCGGGAGAAGACACTACCCGCCCCCGGTGCTGTTTGATGAGGACGCACAGGACCTCCTTGTAGGCTTCGAGGGTCGTTAGGGTTGCTGCTTCATCTTCACCCATGAGCCGACTGTAACCGGCGACATCGGCACTGAAGACCGCAGCCAGCTTGCGCTTGAATCCTTCTTTTGCCATGGGCCCCCCCTCCCTTGCACTCCGGATAAGGCCAGGCGGCAAACACAGGACCTGAGAGAGAACGCCAGCGACCAGCCTCTTAGGTTGTCCTTCCATCAACCCTGGCTCCCCTGGATTACTTTTGAGTATAGCATGGAATTGGCTGAAAGATAGTGAAGCCCTGGTTCGATTTGAACCTGCCAAAGGGTTGCCCTTCCCTCACTTTTGATCTATTTTCCCCACCTTGAGTCCTCCTTTTTCGCCTGCCGCCAAAAGAGCAAAAGGCAAAAAGGGGAAAGGTGATGCCAGAAGGAATACGGCAGTCCATCAAGGGCATACTGGAGAGAGGGTACCGATGAAGCACGATCGATCCATCCTGGCGATCGCAAATGGTAACACTGAATCACTCCGGGGTGCGGAGCTGACCGTCTATCACAAGGGCCGTCCATGACGCACGGCACGTGGTATGCGATCAGCGCCTACGTGGCCTGGGGGCTGCTGCCGGTTTATTGGAAATGGCTGCAGCAGGTCCCGGCGCCGCAATTGCTGAGCCACCGCATCCTTTGGTCCTGCATCATGCTGTGTGGGACGATACTGCTTTTACGTCAAGACACAGCGTTCCGCACTACTGCACGATCCTCGCGGGTGCTTCTGGTCTACTCCGCTGCGGCGCTGTTGATCGGGATCAACTGGTTGACCTATGTGTGGGCCGTCAACGCCGGGTTCATCATCGAGACCAGCCTGGGCTACTTCGTTAATCCCCTGATCAGCGTGCTTTTGGGGGTCGTCTTTCTGCGTGAACGCTTGCGCTTCTGGCAATGGGTTCCCGTGGTACTGGCCTTGACCGGGGTACTTTATCTGACCCTGGTCTATGGGGCGCTGCCCTGGATTTCGCTGACGCTGGCCTTCACTTTTGGGCTCTATGGGCTGGTCAAGAAGATTGCCCCGCTGGGATCCGTCGGCGGGCTCACCCTGGAAACCGGCCTCCTGCTGGTGCCGGCCCTGCTGTACCTGATCTATATGGAAAAGACCGGCGAGGGGGCCTTTCTCCACCTCGGGACCGCCACCGATGCGCTCCTGGTAGGCGCCGGGCTGGTGACGACGGCGCCGCTGGTCATGTTCGCGGCCGCCGCCCAGCGCATCCCCCTCACCCTGGTGGGTATCCTCCAATACATCGCCCCAACCCTGCAGTTCCTGGTTGGAATTCTCATCTACCACGAACCGTTCACCGCCAGCCAATTCATCGGCTTCGCGATTGTCTGGGCAGCGCTCATCATCTTCGGCCTCGAGGGTGTTGTTGCCCGCCGCA